>NZ_JACXXJ020000005.1:3205000-3505000 GCF_014926405.1 Agrobacterium vitis
GAAAATAAACAGAAATATCAGCGGATTTTTACGGGAGGCATGCGTGTGGACCGGTTTTCGATGGGAATCACCATCTTAGAACACGTTCTTTTCTTCTCCGTGACGGCGAACTTGCTAAGGTTCTGACCAATCATTGGTTTGGAGACCACACTATGCTTGTGTTGAATGAGGATGAGACGGCGCATGCGCTGGGTTGGGCTAATCTGATCGGTGCCTTGAAGGATATGTTCGCTTGCGACTGCCGGATGCCGGTCCGGCATCATCATACAGTGGAAGTGCCCGGACGTGCCGATGCCACCCTGCTCTTGATGCCCGCCTGGCTGCCCGGCAGATATTGTGGGGTCAAGCTGGTTTCCGTTTTTCCGGACAATCATCTCTCTGGTCTTCCCGCTGTGCAGGGAGGCTATTTGCTGACCTCGGGCGAAACAGGAGCGATGCTGGCTCTTATTGATGGCGGGGTTCTGACAGCACGGCGCACTGCGGCGGCGTCTGCCCTGGCGGCAAGCTATCTGGCGCGGGAGGATGCATCGCATATGGTGATGGTGGGAACGGGACGTCTTTCACTCCATCTTATAGAAGCCCATGCGTCCATCCGACCGCTCACCCAGATTTCTATCTGGGGCCGCAATTCAGCCAAGGCAGAAGAAACGGCAGCCGCAGCCCGTGAGCTCGGTTTTTCTGCTCAGGCTGTGACAGGGCTTGAAGAGGTTGCGCAGCAGGCGGATATTATTTCCTGCGCCACCCTGACAACCGATCCGTTGATTGAAGGAGACTGGCTTAAACCTGGCGCCCATGTCGATCTCGTTGGTGGTTTCCGGCCTGTCATGCGCGAGGCGGATGATACGGCTATTCGAAGGGCGCGCGTCTATGTCGATACCCGCGCAGGCGCGATGGCTGAGGCTGGCGATATCGTACAGCCGCTCCGCAATGGCAGTCTGACCGCAGAGCAGATTCAAGGTGAACTCGCGGAGCTTGTCAGAGGCACTGTCGATGGGCGTAAGAACGCAGAGGAAATTACACTGTTCAAATCCGTTGGCGCTGCGCTAGAAGATCTCGCAGGCGCCATTCTGGCGTATGAAACCGTAAAGGCCCGGCAGGGTCGGCTGTGAGGTTTGACTCTTTCAAGGAAGAGCTGCCGATCGGTTGAGCCGGTTTCGATTTCCCTGACATATACAGTGATACGCAATTCCATGGCATTCTCTCTTCCTCCTTATCCCGTCAGTGAAATCCTGCCCCCTTTGGCGAAGGCATTGCGAGAGGGAAACCGTGCCGTTCTTTCCGCTCCTCCAGGGGCAGGCAAAACGACGCTTGTTCCACTCTACCTGCTCGACCAGCCATGGCGGGGCGATAACCGGATCATTCTGCTGGAGCCAAGGCGGCTGGCCGCGCGTGCTGCGGCCTCCCGCATGGCCTCCCTGATCGGCGAGACTGTGGGTGAAACGGTGGGCTACAGAATGCGGCTCGATAACCGCATCTCTGCCAAGACGCGGATTGAAGTGGTCACGGAGGGCGTGTTTGCCCGGATGATTCTGGAGGACCCCGAACTGTCAGGCATCGCCGCCGTGCTGTTTGATGAATTTCACGAGCGGTCACTGGATGCGGATTTCGGCCTGGCGCTGGCATTGGATTGCCAATCCGCCCTGCGCGATGATTTGCGGCTGATCGTCATGTCAGCGACGCTGGATGTGCAGCGGGTGGCAGGCCTGATGCAGGACCCACCGGTGCTGGAAAGTGCGGGGCGCAGCTTTCCCATCGATATCCGCCACCGCGACCGGCCCGGCACTGAGCGGATTGAAGACAGCGTCACCAGTGCCATTCTCGATGCCCATGCCAATGAAAGCGGGTCGATCCTTGCCTTTCTGCCCGGTCAGGCCGAAATCCGCCGCGTGGCGGAGCGGCTGGAGGGCCGGTTGCCAACCGCAACTTTGATTGCGCCGCTTTACGGCAATCTTTCACAAGCCGAGCAAGACCAGGCCATCAAGCCAACCACTCCCGGCGCCCGCAAAGTGGTTCTGGCCACATCGATTGCCGAAACCTCGATCACCATCGATGGAGTACGGATCGTCATCGACAGCGGGCTGCAACGCCTGCCGGTCTACGAACCCTCGACGGGTATTACGCGACTGGAAACCACCCGCGTTTCGCGCGCGTCCGCCGACCAGCGGGCCGGACGTGCCGGTCGAACCGAGCCGGGTATCGCCATCCGGCTGTGGCATGCCGGTCAAACGGCAGCGATGCCAGCCTTTACCCCGCCGGAAATTCTCGCCAGTGATCTGTCCGGTCTGGTGATGGACATGGCCCATTGGGGCGTGACCGATGCTTCTGCTTTATCCTTTATCGATCAGCCGCCCGCCGCCGCCTTGAAGGAGGCGCGGAACCTGCTGGTGGCTCTTAGCGCACTGGATGATCAGGGACACTTGACGGCCAAAGGCAAGATCATGCGCGGCCTTGGCCTGCCGCCGAGGCTTGCCGCCATGGTGATTGCCGCCGCAGAACAGGGACAGGCCAAAACAGCCAGCGAGATCGCCGTCCTGCTGACAGAACAAGGTTTGGGTGGAACGGATATCGACCTGGAAGAACGCCTGCGCCGATTTCGGTCGGACCGCAGCGAGCGGGCCAGTGCAGCGCGCAAGCTGGCGGATCGGTTGACGAAAGACTTGTCGAAACGTCAGGTTGCCGCCACCCCGGCGCTGGCCGGGGTGCTGCTTTTACATGCTTATCCCGACCGGATCGCGCTGAAACGGGGCGCACCCGGGCGATATGTCATGGCAAATGGGCGCGGTGCGGAACTGGCGCAAACCGAACGGCTGGCGGCAAGCGACATGCTTGTCATTGCCGATCTGACCGGGCGGGCAGCGCAGGGGCGAATCCTGAGCGCAGCGGAAATCCGCCTTTCCGATATAGAAGAGAGCCTGCCGGAGGCAATCATTCAGGGCGATGAGAGCTTTTTCGACCCGCCAAGCGGCCAGGTCCGCGCTCGGCGCGTCAAGCGGATCGGTGCGATCATTCTGGAGGAAACACCGCTAGGGCGCCCCAGTGGCGAAGGTGCCACAAAGGCATTGGCAGAAGGGTTGCGGCAATTGGGTCTCGAACGCCTGGATTTCAGCAAAAATGCCGAGCAATTGCGCCAGCGCATCGGTTTTCTGCATCGCACGCTCGGAGCTCCGTGGCCGGACATGAGTGACGAGGCCTTGCTGGAGCGGCTTGAGGACTGGTTCATTCCCTTCCAGACCGGTGTCCGCAGCCTTGTCGATATTTCCATGGGCGGGATCATCAATGGGCTGAAGGCGCTGGTGCCTTACGAGGCGCAGCGTGATCTGGACCAGATGGCGCCGACCCATTTTACCGCGCCGACCGGCATGAGCCATCCGATCCAATATGACGGCGACGAGCCAAAGCTGACGATCCGCGTTCAGGAATTGTTTGGCCTTAAAAACCATCCGGCCATTGGTGGCGGGCGGTTGCCGCTGCTGCTGGAACTGACGTCACCGGCGCATCGGCCAATCCAGACGACCCGTGACCTGCCTGGTTTCTGGGCCGGATCATGGAGCGACGTGCGCGCTGACATGCGTGGGCGCTATCCCCGCCACCCCTGGCCGGACGACCCTGCCGCTGCTGCCCCCACGACACGGGCAAAACCGCGTGGTACATAGATCCTGCCCGAAGGAGGACGGGCGGGGGGAACGTGAATGAGCGCAAAGACGGATATTCGCATGCATTTTGGTACATCCAGCCGCAGATTGCGGCTTGAAACGCTGGTTCGGCTCCGCTGGCTGGCGGTCGCAGGGCAGACCATCACCCTGGCAATTGTCGCGCTGGTTCTGCAATTTCCGATGCCGGTACTGGCCGCCGCCATTCTGATCGGCGCATTGGCAGTGGTGAATTTCCTGCTGCAACTGGCCTTTCCGTCCACCCAGAGGCTGGAACCGATTTGGACACTGGCGATTTTGGCGCTGGATCTCTGCCAGATGGGCGCTCTGCTGTTTATCACCGGCGGGCTGGCCAATCCCTTCGCGCCACTGATCTGCGTACCGGTCATCGTGGTTTTTGCCTCCCAGCCGCTGCGCCATTCCATGGCCTTGCTGGGCCTGGCGATGATTTGTATCTCTGTGCAGGCTTTCACGCCTTTTCCCCTGCCCTGGTATGCCGACTATATTGATCGCGGCGGCCCAGTCATGCTGGTGGCAATCTGGTGCTCTATCGTGTCGATGACCGCATTTGCTGCCTTCTATGCCTATCGGGTGTCCAAAGAGGCCAATCTTCTGGCCGATGCGCTGGCGGCAACCGAATTGGTGCTGCAAAAGGAAAAGCATCTTTCCCAGCTGGATGGGCTGGCCGCCGCCGCCGCCCATGAATTGGGGACACCTCTGGCGACGATCAGCGTCGTTGCCAAGGAAATGGAACGGGAATTGGGCAAGGACCCACGCTTCGGCGAGGACGTCCAGCTGCTGCGCAGCCAGAGCGAACGTTGCCGTGACATTCTCAAGCGGTTGACCACCCTGTCCGCCGAGGATGAGGCGCATATGCGGCAATTGCCGCTCTCGTCGCTGATTGAGGAAGTGATCGCGCCTCACCGGGACTTCGGCATAAAGCTGACGGTGGTGGAGGTTTCCGAACGCGCCAGCGAGCCGGTGGGTAACCGCAATCCCGGCATTCTCTACGGACTTGGCAACCTGATCGAGAACGCCCTGGACTATGCTCGGGATCAGGTCACCATCACTGTAGAGCATGACAACCGTCATGTGACGATCATGATCGAGGACGATGGAGAAGGCTTTGCGCCCGATATTCTGCTGAGAATCGGCGAGCCTTATGTCACCAGCCGCAAAAGCGATGCGCGGGCGGGTGGGCTGGGGCTAGGGCTGTTCATTGCCAAGACCCTGCTGGAGCGTTCCGGCGCTGTCCTGACCTTTGAAAATCGGGGCACTTCCAGCCCGGGGGCGCGGGTAACGGTGCGCTGGCCGCGCCGGGAAATGGAAACACCGACAAAGTGACTTTACCGACAGAGGCGAGTGCGCAATAACGCTGCGGACGTTAGAGCGTTTCTGCTCTTCATGGAATCGCAGCAACGCTCTAACTCTTTGTTTTAGCATTTCCGGACGGAAAACCGGTTTCCTCTTTTCCTGGAAATGCTCTAGGATTGAAAGAACATGACCCAGGATATGCCGATCACCCACGAAGAGGGCGCTGCCGATCTCGGCCCGGACGCCACCTTGTTGATAGTCGATGACGACCAGCCCTTTCTGCGACGGCTGGCCCGCGCCATGGAAACCCGTGGCTTTAAAGTGGATATTGCCTCTTCTGTGGCGGAAGGCATTGCCAAGGCCAAGACCGCAGCACCGAAATATGCCGTGGTCGACCTGCGGCTTGGCGATGGCAATGGTCTTGATGTGATCCAGGCCATTCGCGAAAGCCGAACCGACACGCGGATTATCGTGCTGACCGGCTACGGCAATATTGCCACCGCCGTCACCGCCGTCAAACTCGGCGCGGTGGATTATCTGTCGAAACCTGCCGATGCCGACGATGTCTTCAACGCCCTGACCCAGCGTCCAGGCGAAAAGGCCGATGTGCCGGAAAATCCGATGTCTGCCGACCGGGTGCGCTGGGAACATATCCAGCGGGTCTATGAGGCCTGCGAGCGCAATGTCTCGGAAACCGCAAGGCGGCTGAACATGCACCGCCGCACCCTGCAACGGATTCTCGCCAAGCGCGCACCAAAGTAACAAGCGTGCGCCGAAACAATCAGGGCAGAAATTGCGGGGCGGCATCCCATTCGGCCCGCATCAACCGTTGGGCTGCCGCACGCGAAAACGCCAGCATCACGGATTTGCGGGTGGCTGGGGCAAGCCTGTGTTCCGGTGCATCGCGCAACAGATGCGCCCCATAGCCGTCTGAGACGATCAGGCCGCACTCTTGCGGAAATATCTCCTGCGGCACATCGGGTAGCGTGGCGAAAAACAGCCGGTCACAATGCTGGCGATAATCCGGCCATTTGCGGTCGACCCGGAAATCCTCGATCGAGGATTTGATCTCGGTAATCCAGATCTCACCCTTATCCGAGACGCTGATCAGGTCGGCGCGGCGGCCGCTGGCCAGCGAAAGCTCCGGCAGCACGGCATGGCGCATCTGATCGAGAAGCAATTGCGTGCCACGGCGAATCATTAAGGCACGTTCGGACTGCCGTCCGTCGATTAATGTATTCTTAACGGAAATAGTAAGAATCGTCATAATCTTCTCTTAGCAGGCCGCAAGTCTGTTGCAAAAAAGCCAGTCTTCAGCAATTTGCGAGGCCAGAGACGGCATGGGTCTTCTGTTCCCTTGCAAACTCCACTGTAATCAAAAATATACCACTATCAAAGCTGGTAACACAGATCATTTCCCGCCCGAAAGTCGATGAGCCTCCCATGCGAATCCGCAATGCACTGACCGTGCTCGGTCTATTCTCCACCCTCGCCATCACTGGCTGCTCCACCACGTCGGAAGCTGACAGCAAAAAGACCGCTGAAGCCGCGCCTGTTGTCGCGCCAGCCTCGGTCGAAACAGCACAGATCTTCGATGATTCCTATGGTCCGGTTACGGATGCTGGCTATGCGCTGCCCGGCATTCCGATCCAGAAGGTCAACCCGAAGTTCCGCCGTCAGATCATTGCTTTCGACACCACAGAGCGGCCCGGTACGATCATCGTCAACACCAAGGAACGCTTCTTGTATTACGTCCTGCCAAATGGCAAGGCGATCCGCTACGGCATCGGCGTCGGTAAGGATGGCTTCGCCTGGCAGGGTCAGGCCTATGTTGCCTGGAAGCAGGAATGGCCAACCTGGCATCCGCCGAAGGAAATGGCCGTGCGCAAGCCGGAAGTGGCCAAATATGTCGAAAACGGCATGGGCCCCAGCATCAGCAATCCGCTTGGTGCCCGCGCCATGTATCTGTTCAACGACAAGGGCCAAGACACGCTGTTCCGCATCCACGGTTCGCCGGAATGGGCTTCGATCGGCACCGCCGCATCGTCTGGCTGCATCCGCATGATCAACCAGGATGTCATCGACCTCTACAGCCGCGTCCTGCCGGGCAAGGCCACCAAGGTCATCGTTCAGCAGTCCTGATTGCGATAATATAATAGCCTCGACTGAAAAGCCGCCGGATTGCTCCGGCGGCTTTTGTGTTTCACGTGAAAATTTCAGCCTGTTTCGTCGCATCGTTCCAGACGCAAAACCGCTTCACACTTTTGCTGGAATTGGCTTCTTGCCAGCGCAATTCCGGACGCAAAACCGCTTCACACTTTTGCTGGAATTGCCGTGGCCTTCAACTCAAGTCGGCGGCGGTGCAGGACCGGTTCGGTATAACCGTTCGGCTGCTCCCTGCCCTTCAACACCAGATCAAGCGCCGCCTGGAAAGCGATGGAAACGTCGAAATCGGCAGCCATCGGGCGATAGGCCTTATCGCCTGCATTCTGCTTGTCGACGATGGCTGCCATCCGTTTCAGCGTTTCGACAACCTGCGCCTCGGTGACAACACCGTGATGCAGCCAATTGGCCATGTGCTGGGCGGAAATGCGCAAGGTAGCACGGTCTTCCATCAGGCCGACATTGTTGATGTCAGGCACTTTCGAGCAGCCAATGCCCTGGTCGATCCAGCGGACCACATAGCCCAGAATGCCCTGGGCATTGTTATCCAGCTCGCGCTGAATTTCTTCCGGCGTCCAATTGGGGCGGGAGGCCACCGGCACCGACAAGATATCGGAGAGCTTGGCCCGCGTCCGGCTCTTCAATCCGGCCTGGACTGCCGCGACATCCACCTGATGATAATGGGTGGCATGCAATGTTGCCGCCGTTGGTGATGGAACCCAGGCGGTATTGGCCCCGGCTTTCGGATGAGCGATCTTCTGCTCCAGCATCGCTGCCATCAGGTCCGGCATGGCCCACATGCCCTTGCCGATCTGAGCATGACCAGACAGGCCGCATTGCAGACCGATATCGACATTCCAGTTTTCATAAGCCGCAATCCAGGCGGCCTGTTTCATATCGCCCTTGCGGATCATCGGCCCGGCTTCCATCGAGGTATGGATTTCGTCGCCAGTGCGGTCGAGGAAGCCGGTATTGATGAACACCACCCGGTCCTTGGCAGCGCGGATGCATTCCTTGAGGTTAACCGTCGTGCGGCGCTCCTCGTCCATGATCCCCATTTTGATCGTATTGGGTTCCATGCCCAGCGCCTGTTCGACACGGGTGAAGATTTCAACGGCAAAAGCCACTTCTTCCGGCCCATGCATTTTCGGCTTCACCACATACATCGAGCCTTGGCGAGAGTTCTGCCGCCGTCCATTCAGGCCGATATCATGCAGCGCGATCAGCGCGGTCACCATCGCATCCATAATGCCTTCCGGCACCTCGGCACCATCGCGATCAAGAATAGCCGGATTGGTCATCAGATGCCCGACATTGCGAATCAGCATCAGCGACCGGCTGGCTACAGTAAACGGCTTGCCCTGCGGATCGGTGAATTCGAGATCGGGGTTGAGGGTACGGGTAAAGACATGATCGCCCTTGGCAACCACTTCCTCCAGATCGCCCTTCATCAAGCCGAGCCAGTTGGAATAGGCCAGGATCTTGTCCTCGGCATCGACAGCGGCAACCGAGTCCTCGCAGTCCATGATAGCGGTAATCGCCGATTCCAGCCTGATATCGTTGATATTCGCCTTATCGGCGGCACCAATCGCGCCTTTGGCGTCAATGCAGATTTCCACATGCAGGCCATTGCGGCGCAAAAGATAAGACGTCACGCTGGCGTCCTCGCTGAACGTTCCCGCCAGTTGCGAAGGATCCATCAAACCGGTCTTGTCGCCGGAGATCAGCGTCACATCGAGATAGCCATCGGCAAGCGCAAGGCCCGCCACATCCGCCCAGCGGCCACCCGCCAGAGGCACGGACTGATCGAGGAAAGCCCGCGCCCAGGCAATAACCTTTTCGCCACGTTTGGGATTATACCCCCTGCCCTTTTCGGCACCGTCGGCCTCGGAGATCGCATCCGTTCCGTAGAGCGCGTCGTAGAGCGAACCCCAACGCGCGTTTGCGGCATTCAGGGCATAACGGGCATTCATCACAGGCACGACAAGCTGCGGCCCGGCAATCGAAGCAATTTCCGCATCGACATTGCTGGTCGTCACGGAGAAATCCGGTCCTTCCGGCAGGAGATAGCCGATATCACGCAGGAAAGTTTCGTAAGCCGCAAGATCCGAGGGAGCGCCGTTTTGCTTGTACCAGTTGTCCAGCTGCGCCTGAAAGGCATCGCGCTTGGCCAGCAGGGCGCGGTTCTTCGGGGCAAGCTCGTGCACGAGGGTGGACAAATGCTGGAAAAAGGCCTCTGGCTCCACGCCTGTCCCCGGCAAGGCCTCGCTCACCAGAAAATCATAGAGATCCTGCTCGATAGCCAGACCAAACTGTTCGACACGCGCCATTTCAACCTCCTGCGGTCATCCATTCATCAAGGGGCAAAGCCTGTTCGCGGTGCAATGCGCGCCAGACGCTATCAAGCTCCTGCCACCACTGCATTTGCCGCCCCACGCTACCATCCCCGTTCTTGATTGGCTGTCAACCGGACATAAATCTGAAATATCTATGCAAATTTGGGCGAAAGAGGAAATAAGCCTTTTGGTGCGTCCGAGACGAATTGCCGATCCCCCAAACCGCTCCACACTTTTGACTGACAAACCCTAGGTGTTTTGAAAAGTCTGAAGCTCCTGTAATGCGCAATGTAAACCTGCCTCCGTCAGCGCCACTACATGCGGCCCTTCGGTATAGACCAGCAAACAATCGATCACCTTTCCCGGATAGAGCGGCTTCAGCAATTCGCGGTAGATTGCAAGCTGTGCCGAATGGGACAGTGGCACTTCACTTTCCTGACGCGGCGGCTGCCGGTTGGTCTTGTAATCCAGCAGAATCACTTTCTCGTTCGTAACCGCCATTCGGTCCACTCGCGCCGAGACGGCGCGCTGTTCTGCGCCAAGCCGGATGGTGCCCATCAGCGAAAACTCCGTCTGCGCATGGCTGGAAAACACCTCGCTCAAGGCCGGATGATCAAGGATAGCCAAAACACTATCCACCAAGCGGACGCGCTCATGGGCGGGCCAGAACCGGGCGGCGCGCTCGCCATAACGGCGGGCGGCGGCCATCCGTTCATCGGCAGGCAGGCCCGGCAGCATTTGCAGCATCCGGTGCACCAATCGGCCCTTTTGCAGGGCAAGGCCTGCATCTTCACCCTTGCTAAACAGCGGTGAGCGCAGCATCAGGTCGCCGTCCTCGTCATTCACCTCGATCCCGGCCCCTGATGGGCTTAAAGGCCGTGGCAAACGCGGCGGTGGCGGCGCCGGGCGCAGCAGCGCCTCCGGCAAGGCTTCCAACTGCCGTTTTTCCGGGCGTTTTTCCTGTCGTTCGAAGCGGCCCGGAACGACGGCATTTTCCCAGAGCAGCCCGGTCCAGTCGCCTTCCGGCCCGCCAAAGCGTTGCTCCCGGCACCGTTCTGTATCAAGCATCAGGGCCGACCAGACCATCTGGTGCCAGATTTCGGTCTGCACCTGCTTGCCACGATAGCCGCAGACCACCAGCCGGTCGGCAGCCCGCGTCATGCCGACATAGAGCAGGCGTCGATATTCCTCCTCAATGGCCTGTTTTCGCTTTGCCACGTCCTCAGCGGTCAGAGGATTATCAACCGCTTTCACCGGCACCCAAACGGGGCATTCCGGGGGCTGCGCTCCGGTCTCGATCATCCGAAATTTTGGCAGATGCGTATGGTTGAAGGCTTTGGAGCCATCATCGACCAGAAACACGATTGGCGCTTCCAGCCCCTTGGAGGCATGAACGGTCATGATGCGCACCTCGCTGCGCTCCTTGTCCTGTTCGCGCTTTACCTCAGGCGCTTCCTGCTCCAGCGTGGTGATGAAGGATTGCAGGCCCGGCAGGCCCGCCTGCTCATGGGAGAGAGTAAAGGTCAGGAACTCATCGATGATGTCGCTAACCTCGCTGCCAAGTCGAGCCAGAAAGTCGCGTCGGCCTCCCAGGGGACCAAGCACCCGACCATAGAAATCATGCGGCAGAAGATCCCGCGCCAAGGCGAGATAGCGGTGCAAACGGGCAAGGGCCACCTGCCATTTTTCTGATCCGGCCTCCGCCAGCCGGGCAATCTCGGCAAAGACAGAGATTTCACCGCGCCGCGCTGCCACTTCGAATACATCGTCTTCGCTCAGGTTGAACAACGGGCTTTTCAGCAGCGCCGCCAGCGACAGGTCATCGGCGGTGAACAGCACGAACCGCCCCAGCGCCAGCAGATCCTGCACGGCAATATGGCCGGTCAGCCGCAACCGGTCGGCTCCAGCCACAGGAATATTGCTGCGCCGCTTCAAGGCTCGCGTCAGCGCATTGACGAAAGCGCCGCGTTTGCGCACCAGAATGAGGATGTCGCCTGCTTCTATGGACCGCTCCACACCCTTTTCCACGATGGTCTCGCGGGCCAGCATGATCTCGATCCGCTGGGCGATCCGCCGCGCCAACATGGCCGAAGGGGCATTTTCCGGCGTTGCATCGAAGGGGGCGGTCCAATCCTCCTCACTGTCGCTGCCTTCCGGCGCGATCATTTCCCAGACTTCGACCGCGCCGGGATGGCCGATGCGGCTCGACATATGCACCACTGGTTCCGCAACCGCCGAAAGGCCCCGGGCATTCTCGGTAACCGAAAACACCTGGTCAACGGCTGACAACACGGCATTGGTGGAGCGGAAGGATAGCGGCAGGCGCACCGCGCTAAAGCTTTCGCCGCCACGCGCCACTTCCTGTTCGGTCTCGCGGGCTTCCTGTGAAAACCGTTCCGGCTTTGCGCCTTGGAAGGAGTAGATCGATTGCTTCTCATCACCAACAGCAAAGAAGGTGCGGCGCACCGGACGGGCGCTCTGGCCGGAGAAAAAATCTTCGCGCAGCGAGCGGATCACCGACCATTGTACCGGGCTGGTATCCTGCGCCTCATCGACCAGAATATGGTCGATGCCCTGATCCAGCTTGTAATGCACCCAGGGGCCAACCGTGCTGCGGGTCAGAAGCTCGGCGGTGCGGGCAATCAGATCCTCGAAATCCAGTTGGCTGCTGCGCTTTTTCAACTCTTCATAATCATGGTCCAGCCGCTCGGCCAGCGTTAGCGCCGCCCGTGTTGCCTTGAACAGCCGAAGCAGCCGCAGGCGTTCGCGGCAGGCGACGACATGGTCGCGGGCCGCAAAAATCGCCTCCGACAGATAAGGAGCCGCCTTGTTCATGGCGGCGGCGATCAGCGAACGGTCGGCTTTCGGCTTGTCGGAGCCCGTGTAAAAGGCCTCTTCCAGCAATTGCGCCCGCACGAGCGAATCAGGCTGGCGCACGGCGCGCTCCAGCGTCAGGGCGACGCCTTGGACAAGGGAACCGCCCTTGGTGAGTGCCAGATCGATATAGGTGGAAAGCTGCGGCCCCGCGAGGCTGGGAAGCGGCCAATAGGCCTCGGCCAGCGATATCTCGGTTTCTTCAGGCTGAAGGCCCAAGGCATTGCGCAAAGCACTCTCCACGCCGCCCTTTCGACGGGCTACCGCCAGAAAGCCGCGTACCGCATGGCGGTTGGAAACGATGTCAGACAGCAGGTTTTCCAGCCCGAATTCATCGCCAAGGCTCAACACTTCGGCAAAGGCTTCGGCGAGGTTTGCATCGTCTTCGGCAGCGGTCGCCGTCAGCAGCGACCGGCGGGCATCGGCCAAAAGCACCGAGGCCGCGCGGTCGTCCAGCACCGAAAAATGCCCGGCCACATTGGCTTCCAGCGGAAACTGGTGCAGCAGCGCCTCGCAAAAGGCGTGGATGGTCTGGATTTTCAAGCCGCCCGGCGTTTCCAGGGCGCGGGCAAACAGCCGTCGCGCCTCGGCAATCTTCATACGGTCAGGCGGTTGGCGTTCAATGGTTTCGATACGGCGGGCAAGCTCTTCGTCGGGAAGGGTCGCCCATTCGGCAAGCCGGTCGAACACCCGGTTCGACATTTCAGAGGCCGCCGCCTTGGTATAGGTCAGGCAAAGAATCGAAGAGGGTCGCGCACCCGCCAGCAGCAGGCGAATCACCCGCTGCGTCAGCACATGGGTCTTGCCAGACCCGGCATTGGCCGAGACCCAGGCAGACCGGGCCGGATCGGAGGCCAGCGATTGCTGCCGGGTGGTCCAGTCAATGGGGTCATCGCCATCGCGCAGCATGTCCGGATCAGTCATCGCTGCTGCTCTCCTCTGCCGCTTCAGCGGTGGACCATTCAGCGACGCGGGCCAGATGATCGTAGTCGCCGCTGAAATCATTCATCATCGCTGGCATCAGCCGCGAGACATAGCCGCGCTCACCCGATTGCAGCAGGGTGACGAAGCGGGTCAGTTGCGCGATGGATTCCTGCGCCAGATCCAGTGCCGACTTTGCCTTGTCGCCCTTGCCGGTCAGCTCGTTATTAACCTGATCGGCCTTAAAGCGCCCGCCGGGCCGAAGCCGGACATAAATCAAATTATCCGGATTCAGCCGTCCGACATCCTTGAAGGCCCCCATGGTCAGGGCCGCAGCTTCCAAAGCCAATTGCGGATCAAGCAGGCTGCGGGCCTGGGAAACGCTGGGGTTAAGACCGGTTTTGTAATCGATGATATCGGCGTGCCCGGCCCGGATATCGATCCGGTCGGCAATACCAGTGAGCCGGATATCGATCTCGCCGAGTTCCACCCCGGCGCGGGCTTCCGTCACCAGCTTGGCCGGATCACGCTGGCGCTGCCACTCGATAAAGGCGAGGCCAACCTCAGAGAAGCGCTTGCGCCAGACGACGTGAATATGCGGTGGCAGATTTCCCTCGGCAAACAGCGTGTCGGCAATCTCGCTCATCAACTGTTCAGCGTCAGGCCCCAGCTTTTCGGGCATACGCGCCACGAATTGCTCAACAATCGCATGGTAGAGCGTGCCGCGTTCGGAGGCGCCGGGATCGCTGTTGAACGGTTCAACCGGATCGAGCTTCAGAATGCGGCGGGCATAGATCGAATAGGGATCGCGCCTGAGACGCCCGACCTCGCTGAAGGAATAGGTTTTCGGATGCAGATCGGCCGGTGGCTTTGGCTGCGGGCGTTGGGCGGCGGCTTGATCTGCGCCTTTATCGAGCAACTCGGCAAAATGACGGTAGCGCTCCCCTCTGGCTTTCAGCGTCTCTGCAAAATCCTTGCCACCCAGCGCCAGCAGCCTTTGCAGCCAGCGGGAGGCAACGGTGGGGGCCGATCCCTGCCGCAGGGCGCGGCAATAGATCAGTTGGCGGGTGCCATTGGCCATTTCGAAGTCATGGGCAAGCTGGCCGATCTGCCGTTCCGGCGGCTCCAGTCCCATTTCGGTTTTCATGCTGCGCGACAGAAATGGATTATTGGTGGTGGTGCCGGGCCATGATCCTTCGTTCAACCCACCGAGGATCATCGTATCGACGTTTTGCAGACGCGATTCCAGCGCACCGAAGATGAACACGCGCGGATGGCGCAGCGATTTCGGCTTGACCGATTCGCTGGCGGTCAGTGCCGCGACAATCTCGATCCATTGCGGACCATCGGCGCTCAACTGACCATCGGTTTCCATAATTTCGCTAAGCAGTCGCGCCAAAACGGCACCGGCTTCATTGGCCCAAAGAGGAGCAAGATCACCCTCATCGGTGCGAGCCACAGCCTCCAGCACCTGACCGGTGCGCTCGGCCCATTCCCTCAAAGACAAACGGGTGGTGAAATGGTGACCATCCGGCTTGGCGACGACATGACCGGCAAGCGGTTCCACCGCCTCTGCGATTGCCTCGGCCAGTATCCGTGCTTGCTGCCGGGTCTGATTGGTAAAAGAGCGCCGCCAGGCTGGCGGATGGCGGTCATCGAACTGGGCGACCACCTGTTCATCGAACAGCGGTGCCAGCGCGGCGATGTCGATGGCACCGGTGCCGCCGCGCAGCGCAATGGCCTCCAAAGCGTCGGCGGCTTCACGATGTCCATCGTCGCTCAAGCCAAAACGGGCGAGTGGGTGCTTAAGTAAGGAGACGATGGCAACGGGATCGCCGGGCCGCAACACCGCTTCCAGCACCAGCACCAGCAACGTGCCCTGCGGCGTCGCCGAAAATGGCGTACCCGCCGAATCGTCGGCCTCGATGCCGAATCGGGCCAGTTCCGAAGCAACCCGACGCGCAAGGTTGCGGTCAGGGGTAATCAGCGCGGCGCGGCTTTCTCCGCCATCGGCACCGGGCCGCTCCAGGGCCAGCCTGAGGGTAATGGCGATGGCAATCGCCTCTTCCCGCTCGTTGGCCGCCTCAATCAGCGCCACATCGGCAAAGGCGGCCTGAAACCTGTTATCCCCGAATGCCTGCCGCCAGGCGGTCCATTGGTCAGTTGCCTTGGCAGGCGACAGCGCCCGGGAGAGAATTTCGCTGCGGTCAGCAAGGTCTGGTTCTGCCTCTTCCAGCACGCCCACGTCGTCACGGGTCAAGCCGAGACGGCCTAAGAGCCGGTGCAGACCGTATTGCGGATGGGTGCGGGCAGTTGGCTCCGGCGGCATGCCGGGAGGCTGTTCACCCCCAACGCTTTGCCACTGATCATCCGGCATGGCCTTGTCCAACCCCGGCAGCACGATCACCCCTTGGGGCAAGCGCGCCACCGCCGCGATCAGCTCGGACGCAGCAGGAATCGAGCCGGTCGAGCCCGCGACGATCACCGGATGAGGATCAGAAAGGTGACCAACACGGTCGCGTTCGGTGCGCAGCAAGGCATTGCGGTGGAGAACCGGCGAAGACCGGTTCAACTCTTCCAGCCGGGCTGGCCAATAGGCGCTGGCTATGCCGAGGAAAGCCAGCGTTAGCTGCCACCAGGAGGCAAAATCACGGGCATCGAGCTTGTCGAGATCGGCCCAGTCACGCTCCTCGGTTTCCACCGAATCGATCAGTTCCACCAGCGCCCGCGCCAGCCACACGGCATCCGCCGGGCTGGCCGGAGCGACAAGCGGGGTTTCGGTGTGAATGCTCAACACGATATCCGGCAGCTTGTTGCGCCACGCAAGAATCAACTGCGCCAGTTCCAGCAGCCGCACCGTATTGCTGATCGGCGGGTTCAACGCCAGCAGCGCCGGGGTTTCCGCGTCAAAATAACTGGCATCGTCCTCGGCTTCACCCAGGGGCTTGATCATCGGCAGAATGGCGGATTGGCCACCCAGCACCTCAACGAACTGAGCGCGCAGCACGCGCACCGCACGCCGGGTCGGCACCAGGATCGTGACCTTGGACAGGGACAGGGGATCGGCTGGATCATAGCGAAAGCCGGGGGCGAGACGGCCATCGCACAGGGTCTCGGCAATCAGCCGCAGGAAAGGCCGATCCGGGGGAATAGTGAAGATGCGGGCTTGCAGGCTGGACATTATTTCAGATGTCCTTTGGCTGGCGGGCCAGCACCGTTTCCGCCTCTTCAATCGCCTCCGGCGTACCAACTGTCAGCCAATGGCCCTGAAGCATCAGCCCGAACAACCGCCCCTTGGCAATGGCCCGGTCAAAATAGATATTGAGATTGAAAGCATCCTGCGGCGCATCGTCTAAAAGGGCGTGCTCCATGGCCAAAGCCCCGGCATAGACCACCGGGTTTGGATCGCCCGCCTGGTAGCGGGTCAGCCTGCCATCAGCACCGAGGTTGAAATCATTCTTGCCATTATGGCCGGTGGTCTGTTCCAACGTGACGCATAGCATCAGCATATCCATCTGCGCCGGGTCAAAGGTTTCCGCCAGTCTTTGCAGATTGGTGGGTTGGTCCTTCGGCTCACCGATCCAGAACAGGTCGGCATTCATCACCAGCAACGGGCCGGGAGCCAGATGCCTGATGCCTTTGGCCAGTCCGCCGCCATTGTTCATCAAGCCATCGCGCTCATCGGAAATCACGATGCTCGGCTGATCGCGCCCGGCCAGATGCGCCAGCATTTTCTCTGGAAAATGGTGAATGTTGACCACAGCGGTTTCTACGCCCGCCTGTTGCAAATGATCCAGCGCATAATCCACCAGCGTCTTGCCCGCCACCCGCACCAGAGGCTTCGGCAGGGTTTCGGTGATGGGACGCATTCTTGTGCCGAGCCCTGCGGCCAGCACCATGGCTTGGGAAATCTTCATGGCTCTCGTATCTGTCAGCGATCTGCGGCATCGCTCGTGTGTGACGCATCATCTTTACGAGACACGCTCTATCGCAAATCCCGCCAGAGAACCACTGTCGAGAGGACCAGAACCACTGTTCCAGGGGATGAAGATTCAAGCGCGCGGCAACAGGCCGTGTGTCAAAAGCCAGTCTTTCAAAGGCGTGAGCGCCTCATGCTCCAGCACGCCGCCGAGATAGGCGAGCGTCCGGGGCATATGCTGCATATAGCCGGGCTTGCCATCGCGTTTCATCAGCCGCACCCAAAGCCCGACCAGCTTGCAATTGCGCTGAGCAGCCATAATGGCGAAATCCCGTCGAAAAGCGCTTTCATCAAATCCGGCTTCGGCACGGCGCAGCGCCAGATAATGCTCAAGCAGCCGCTTTTGCAGCTCCGGTTCGATGGTGACACGTGCATCCTGAATCAGGGAGGCGACGTCATAGGCAGCCGGACCGATCATCGCATCCTGGAAATCGATCAGGCCGACGCGGGCGATGCCCTGTTTTCCTTCCTGCCAAAGGAGATTCGGGGAATGGACATCGCGCAGCACCAGACTGCTGCGGTCACTGATCTGGCTAAACATGTCCGACCAGAGAGCGAGATAGGCTTGGCGTTCCTCGTCATCGGGCTGTCGTCCGAGCGAAGAGGGCATATACCAATCAAGCAGCAATTCCGTCTCGAACGCCATGGCCGCTGCATCGAAATCGGGAATGCGGTGGATATGGTCAGGCGAGACAGAAATTTCACGTGAAACATTTTGCCCATGCAGGAAAGCAAGCGCGGCAGCAGCTTCCATATAACGCTCGGCGACCGGCTGACCCTGTGCATCCAGAATGCCGTCCTGACCGAGATCTTCGATCAGTAAAATGCCATCGGAGTCACTGGCATAAATCTTGGGGACGGTAAGCCCCGCATCCTTCAACAGTTGATCGATAGCCACGAAAGCCCGGTGGTCTTCTGCCAGATGCACGAGTTCCGGGTAGGTCTTGCCGAGGCGGATGATCGGTGTGGCCGGTCGTTTGGGGCTGTCCATCACGATGCGCTGCGATTGACCGTCCATCCTTGCCGTTTCATAGGCGCGGTAGTCCGCATCACCAGTCAGGAAGCGGCGTCGGGCGCCCGCCATGCCATTGGCATCGAGGAAAGTGCGGATAGCGAGCACCCGCCGGATTCGGCTCAGCCTGTCCTCAGGCCCGCTGATGGTCAGTTGACGCCCGCCATCCGGGGGGAAACCGTAATGCAGGCCGATTGTCGTCTTCGGCAGCCGGCCTTCGGCCCGTTCTGGCCATTCGACGAGGCAAATGCCGGTATCCAGCGCCTCATCAAAGCCCAGCTCATCAAGCTCGGAAGCATCACCCAGCCGGTAGAGATCAAAGTGAGCAGCGGGAATGCGCAACTCATAGCTTTGGACCAGCGTGAAAGTCGGGCTTGGCACTTCCAGATCATCGTCATCGGCCAAGGCCCGCAGCAATGCTCTTGCAAGGGTAGACTTTCCCGCTCCGAGATCACCATGCAGGGCAAGGCAGTCCCCCCGCTTCAGGGCAAGCGCCAGATCTTCCCCGAGCTGGATCGTCGCCGCCTCATCGGCAAGCGAAAGATGAAGCGATATCTCTAATCCTGTCATTCTGCGGCGACGGAATGGACGAGCACACCGGACGGAATTCGGCAAAGAACCGTGGTGCCTTGGTTGGGAACACTGTTGATCGACACGGTGCCGTTATGCAGATGCACGAAGCTTTCGACAATCGACAGGCCAAGGCCAGCCCCGGTGCGCTTGCCACCCTTGGCATTCGAGGAAAAACGCTTGAACACCGATGGCAGCATATCTTCTGGAATGCCGCATCCGGTATCGGAAACCGAAAATACGAAGTCGGCATCTTCGCGCCAGCATTTCAGCACGACCTTGGCGCCTTCGGGCGAGAAGTTCACGGCATTGGTGATGATCTTGATCAGGATCTGCTTCAGCCGTTGCTGGTCGGCGACAATGTCGCCCAGATGCGACGGAGCAAGGATTTCCAGCGTCACGCCGCCTTCCTGCAACCGGTCGGTCATCTGCATCGACACATCGTCCAGAAGATCGGTGAGATCGATATCCGAATAGGTCAGCCGCATGATGCCGGCATCGACTGTGGCAAGGTCGAGAATGTCGTTGACGATGGTCAGCAGAACGGCAGACGAGGTGGAAATATGATCGACATATTCCCCCTGCCGTTCATTGAGCGGACCGATGGCCGTCGATTTCAACAGATCGGTAAAGCCGATGATATTGGTGAGCGGCGAGCGCAGTTCATAGGAAATATGCTGGACGAAATCGTTCTTCAACTCGTCAGCCTTGCGCAGGGCTTCATTCTTTTCAAGCAGCGCCCGTTCCGCCCGAACGCTGTCGGTAATGTTGACGAAGGTCAGCATCGTCTGGGCATTGGGCAGCGGGATGACAGCGTAATCCAGCACCAGGCCGGACATCAGCTCAATCGTACCTTGGCTGGACGGCCGCTCATCCTCGAAACTGGTAATCATCTTGCCGAAGGCGCGCCATCCATCCGGTTTTTCATAGGATAGAGCACAGGCCTCTTCGATGGCGCGGATATGGGTGCCTGGTGCGGCCTGCGTCTCGGTAATGCCCCAGAGCGCCCGGAAGGCCGGATTGGACAGCCGGATTCGGCCATCAGGACCAAAAACGGCAACGCCTTCGGACAGATGATCGATGGTTTCACCCTGAACCCGGACCAGCGTATTATAGCGGGTTTCGAGATCCACCTGTTCGGTGAGGTTCTCAAACACCCAGGTGGCGCCGCCCTGCGGATGGGCAGAGGCGATGACGCGTAGGGTCTGGCCGTTGGGCAGGTGCCATAGCACGGTCTGGGTATCGATGGAGCGGTAGACAGAAAGGGTGTTTTCCTTCCATGCCTTCCAGCTCAACTGTTCCGGCAACTTGCCGGCGCTGCGCAGCCGGTCCAGCAATTCGGCATGGTCGGGGCGAGATTCGAGGAAAGCAAGATCCAGATCCCAGAGCTGCTGGAAGGCCTGATTGTAGAATTGCAGCCGCCGTTCGCCGTCGAAAATCGCCACGGGCGTTGCCAGATGATCCAGCGTTTCGGCGTGGCTTTTCAAGGTGCGGCTCAATTCCTCGCGCAGCGCCTCTTCACGCGATACGTCGATGGCCATGCCGCAAGAGCCCTTCGGCGTCTTGGTATCGACCACAGAAAAGAACGTGCGGTTGCCATGCACGACGGTGGAAACCGTATCGTGGTAAGGCGAAATCGGCGTCAACGTCGCCCGGATCTTTTCCCGGGTAATGGTGTTGAGGATTTCACGGCCTTCCTGTATGGCCTGATCAGGGGTCAGCGCTTCAACGGCATCGCTATAGGCCTGATTGACCCAGACCAGCCGCCCCTCGGAATCGCGCTGCCAGACGGGTTGTTCGACGGATTCCAGCAGGCTTTCGAAGGTTTCGATGGCGGTGGAGAGCCGGGTCTTTTCGATCTTCAGCTCGGCCAGTTCGGCGCGCAGATTATTGAGCGCCACGAAACGGGCAAAGGCCCGCCCGCCGGAAACACGGCCCTGCACTTCCAGCACCTCGTCGCGATAGGTCTCGACGATCAGGTCAAAGCTCTGGGCGTTAAAGCGCAGTTTCTCAATGGCATTGTCCAGGTCGGCGGCCGAACCGGGCTTCATCCAGCGGCCAAAGGCCAAGAAATCGCCTTCGGTCTGGGGTGCGCCGGTTTCAACGGGCAATTGGCCCAGCTGTTCCGGCTTGGTTTCACCACCGTCCCAGATGACGATGCGACGGTTCTTGTCGGCAATCAGCGCCTGATAACGGGAAATGCGCTGGTTGGCATCCGACAGGGCCGATCGTATCTCCCGGCTATCCGCCTCGATACTGTTGCGCTGACGCACCAGCCAGAGTGTGGACAGAAGCGTCGCGGAAATCGCGCCGATTACCAGGGAAAGGCCAATCATTTCAGTGGATGAAAACGTGCCGATGCCGCCCGCATTCAGCTGCGGCACGGCAATCGTTTGCGCTAGGGCAGAATGGCACACGAGCCCACCAGCAAGAACCGTGCTCCCGTGCAGCCACCAGCGCGATAAACGCAGGAAGCCACGTCCGGCGATGCCGCTGGCCGCGCCTGCGCTGGGTCCTGTGTCCCCGAAGGACGCAGATTCGGCGCGCATGGTTTTACCCGCGCTTCCCCGTAGGCCCGTCCTTCCCCGTAGGCCCGTCCTTCCCCGTAGGAACGGGTATTTCTTCTGAACCGTCATTTCCGGTCTGTCTCCGTCCACTGTGCCGCAATTCCGACAAGACATCCCCATTTCGCGTGTGCACATGCCGAATGCATCACCCGAGGGTGACGTCATGCAAACGGCTTTTTGCTTCACGGGGTCATAGGCAGCGTGACCGGAAAAAATCGGCCACCACACACTGCCTGCGCACCTGCGAGGCACACGAATCAAGTTTTAAAACAATACTGTGGATAAGATTTTGAAAAAAGGGGCAAAGAAAAAAAGAAATCGCAGCCTTTGTCAAGGCCGCGATTTCTATATCTTGTGTATATCTGGCTACGGATTAGTATCTGTAGTGGTCAGCCTTGAACGGGCCAGATGGCGTGACACCAATATAGGAGGCCTGTTCGTCAGAAAGTTCAGTCAATCTGACGCCGAGCTTTTCCAGATGCAGGCGTGCGACCTTTTCATCGAGATGTTTCGGCAGAACGTAAACCTGGTTCTTATAGGCGTCGGGCTTGGTGAAAAGCTCGATCTGGGCCAGAACCTGGTTGGTGAACGACGCGCTCATCACGAAGGACGGATGGCCCGTGGCATTGCCGAGGTTGAGCAATCGGCCTTCCGAAAGCAGGATCATCCGGTTGCCCGCCGGGAATTCGATCATGTCGACCTGCGGCTTGATGTTAACCCATTTCAGGTTCTTCAGCGCGACAACCTGAATTTCGTTGTCGAAATGGCCGATATTGCCAACAATGGCCATGTCCTTCATCTCGCGCATATGCTCGATGCGAATGACATCCTTATTGCCGGTCGTGGTGATGAAGATATCCGCCGTCTTGACGACATCTTCAAGCCGCACCACTTCAAAACCGTCCATAGCGGCCTGCAAAGCGCAGATCGGATCCACTTCCGTGACCTTGACGCGGGCGCCAGCGCCGCTCAACGACGCAGCCGAGCCCTTGCCGACATCACCGTAGCCGCAAACCACGGCAACCTTGCCGGCCATCATCACGTCGGTGGCGCGACGAATGCCGTCGACCAGCGATTCCTTGCAGCCGTATTTGTTGTCAAACTTCGACTTGGTAACGGAATCGTTGACATTAATAGCAGGGAAAGGCAGCAGGCCCTTTTGGCTGAGCTGGTAGAGGCGGTTGACGCCTGTCGTGGTTTCTTCGGTGACACCCTTGATGGCGTCACGCTGTTTGGTAAAGAAGCCCGGTGTTGCTGCCAAGCGCTTCTTGATCTGCGCGAACAGGATTTCTTCTTCTTCGGACGAAGGGTTGACCAGAATATTTTCACCGGCTTCGGCGCGCGCACCAAGCAGGATATACATGGTGGCGTCGCCGCCATCGTCGAGGATCATGTTGGACTGGCCACCATCAGTCCATTGGAAGATCCGGTCGGTATAATCCCAATATTCCGTCAGGCTTTCACCCTTGACGGCAAAGACCGGCACGCCCGAGGCAGCGATTGCGGCGGCGGCATGGTCCTGGGTGGAAAAGATGTTGCAGGATGCCCAGCGTACCTCGGCGCCCAGCGCCGTCAACGTCTCGATCAGCACAGCTGTCTGAATGGTCATGTGCAGCGAACCGCTGATGCGGGCGCCCTTTAGCGGCTTGGTTTCGCCAAGCTCCGAGCGGCAGGACATCAGGCCCGGCATTTCGGTTTCGGCAATATCCAATTCCTTGCGACCGTAATCCGCAAGGCCGATATCGGCGACGATGTAATCCTGTACAGTGCTCATGGCGTTCTCCAGACCGGGTTGAAACGCAAGGCCAGCGCCCATCCGAAAAGATGGCCAGGCCTATGCGCCGCCCGCCATTCTGCGGCAGGCCAGTGTCATCCGTGTATCAGGGAACGTCGGGGAAGGCAATAATCACATAAAGAGGTCTTTATATCTTTATGTTCGATCTTGGTTTACATTTCCTCGCCAAACTTGTCGCGCACCAGCGCATCCAGCGTGTCGATTGCCTTTTCAGCCTCTTCGCCTGAGGTAACGACGGTAATCGTGCAGCCGGGGCTCGCCGCCAACATCATCAGACCCATGATCGAGGTTCCGCCGACGGTGGTTCCATCCTTGCTGACGGTGACTTCGGCATTAAAGCCCTGCACCGTCTGGACGAATTTGGCGGACGCCCGGGCATGAAGGCCGCGCTTGTTGACGATCAGCAGGTCTCTGGTGAAGGAGGTCATATTACCCGCCGTTCCTATTTGCCGCTCAGAACGCGGCTGGCCACATTGATGTATTTGCGGCCGGCTTCCGACGCATCGACGAGTGCTTTTTCCATGTCATTCTCGCCGCGCACTCCCGCCAGCTTGATCAGCATGGGCAGGTTGACGCCGGCGATCACTTCGATCCGCCCGGTATTCATCACCGAAATTGCGAGATTGGAAGGCGTTCCCCCGAACATATCCGTCAGGATGATCACCCCATGCCCATCATCGGCGCGCATCACAGCATCCAGGATATCCTGGCGGCGCTGATCCATATCGTCCTCCGGACCGATACAGATTGTCTCGATGAATTTCTGCGGACCAACGACATGTTCCACGGCATAATGAAATTCTTCAGCCAGCTTGCCATGGGTGACAAGCACAAGTCCGATCATTCGCTTATAGCTCCCTGCTCAACTGCTGACCGCCAGTTATCGCACTGCAATAGTTTCGTCCACCAATCTGTTGTCTCGCAAGGCACGCGTTGGCACAAGAAAAGCCCTATTTGAAAATCCAACACACAACCTTTACGCGCAACAACACCTTGTTGATCAACGATAACTTACCCCTGAAGTCTGTCAGGTTCGGTTTGAACCTGACACCCTCTCGCTTATCTTGCTTTCGTTTGTCTTTTTGGGAAAACCTCGTTCAACTTCTCCCTGACAAACTCCAATATTGTCCGATCAATTCTGTGCAGTGCATCTTGGCGATGAAAACACGAAGTGCAAGTGCAAAATAGTCTTGATGCCACGCCTTTAATCTGACGCCCACGCCTCCAGCAACCATTGCAGCCCCGCAACGCTTGGATGATGAGCTGGGCATAGGCGAAGGACAGGTAAGGATTGACCCGGAAAAAAACACCTGCTTTCAGCGCTTTGCGGCAGGCGTTCCGTCATCGACGATGGCTCGACCGAAAGGACGACGGCATCGATCACCGCCGCATCGAGGCTTGGAACGGTCACCAATCCGCTGAATCGGATTTCCATCAACCCGGCAATTGTCTGGGGTCGGGACGCGATCAATCTGCCGCCTCGGGCTTCCAGCCATACCCTATCGTCGGCCACCAGAGCGGCAAAAAGGCCATTTTGCCACGCATTTTCCAGCAGGAGGCGGGCCAATTGCGACTTCCCCGACCCACTCGGCCCCATGATCAAATAGCCTCGCCTGCCCAGCACGACACCGGTTGCATGCAGGTTGAGCCGGCTCTCGTTCATGGAGATGGCTCTGCCGGCAGGGTCAGGATGAAGCGGGCCCCGAGGATCCGTGCAGTTTCCGGCTCCAGGATGTTTTCAGCCCGCAACGATCCGCCATGCGCCTCGGCGATCTGCCGGCTGATGGAGAGGCCAAGCCCTGAATTCTGGCCGAAGCTTTCGCCATCGGGACGGTCGGTATAAAAGCGCTCGAAGATCCGGTCGATATTCTCGACCAGGATACCGGGACCGTTGTCTTCCACCTGCACGACGCAGCGGCTGCGGGTGCGCGACAGGCGCACAACGATGCGCCCTTCCTTTTCAGGTACGAAGGAACGGGCATTTTCAATCAGGTTGGTGACGATCTGGCCAATACGCAGGTCATGACCGTTGATGATATAGCGGACCTTCTGGCCCTGCTTGTGCTCCACGACATATTCGATATCGACCGGCTTCTTGCTGCTGCGGATCTGCCTGGAAATCTCCACCAGATTGCCAAGCACGACTTCCATATCGACCGGTGCCGCGTCGGTACGCGCCAGTTCTGCATCCAGCCGCGAGGCATCCGAGATATCGCTGATCAACCGGTCAAGCCGGCGGACGTCATGCTGGATCACATCCAGAAGCCGCTGCTTCGAGACATCGGTCTTGGCAAGCGGCAGGGTTTCAACAGCGCTGCGCAGCGACGTCAGCGGATTTTTCAACTCGTGACTGACATCGGCGGCAAAACTCTCGATGGCATCGATCCGGTCGTAAAGTGCCGTGGTCATTTCCCGCAGGGCCACCGACAGATTGCCGATTTCATCCTGGCGCGCAGAGAAATCCGGGATTTCCTCCCGCTCCTTGGCGCCGCGCCGGACGCGAATGGCCGCTGCCGACAGGCGCCGCAGCGGATTGGCAATGGTCGAGGACAGCAGCAGAGAAAGCACGATATTGACCAGCGTGGCCACGCCGAACACCCGCAGGATCGCCAGGCGTTCCGCATGGACGATCTTGTCGATATCGCCAGCCTGGGTGGATAGCAAAAGCACGCCGAGCACGGCGCGGAAACGCTGGACCGGCACCGCCACGGAAACAATCAACTCGCCCTGTTCGGTCACGCGCACCACGGCACCGCGCACCCCGGTTAGCGCATTCATCACTTCAGGGTAGATTGATCCATCCCCGCCCGGCGCTTCCTTGTAGAGCGGCACATTGCTCGGTTGCAGCATGCGATTGAATTGCTTGGCCAGCCATTCCGTCCAGCTGCCGGTATCCCCCTCGACGGGTGGAAGATCGTAACGCAGCACCTGACCGCGGGAATAGAGATGGCGCGAATCCAGCAGCAGATTGGCATCGGCATCAAACAGCCGCGCCCTGGTGCGGGTCGGCGAAATCAGGCGGCGCAGCACGGGGGCGACCCGCTCCGGCTTGATGGGAAATTCCAGGTCTTCGTCATTCGGCACCGGGGTAATGCTTTGCCCCGCCTGCAATTCCAGCAGCTTTTGCGGATCGATGGTGATGGAATTGGTATCCACCGATGCCGAGGCAGAAATCGCTCCGGCAATAATTTCCCCCTGGGTCAGCAGGCTTTCCACCCGCGCATCGATCAGCCCTTCGCGAAACTGATTGAGATACATGATACCAGCGACCAGAACGATCAGCGCCGCAAGATTAAAGAAAACGATCCGTCGCGTCAGACTGGAGAAAACGGCATTGCCGAAGATGCGTCTGATCAAGGTAAAGGGATGAGAAAAGGACAGGCGCAAGGGCAGCCTGCGGCTCTCGCCGGGATCCCCGTCCTTATCGTCCATAGGCCTTTTGGATAGAATTCCCCTCACACGGCACACTTATCCTGTGGGACAATCGAATCCCACCGAATACCGTCATGTCTGCCGTCAACGTTCATTCTCAACCGGGCCTGGTCCTAGAGTTTGTCAGGGAAACCGGTTTTCCCGAAAAGACAAACGAAAACAAGAGAATTGAGAGCATGCCTGGTTCAATCTGAACCTGCCAGGCTCTCAATCCGCAAGCAATGCCCGCAGGCGGCATCAGGCCGTTTCGCGGA
The DNA here is from genome assembly GCF_014926405.1 of Agrobacterium vitis. Lineage (NCBI taxonomy): Bacteria > Pseudomonadati > Pseudomonadota > Alphaproteobacteria > Hyphomicrobiales > Rhizobiaceae > Gillisella > Gillisella vitis. The sequence continues at coordinate 3,231,868 of NZ_JACXXJ020000005.1, forward strand.
AGCGGTATCCAACGCCGTACAGCGTTTCGATCATGTCGAAATCATTGTCCACCATTTTGAACTTCTTTCGCAGGCGCTTGATATGGCTGTCAATGGTGCGGTCATCGACATAGACCTGTTCGTCATAGGCGGCATCCATCAGCGCGTCGCGGCTTTTCACCACGCCGGGCCGCTGGGCCAGCGAATGCAGGATCAGAAATTCAGTGACTGTCAGCGTGACCGGATCGCCTTTCCAGGTGCAGGTATGGCGCTCCTGGTCCATGACCAGTTGGCCGCGCTCCAGGTTGCGGGCCTGCTGCTCGGCAGCACTCTTGACATTGCCGGGTGCGTTTCCAGTCTCGCGATTGGCCGCACGGCGCAGAATGGCCTTGACCCGCTCCACCAGCAGGCGCTGCGAAAACGGCTTGGTGATGAAGTCGTCGGCCCCCATTTTCAAGCCGAACAATTCATCGATTTCCTCATCCTTGGAGGTCAGGAAAATCACCGGGATATCGGACTTCTGACGCAGGCGGCGTAAAAGCTCCATCCCATCCATGCGCGGCATCTTGATATCGAAGATTGCCAGCTGTGGCGGCCGCGCCAGAAGCCCGTCCAGCGCCGAAGCTCCATCCGTATAGGTTTCGACCTTATAGCCCTCGGCTTCGAGAGCGATCGAAACCGACGTCAGAATATTCCGGTCGTCGTCAACAAGCGCAATTGTCTGCATGCCGTTTATCTCCGTCATTACCGATTGCCGTCACCGCCCATCAAGAAGGTGACGGCCCGCAGCCCCATTCCATATAGGGGCCGCGAAGCGCTTCATGAGGGTAAAGGTGGAACAAATTGTGGCAAAGATAAAGGAGGCTGGCGTCTCCGGCTTCAACCCCGTCTCGTTTCGACGGCAAAAGACAAACGCGCATCGCCTTTAAACTGAACCGATTTAAAACTAACATACCAGTTTAAAACGATTAAATATATGATATTATTGATGTTTTCAAGATTTTACTCTTGCGTTTTTAAAATTCGGTCATTAGCGTTGACCCATAATTATCTAGCTATCCCGCTGAAGAAGGAATTGCATCATGGAGGAGCTTGGAGTGAACAATAGCCGTCTTGGGATCGAGACCATTGGCTTGGGCAAGGCCGCCAATGTCCATTATAATCTGCTGCACGCCGCCCTTTATGAGCATGCGATCCGCAATGGTGAAGCCGTGCTGACAGCGGACGGCGCGCTTTTGGCCGAGACCGGACAGCATACGGGCCGCTCGCCCAAGGACAAGTTCATCCTGCGTGACGCCAATACCGACAGCCAGATCTGGTGGGACAATAACAAGCCGATGTCGAAGGAGCATTTCGACATTCTGCATCAGGACATGCTGGCGCATGTGGCTGGCAAGACCCTGTTCGTCCAGGATCTGATTGGCGGCGCCGATGCCGCCAACGCTTTGCCAACCCGCGTGGTAACGGAACTCGCATGGCATTCGCTGTTTATTCGTAACTTGCTGATTCGTCCGGAACGCGCCGCGCTTGCCGATTTCGAAGCGAAATTCACCATTATCGACCTGCCCAGCTTCAAGGCTGATCCGGCCCGTCATGGCTGCCGCACCGAAACGGTCATCGCCTGCGACTTCACCAACAATATCGTGCTGATCGCCGGTACCTACTATGCCGGTGAAATGAAGAAGTCGGTGTTCACGGCGCTCAACTACATGCTGCCCGCCAAACAGGTCATGCCGATGCATTGCTCGGCCAATGTTGGCCCGGCTGGCGATTCGGCTGTGTTCTTCGGTCTGTCCGGCACCGGCAAAACCACGCTGTCGGCTGATCCGGCCCGCACGCTGATTGGCGATGACGAGCATGGTTGGGGCGAAGACGGCATCTTCAACTTCGAAGGCGGCTGCTACGCCAAGACCATCCGTCTGTCGGCAGAAGCTGAGCCGGAAATCTACGCCACCACCAAGCGGTTCGGCACGGTGCTGGAAAATGTTGTTCTGGATGAAAACCGGGTCCCGGATTTCAACGATGGCTCGAAGACCGAAAATACCCGTTGCGCCTATCCGCTGAACTTCATTCCCAATGCCTCGCCCACCGGCCGCACCGGGCATCCGAAGACCATCATCATGCTGACCGCAGATGCCTTCGGCGTCATGCCGCCGATCGCCAAGCTGACACCAGAACAGGCGATGTACCACTTCCTTTCCGGCTACACTGCGAAAGTGGCTGGCACGGAGCGCGGCGTAACCGAGCCGGAAGCAACCTTCTCGACCTGCTTCGGCGCACCGTTCATGCCGCGTCATCCGGCAGAATATGGCAATCTGCTCAAGGAGTTGATTGCCCGCCACGAAGTGGATTGCTGGCTGGTCAACACTGGCTGGACCGGCGGTGCCTACGGCGTTGGTAACCGTATGCCGATCAAGGCAACTCGGGCGCTGCTGACGGCGGCTCTCTCCGGTGAGTTGAAGAAGGTCGAGTTCCGCACCGATGCCAATTTCGGTTTCGCGGTACCGGTTTCTGTCGAAGGCGTCGATACTAGCATTCTCGACCCCCGCTCGACCTGGGCAAATGGGGCAGACTATGACGCGCAGGCCAAGAAACTGGTCGGCATGTTCATCGCCAATTTCGAGAAATTCGAAGCCCATGTGGACAGCAATGTTCGCGATGCGGCTCCGGTTCTGGCTGTTGCTGCGCAGTAAACGTTTCACGTGTGACGATTTGGAAAGCCCGGCGATGATCATCGCCGGGCTTTTTCCATGGTGCATCTGCTCCAGAAAAACAGCACGGAAATCCAGTTATGATACCAGAGAGCCGAGATTTGCCTGAACTGGCGTTTTCCGCTACAGCCTCACGGCGAAAAGGCTGGACAGGACCATGGCGAGCGAACCGCTCTATATCAATGACAGGATTACGATTGCCGGTTGGGAACTGACCGAGCAATTCGTGCTGGCTGGTGGTCCGGGTGGGCAAAATGTCAACAAAGTCTCGACCGCCGTCCAATTGTTCTTCCCGCTGACAAGCTCTCCCTCGCTCCCGGACCGTATCAAGACCAATGCCATCAAATTGGCAGGCCGACGGCTGTCCAAAGAAGGCGTGTTGTTGATCGCGGCCAGCCGCTTTCGAAGCCAGGAGCGAAATCGGGAAGATGCCCGCGAACGGCTAAAGGAATTGCTGCTCGAAGCAGCCAAACCGCCGCCACCGCCGCGCCGGAAGACCAAACCCACCAAGGGTTCGATCGAACGTAGGTTGAGGGCAAAGGTGGGACGCGGCGAAATCAAGAAAATGCGCGAGAAACCGGGGCAGGATTGATCGCTTTCCAAGCGTGGAAGACCTTCAGCCTTGGTCTTAAACCAGACTGAAGACCCGAATCAGCACCATTGGCTTGGGTCGCAGGCTGTGCAGGGTGCCGACAAAGACACGGCGGTTCAGCCAGTCATGCGGTCCATCAGGTGCGGTAATATCGATATGCGAAAAAGCATATTGCGTGCCGTCCGGCTGGCGGTCGATCAAGACCCTGTTGTTGACGGTAATGATGGCACCGTCATCCGCCTGCAATTCATAGAGCGCATTGAGAAGGCGCACACCGTCCTTGCGCAGCACTTGCCGGTCCGCACCTCCAGGCATGACCTTACCCTTGATCCGAGGTCCGGCAAATTCACCGCCGGTGATATTGATGATACGCCTGTCTCCCTGCGGGGACGCACCCATCTCAATCATATCCTGAAGGGTAAAAATCGCCTCATAGACGAACTCTGTCTGGGGCAAAACGATGGGAATGTCTGATAGCGGACCGCCGCCGGTTTTTGTATCCGCTGCCTGTCCGCTCTGCCCTGCGGCGGTCGCGGCTATCGCCGCCGCTGCCGCACCCAGAAACACACGCCTGCCGGAAACCGGTGCGGCTTTGTTGGGATCAATGAATGTCATAACTCTCCTCCCAGAGATAAAACCTCATGAAAACATCAATTTATAATAATAGATGGGCGCAGTGCCCTATAATTTTCGCAGCGCCACCTGTTCAACCAGATGATTTTCTCCCTTGCGCAGGATCAAATCGGCCCGGGGCCGGGTCGGCTGGATATTGTCGCGCAGATTGATCAGGTTGATGTGGCTCCAGAGATTTTCGGCAATGGTTGAAGCTTCATCTTCGCTGATCGTCGCATAACGGTGAAAGTAGGAATTCGGATCGCGGAAGGCCGTTTGGCGCAGCTTCATGAATCGCTTTACGTACCAATTGTGGATCAGGCTTTCCTCAGCATCGATATAGATCGAGAAGTCGAAGAAATCCGAGACCATCGGCACGATCTTGCCATCTCGCGGCAGATCGCGCGATTGCAGCACATTGATGCCCTCGAAAATCAGGATATCCGGGCGGTCGATGATGGTATGTTGATCAGGCAGCACGTCATAGGTCAGGTGCGAATAGCGGGGCGCCTTGACATTCTGTTGCCCAGCCTTGATGGCCGACAGAAACCGCAGCAAAGCCGCCGTATCGTAACTCTCGGGAAACCCTTTGCGATTGAGCTTGTTGTCGCGCACCAGCGTCGCGTTCGAATACAGAAAGCCATCGGTGGTGACCAGATCAACTTTCGGGCTGGAAGGCCAGCGGGCCAAAAGCTCCTTCAGCACGCGCGCCGTGGTGGATTTGCCCACCGCCACCGACCCGGCAATACCGATAATGAACGGCGTCTTGGTCACATTGGTGCTGAGAAAGCGGTTACGCTGCTCAAACAGCAATTGGGACGATTCGACATGCGAGGATAACAGCCGCGACAGCGCCAGATAGATCCGCCGTACCTCGGCAAGATCGATCGGGTCATCGATGGATCGCAGGCGATGTACTTCGTCCAGGGTCAAGGTCAGCGGCGTATCGGCGCGAAACCGCGCCCATTCCTCCGACGAAAAGAACAGATAGGGCGAGTAGCTGCCTACCTGGAAATGATCAAGGGCTTCCTCCCCCTCGGCCTGCCTGATCGCTGTCGTCATCTGTCCTACCGACTGGCCTTTTCGCTGAGGCCCGATTGGGCGGTGCGCCGTTGCAACTCTTCCATCACCGTTTCTATCGGGATATCGGCAATTTTCAATACGACCAACAGGTGATAAAGCAAATCGGCACTCTCATAGATCAGGTTGGCGCGATCATTTTTGACCGCTGCCATCACCGCCTCGATAGCCTCTTCGCCAAGCTTCTTGGCGGCCTTGTCCTGGCCTGCCGTCACCAGCTTTGCTGTCCAGCTTTCATCCGGTGAGGCCTTGGCACGGGTGGCGACGATGGTCTCCAGATCGGACAGCGTGAATGTGGTCATGAAATTGCCCTTTCAGGCCTGGTCGAGACGCATGGGGATACCGGCATTGGCCATATGAGCCTTGGCCTCGGCTATCGAATAGGTCCCGAAATGGAAAATCGACGCCGCGAGAACGGCAGTGGCATGGCCTTGCCTGACGCCCGCCACCAGATCATCCAACGTGCCAACGCCGCCAGAGGCAATCACCGGCACCCTAACCGCATCGGCAATGGCGCGGGTCAGTTCCAAATCATAACCGCTTTTGGTGCCGTCACGATCCATTGACGTGACCAGCAATTCGCCTGCGCCGCGCTCGACCATTTTGACCGCAAATTCGACAGCGTCAATGCCGGTCGCATTGCGCCCTCCATGGGTATAAATCTCCCAGGCGCTGAGATTGTCGCCACCGCTGGCCTGGCTTCGGCGACGTTTTGCATCAATGGAAACCACAATACATTGATTGCCGAATTTATCGGCGGCTTCAGCGACAAAATCGGGATTACTCACGGCTGCCGAGTTGATTGAAACCTTATCGGCCCCGGCCAGCAGCAGCTTGCGAATATCGCCGACCGCCCGCACACCGCCCCCCACCGTGACCGGCATGAAGCAATGATCTGCGGTGCGGGCGACGACATCAAAAATCGTCTCGCGATTATCAGATGAGGCGGTAATGTCCAAAAAGCAAAGCTCATCGGCACCGGCTGCGTCATAGGCCTTGGCCGCTTCGACAGGATCACCGGCATCAATCAGATCAACAAAGTTCACGCCCTTGACGACTCGGCCATCCTTCACGTCGAGACAAGGAATAATGCGGGCCTTGAGTGTCACAGGATGGCCTCTCTTTTTGCTTGCGTGTCCTCGCCGCTTTGCGGCTGCGGGCATCGCGGGCTATCCTTCACGTCGAGACAGGAAATAATGCGGGCCTTGAGTGTCACAGGATGGCATCCTTTTTCGCATTGGCAATCAAGGCCAGCGCTTCCGCCGGATCAATCCGCCCATCATAAAGGGCGCGACCGGAAATTGCACCTTCCAGTTTGCGCGCATCCGGCTCCAGCATCCGGCGGATATCCTCTATTGACGCCAACCCGCCAGACGCGATGACAGGAATGGAGACAGCCTCCGCCAGTTCCAGCGTCGAAGCCCAGTTTATTCCAGTCAGAATGCCGTCCCGGTCGATATCCGTATAGATGATTGCCGCAACGCCTGCGCCTTCAAACTTCTTCGCCAGCTCGACCACGCCGAGTTCAGAGGCCTCCGCCCAGCCTTCCACGGCCACCTTGCCACCCTTGGCATCGATGCCAACAGCGATCTTGCCGGGGAAAAGCTTGCAAGCCTCAATCACCAGCGCCGGATCACGCACGGCGACCGTGCCGAGAATAACGCGCGACAGGCCGTGCTGGAGCCAGGTCTCGATATGGGCAAGACTGCGGATGCCGCCGCCCAGCTGGACCGGATTTTTCGTGGCCTTGAGAATGGCATCCACCGCCGCGCCATTGACGCTTTCACCGGCAAAGGCGCCGTTCAGATCAACAACATGCAGCCATTCAAAGCCCTGGTCTTCAAAGGCCTTGGCCTGTGCACCGGGGTCGGGATTGTAGACCGTGGCTTGCTCCATATCGCCCAGCTTGAGGCGAACGCATTGGCCGTCTTTAAGGTCGATGGCGGGAAAGAGGATCATCGTATGCTATCCATCGGCACGGGCTCACGGCACCCAATTGAGAAAATTAGAAATCAGCTGGAGACCCAGTGTCTGGCTCTTTTCCGGATGGAATTGCGCGCCTGCCATATTGTCACGCCCCACAAAAGCGGTCATCGAGCCGCCGTAATCGGTCGTCGCAATGATCTCATCGGCATTGCTGGCCGCCAGATGGTAGGAATGGACGAAATAGGCATGCAGCCCATCATTACCGGTGGCAATCCCGTCAAACAGCGGATGCGGACGGGCAAGTGTCAGCGTGTTCCAGCCGATCTGCGGGATCTTCAGGCCCGGATCGGAAGGGGTCATTTCCACCACATCGCCCTTGATCCAGCCGAGGCCTTCGGTCACGGTTTTTTCCAAACCGCGCGACGACATCAGCTGCATCCCGACGCAGATGCCGAGGAAGGGGCGGGCCTTGACCTCGACCGCTTCGATCAGCGCTTCATGCATGCCGGGCACCGCATCGAGGCCCCGCTTGCAATCTGCATAGGCACCGACGCCGGGCAAGACGATCCGGTCGGCGGTTGCCACCCGGTCTGCCTTGTCGGTCAGTTCGATTTCGGCATCAAGGCCGGATTCCCGGGAGGCCCGCTCGAACGCCTTGGTGGCGGAGCGCAGATTGCCCGATCCGTAGTCAATAATCACAACACGCATGGAGGTTCAGATCCTCAACTTGATCGTTTACAGCATTCCCTTGGTGGACGGAATGCGGCCCGCCTGGCGGGGGTCAATTTCGGTCGCGCTGCGCAGGGCGCGGGCGACGGCCTTGAAGCAGGTTTCGGCGATATGATGGTTATTAGCGCCATAATGATTGAGGATATGCAGGGTAATACCGGCATTCTGCGCCAGCGCCTGAAAGAATTCCCGCACCAGTTCGGTGTCGAATGTGCCGATCTTCGGTGCCGAAAACGCGACGTTCCAAACCAGGAAAGGCCGTCCCGAAACATCAATGGCCGCCTTGGTCATCGTCTCGTCCATGGCAAGATCAATCGAGGCATAGCGTACGATGCCACGCCGATCGCCCAATGCCTTGGAAATCGCCTGGCCGATGGCAATGCCGGTGTCTTCGACGGTGTGGTGATCGTCGATATGCAGGTCGCCCGTCACGTCGATATCCATATCGATCAGCGAATGGCGGCTGAGCTGGTCCAGCATGTGGTCGAAGAAACCAACCCCCGTCGAAATCTTCGAAGTGCCGGTGCCGTCGATAGTGACGGAAACCGAGACCGAGGTTTCGTTGGTCTTGCGCGAAATGCTGGCGCTGCGGCTCTCTGCCATGGCCTTCTCCTTGAAAAGATGCCGTTCCTTATCAGGCGGGGGTTGAAATATCCAGCAGGACGAGCCGGGTTTTTCGGCGATCCGGCATCGGGATAGCGACCAACCGTCTTGGCGTTTGCAATTGTCTTTTGGCCGCTTACATAAAGGTCAATCGAAGCGCCGGATTGGACGGCGATGGACTGGAACGGATCGATATGAGCGAACATAATCCCTATGGAACCATGCATGGCACCACGATTATCACGGTGCGCAAGGGCGGCATGGTGGTGATGGCCGGTGACGGACAGGTCAGCCTTGGTCAGACAGTGATGAAGGGCAATGCCCGCAAGGTGCGCCGCATTGGCAAGGGCGAAGTGATCGCCGGTTTTGCCGGAGCGACCGCGGATGCCTTCACCCTGCTGGAACGGCTGGAAAAGAAGCTGGAGCAATATCCGGGTCAGTTGATGCGCGCCGCCGTCGAGCTTGCCAAGGACTGGCGCACCGACAAATATCTGCGCAATCTGGAAGCGATGATGCTGGTGGCCGACAAAACGGTGACACTGGCGATTACCGGCAATGGCGATGTGCTGGAACCCGAACATGGCACGATTGCCATCGGTTCAGGCGGCAATTACGCGCTGGCTGCGGCTCTGGCCTTGATGGATACCGAAAAGTCGGCGGAAGAAGTGGCGCGCAAGGCCATGAAAATCGCTGCCGATATCTGCGTTTATACCAATGAAAACGTGCTGGTCGAAACGCTGGAAAGCGCCAACTGACCGCCCTCCTTTTCCCCTCTTCCCAGGTGTAATCTCAATGACAACTTTTTCACCCCGCGAAATCGTCTCGGAACTCGACCGCTATATCATCGGTCAGAACGATGCAAAGCGTGCCGTGGCGATTGCGCTGCGCAACCGCTGGCGCCGCCAGCAGCTCGATGAGAGCCTGCGCGACGAGGTCATGCCCAAGAACATCCTGATGATCGGCCCGACCGGCGTCGGCAAGACCGAAATCTCCCGACGCCTCGCCAAACTGGCGGGCGCACCCTTCATCAAGGTCGAGGCCACGAAATTCACCGAGGTCGGCTATGTCGGCCGCGATGTGGAACAGATCATCCGTGATCTCGTGGAAATTGGCATCGGCCTGATCAAGGAAAAGAAGCGGCTGGAGGTGGAAGCCAAGGCCCATGCCGGGGCCGAGGAACGGGTGCTGGATGCGCTGGTCGGCGCCACCGCCTCGCCCGCCACCCGTGATAGCTTCCGCAAGAAACTGCGGGCCGGAGAGCTGGACGACAAGGAAATCGATATCGAGGTTGCAGAGACAAGCTCCGGCATGCCGGGCTTTGAGATTCCCGGCATGCCGGGGGCCAATGTCGGCATTCTCAACCTTTCCGACATGTTTGGCAAAGCGATGGGCGGCCGCACCAAAAAGGTCCGCACCACCGTCAAGACCTCCTACGCCGATCTGATCCGCGACGAATCCGACAAGCTGATCGACAATGAAGTGATCCAGCGCGAGGCGGTAAAGTCGGTTGAAAACGATGGCATCGTCTTCCTGGACGAAATCGACAAGATCGCCAACCGCGAAGGCGCCATGGGCGCCGGTGTGTCGCGCGAAGGTGTGCAGCGCGACCTTCTGCCCCTGGTGGAAGGCACGACAGTTGCCACCAAATACGGGCCGGTGAAGACCGACCATATCCTGTTTATCGCGTCGGGGGCCTTCCATGTCTCCAAGCCGTCCGACCTCCTGCCGGAATTGCAGGGCCGGTTGCCGATCCGGGTGGAGTTGAAGGCACTGACCAAGGAGGATTTTCGCCGGATTCTGACGGAAACCGAGGCCAGCCTCATTCGTCAATATATCGCGCTGATGGCCACTGAACAGTTGGATCTCGAGTTTACCGAGGATGCCATCGACGCGCTGGCGGATGTTGCCGTCAACCTCAATAGCTCGATTGAAAATATCGGCGCGCGGCGTTTGCAGACGGTGATGGAGCGGGTGCTCGACGACATTTCCTTCAACGCGCCGGATCGCGGCGGTGCGAAAGTGATGATCGATTCGGCCTATGTGCGCGAGCATGTCGGCGAAATCGCCGCCGATGCGGATCTGTCGCGCTATATTCTGTGATGTTTTCGCACCGGAATGGGGTGAAATCGGCAAATCACCGCCCTAATTCGGCCTTGTGACCAGCCGAGAGTCGACAGCACCGGCCCTCCCTCTATAAGGAGGGCCGCTCGCCGTAATAGGGCAAGGCGGTATCGGGTTGGTGAAACATCGTTCCGATCTGCAATATATACGGGATGGAAATGGTGCGTCGCTTAGCTCTGGTCTTTATTCTTTCGGTTTCATGTGCTTTTTCCGCTGCCTTCGTGCCGGAAATCCAGGCTGCCGAGGTGCGAATAGTGCCTGCGGGCAATCGCAATGCTGAACAGCCGCCCATTCCCGGCGCATCGAAGCAGCGCACCAAGGAAACCAAGACCACCTTCGATCTGAAATACGAGAAGATTCGCGATCTTCTCATCAAGGACCGCCAATTGATCGGCAAGATCAAGAAAACCGCGGCGGCCTATGATATCGACCCGATCCATATCGTTGGTGCGCTGGTCGGTGAGCACACCTATAATGTCGATGCCTACGATACATTGCAGAGCTACTATGTGAAGGCCGCCTCTTATGCCGGTCACACGTTCCGCTTTGCCTATGATGGCGAGGATGTCGATGATTTCGTCGCCCGCCCGGAATTTGCCGCTTGCGCCGACTTGAAGGATTCGGCAAAACTCTGGACCTGCCGGGAAAATGTCTGGGAAGACAAGTTCCAGGGCAAGCGGGTCGGCAACAAGAGCTTTCCCAACAACCGCTTCAGCGCGGTGTTTTTCCAGCCGTTCTATGCCGGGCAGACATTTGGCCTTGGCCAGATCAATCCGCTGACGGCATTAATGCTAACCGATATGGTCCACAAGACATCAGGCTATCCCAAGCTGGACGAGAAGGATGCGGCAGGGCTCTATAAGGCCATCATGGACCCGGATACGTCACTCGCCTATATCGCGGCGATCATCCGCAAATCCATCGATGACTATAAAACCTATGCCAATGTGGATATTTCCAACAATCCCGGCCTGACGGCGACGCTTTACAATGTCGGGAATTCCGAGGCGCGGGCGCGGGCGCTGGGACGTCGTGGCGGCCTGCCGGAAGAAAATTACTATGGCTGGCTGGTCAATGACCGGCTGAAAGAACTTGAAGGCCTGCTCTAGGCCCTGTGAGGGCCTCATCTTTGTAATGTCCTCTGCAAACTCAAGCATTTGGACCGCGTCGCCACGCGAAACAAAAATCAGCGCGGGGCTATAACGTTTTGTCTTGGCTGACGCCCGACAATTGCAATGCGCTTTAAGTTGAAATCCTCACAATAACCATCATATATGTGACAACAGGAATTCTCCAAGGAGCAGCCAATGGCTACGGTAAAAGTCGATGCAAGCAATTTCGAAGCGGAAGTTCTACAGTCTGTAGAGCCTGTCGTGGTGGACTTCTGGGCCGAATGGTGCGGCCCCTGCAAGATGATCGCCCCCAGCCTGGATGAAATCTCCACGGAAATGGCTGGCAAGGTCAAGATCGCCAAGCTCAACATTGACGAAAACCCAGAACTCGCCGCCAAATTCGGCGTCCGCTCCATCCCCACGCTCGCCATGTTCAAGGGCGGCGAAGTGGCTGACATCAAGGTTGGCGCCGCTCCGAAGACGGCCCTGTCCAGCTGGATCGCTGGCGCTGCTTGAGTGGCTGCTAGAAACTAGTGCGCGAAGAAGCCCGGTTTTGCCGGGCTTTTTTGTGCGATCATTCTAGGAATGTAAATCACCGGATGAATGACGGCTGTGTGCCTTTATCGCGGTCGTTGGGAGCGTTACTTTAATCTACTGCACCCGATTCATGGCACCACGCTGGGCTGGCAGGCAGGCGCAGGATTCGGAGGACATTTGTACTACTATCTGGTTACACGGGAATGGAGGAGAGGACCCTCGCAGGCTTGCCCTTAGGGGCGCGAGTCCACATCATGCTTCAAAGGTCTGGGCACTCCCAGACCGAGCAATTCTACAAACGCGGACGCTACAGGAGCAGTGATAGTGGGGGAGGAGAAACAAAAAAGCCGTCGGCGGCAGGAGATCCTCTCATCACACCCGAGATGCATCTACTGCCCCAATACTGATGCGAGCACGATAGAGCACATGCCGCCACGCGGACTTTTTAAAGACAAAGACCGTCCCAGTGGCTGGGAATTCCCCACATGCTCGGATTGCAATGAGGGTAGTCGTGGAGCAGACGCCGTAGCGCAGATGCTATCATTGATCCATCCTTTTGACGAGAAGGGATGGAAGATTAAGCAAATGAAGAGGGTTCTGCCATCTGTAATAAAGCAAGCTCCTCGAGTCTATCAGGAAATAGCTTCAATTGAGAAAGCGAAGTCCCGATATGTGAATAGCCGTGGGCTACTTAGGAATGTGGTTGAGATCAAAGCCAATGGTTCCGTCACAGCCGCGCATCTGGATGCTTTCGCTGGCAAGATTGCTTTGGCGGTGTTTGCAGAACTCATGGGGAGGCCGATTGAGCTTGATGGCACGTTATATACACAGTGGTATCTCAATGGTGGCCTCAATGAAGAGACATACCATGCGCATCTCAGCATCTTGCCAAAGTTTTCTCAACTCCAGCAAGGCAAGAAGACTTCGGCGGATCAATTCTGGCTGCACTATAACTCCGACATGAAGTCGATCGTGGCAGCTCTTATCGTCTTTCACGGCAATTTGAGCGTCATGGCGATTGCGTCGGATGGTGAACCTTACAAGCAAGCGCTCGTAGATGTCCTGCGTAAAGTTTCCGGGCCGAGCCGAGCGGGCTCTCGCTTGATGCATCCAATTGACCTAAAGCTCAAAACCCTACGAGATACCTGACACCATGGATTTTCCCGCTTTAGTGAAGGCTGATCACTGCGGCGCTTGTTGCTCGTATGAATGTCCGCTTCGCAGGGTTGTTTGCTGTAGCCTGCCGGTCATCTAGCGGCCCTTAAGAGAAAATCTTACAGATGCCCTACCCCTGCGGCCACCGCCTCAGCGCATCTCGCCCTGAATCCGTCAACCCATAAACCCCACGCTCGACCCGCTCAAACCAACCATAGACATTCGACAGCAAAATCTTCCCCGCATCCGGCACCGTCTTGCGCACATCGCCAACCCGCATTGGCCCGCCGGAAAGAATTGCGGCGCAGGCAAGGGCGTTCTGGCGATAGGCGGTCATCACAGGCATTCGTGTGCTGCCACCAAGGGCGGGATCGCCGCGCCGGGTCTGGTGTTCGCGCATCAGGCGGGAGCGTCGTTTGGGATTGGTGCGTGGCATGGGCGAGACGGAGCCGACGATGATGCTGACCTCGCCGCTGGCGGACACGCCGAGCATACCGATGCCGAGACGGCGGCAGAGGTCGCGGTAGCGCTTGTCGGCCTCCCGCCCCCTGCCCTTGGCCGAGATTTTCGCGGCAATCCAGACCTCGTCGGATATGGCTGCCCGGTCTACGGCCTGAAGGATGAGTTCCAGATTGAAACTCAGTTTCAGTTCGCAAATCACCACGACGGATGGATCGTCAGCGCTCAGGCCCACAAGATCACAGCCGCCGATTTCGCCTTTGACGGTATAGCCTGCTTTTTCGAGAAACGATTTCACAGGGAGATAAAGGGATGTTTCCATGGGGGATCGCGCATTGGGCCGGAGAATCACTCGGCTACTCTATAACGATGCCGGTGAGGAAACATTGTTTATCGTAATGTCAGGCAGGACGTGACGCGAACGTTTTGATACGCGGCTTACCCCCCTCTGTCCTGCCGGACATCTCCCCCTCAAGGAGGGAGATCGGATAGACGTTACAGCTTAAGTTTACGGATAGGTCGTGATCACCGATACGCTGGGAGCGATAATGCGATTCGCAAGGCCAAATCCGGGTTGATCTCCCTCCTTGAGTGGGGTGAGAAAGGGTCGGCGCAGCCGAACAATCGATCCAGTGGATCGATTGTACTGACGAACGCCCGAAGCCATGCGTAGGGCTAAGTCCGGCAGGACAGAGGGGGTACGCGGAATATCAAAACGTTTGAGTCATGGACTCTGACATTGAACAGCCATCATCATATTTAATTGTTTTCGTTTGTCTTTTGGGAAAGCTGGGTTCCACTTTTCCCAAGGCAAACCCTATCTCGGCGGCGTGCCATTGTCCGCCAGCACATTGCCGACCACATAAAGCGAGCCACCAATCAGGATTCGCGGGGCAATCTCTTCTGCATTAACCCGGCTACAGATCGCCTCAAGCGCTTCCGCAACCGATGACACCGGCTCTGCCGGAATTCCGGCATCGTAGGCGGAGCTGGCCAGCGCCACCGGGTCCAAGGCAGCGTCGGTGCCGCGGATTGGCACGGTGAAGGCCTGGATGGCCAGGCCTTCAAAGGCTTTGAAATAGCCAAGGGGGTCCTTGGTGTTGAGCATGCCGGTGATCAGGTAGAGCGGGCGGGACTGACGTTCTTCAAAGCCTGCCATGGCCTCGGCGATCACCTCTCCGGCACCGGGATTATGGCCGCCATCCACCCAGATTTCGGCACCCTTCGGCCCATGGGCCAGCAACGCGCCTTCCGTCAGCTTTTGCAGGCGGCCCGGCCATTCGACGCTGTGCATCGCGGCCTCAGCCATCGCTTCGGTAACAGTGAAGCCAGCGGAGCGCACGGCACGGATGGCCGCTGCGGCATTGGCAAACTGGTGGCGGCCCGGCAGTTTTGGCAGGGGCAGATCCATCAGGCCCGTTTCATCCTGATAGACCAGCCGTCCATGCTCCTCGAACGCCAGATAATCCTGACCGAACACCGAGAGCGGACAGCCCAATCGCTCGGCAATATCCACCAGCGCCTCGCGGGCGGCGGCAAATTCCTGATGGCCGATCACCACCGGTCGCCGTCTTTTCATGATCCCGGCTTTCTCGGCAGCGATCAGCTCCACCCGGTCGCCCAGATAGGCCTGATGGTCAAAAGAGATCGGCATGATGACGGAGACGGCTGGCCGGTCCACCACATTGGTACAATCCAGACGTCCACCCATGCCGACTTCCATAATCACCGCATCAGCGGGAATTTCAGAAAACAGCAGGAAAGCGGCAGCCGTCAAAATTTCAAAAACGGTGATGTGCTGGCCCGCATTGGCGACCGCCACTCGTCTCAAGGCATCGGCCAGCAATCCATCGTCAACGATCTGCCCTTTACCGCCTTTGACGCCAATCCGGTAGCGCTCGTGCCAATTGACCAGATGCGGGGAGGTGTGGACATGAACGGCAAGGCCGCCAGCTTCCAGCAACGCCCGGGAAAATGCGCTGACGGAGCCTTTGCCATTGGTGCCAGCCACATGGATCACCGGCGGCAACTTGTCCTGCGGATTGCCCAACACTTCGAGCAAGCGCCGCATACGCTCAAGGGTCATGTCAAAACCCTTGGGGTGCAACTGCATCAATTCGTTGATGACCTGTTCAGCCTGGCTCAGCGTATTCTCTATCATGGGGCGTTTCCAGGCTTGCAAGTCGTTTTAAGGGCCGGAAGCAGTAAACTGCTCCCGGCTTTAAGCATGTCATCCGGCACATGCCGTCACTGTATCACCCAAGCTGATCAGGCGGAAACGGCGCGCGAGGCCTCAATGACCGACAAGGTCTTGTCGTCATTGGCGCCAACCACCGTTGCGGGCTGCTTCGTCAGGATTTTCAGGGTGCGGGCCAGGGTGGCCGGAATATCGTGGCGCTTGACCACCATATCGACCATGCCGTGCTCCAGCAGGTATTCCGAGGTCTGGAACCCCTCCGGCAGCTTTTCGCGGATGGTCTGCTCGATCACGCGCTTACCAGCAAAGCAGATTTCGGCACCCGGCTCAGCGATATGGAGATCGCCCAGCATGGCATAAGAGGCTGTCACGCCACCCGTGGTCGGATTGGTCAGCACAACGATGTAAGGCAGGCCTGCTTCCTTCAGCATATCGACGGCAACCGTAGTGCGCGGCAATTGCATCAGCGACAGGATGCCTTCCTGCATACGCGCGCCGCCCGAAGCCGGGAACATCACCAGTGGGCATTTTTCCGCAATGGCCCGCTCGAACGCCTTGACGATGGCCTCACCGGCAGCAATACCCAGCGAGCCGCCCATGAAGTTGAATTCATGCACGACGGCCACCAGCTTCAGGCCTTCAACCGTGCCGAGACCGGCGACAATCGTGTCTTCCTGCTCGGTCTTGGTGCGGCTATCCTTCAGGCGGTCGCTGTATTTCTTGGAATCGCGGAACTTCAGCGGGTCCTGCGCCACTTTCGGCTGGGCGAAAGCTTCGTACTTGCCGCCATCGAACAGATCAGCCAGCCGCGCCTTGGCGGGCATTTTCATGTGATAGCCGGAGGCGGGAACAACCCACTTGTTCTCTTCCAGATCCTTATGAAAAACCATTTCGCCGGTTTCGGGGCACTTGATCCAGAGATTGTCCGGAACATCGCGACGGCCCAGCATGGAATTGATGCGGGGGCGAACGTAATTGGTAATCCAGTTCACTTTGAATACTCCTTGATCGCGCACTTCCGGGATCGGCAGGCCGGCATCCGAAAAGGCTGAAAACAGACAATCAGGAAGAGGTGGAGCCCGCTCAGGCTCCGCGTCTTCCAAGGCAATAGCCCATTTTAGAAGGACTATTGCGCAGCCGCAAGCCGAGCGGTCTGGACGCCGCTTGCCAGCCCACGCACTAGGGTTACCACCGATTGCACCGTATCCGCCGTCGCCTTATCATCCTTGGTCAGGCTCAATGCGACCTGATTGACAATGGCCGTGCCAACCACGACGCCATCGGCGCTGGCCCCAATCAGCCTTGCATGTTCCGCCGTCTTCACGCCGAAGCCAACGCAGATCGGCAGATCGGTATGGGCCTTGATCCGCCCGACAGCACCGGCAACCTTGGACGGATCGGGCAAAGCGGAGCCCGTAATGCCGTTCATCGATACATAATAGACGAATCCAGAGGTATTTTGCAGCACCATCGGCAGGCGCTTCTCATCCGTGGTCGGCGTCGCCAGACGGATGAAATTGATATCGCGCTTGCGCGCGGGCAGGCACAATTCATCGTCCATTTCCGGCGGAAGATCGACGACAATCAAACCGTCAATGCCCGCGTCCAGCGCGTCATCCAGGAATTTTTCGACGCCGTAAACATAGATCGGATTGTAATACCCCATCATGACGATCGGCGTAGCCTGATCGGCCTTGCGGAATTCCCGCGCCATATCCAGGGTTTTTACCAGGGTCTGCCCGGCCTTCAGGGCGCGCTGACCGGCCATTTGGATAGCTGGACCATCGGCCATTGGGTCGGAAAACGGCATACCCAGCTCGATCACATCGGCACCTGCCTGCGGCAAGGCCTTCATGATCGCGAGTGACGTTTCGAAATCCGGATCGCCGCCCATGAAATAAGTGACGAGAGCCGGACGGCCCTCTTCCTTCAGATCGGCGAACCGCTTGTCCATACGCTGCGTCATTTCAGAGCCCCATTCCCAGAATCTTGCCGACCGTGAAGATGTCCTTGTCGCCGCGCCCACAGAGGTTCATCAGGATGATCTCGTCCTTGCCCATTTTGGGAGCGCGCTTCATCACCTCGGCCAGGGCGTGGCTGGGCTCCAGCGCCGGAATAATACCTTCGGTGCGGGTTAAAAGCTGGAAAGCCTCCAGCGCTTCGGTATCCATGATCGGCACATATTCCACCCGGCCGATATCCTTCAACCAGGAATGTTCCGGACCGATACCCGGATAATCAAGCCCGGCCGAAATCGAATGGCCATCCTTGATCTGCCCGTCGCTGTCTTGCAGCAAATAGGTGCGGTTGCCATGCAGGACGCCAGGGGTGCCAGCAGTCAGCGAGGCGCAATGCTCATTGCCATCCAGCCCTTTGCCACCAGCTTCGACGCCAATCATCCGTACGCTCTCATCATCGAGGAACGGATGGAACAGGCCGATAGCGTTGGACCCACCACCGACAGCAGCCACCAGCATATCCGGCAGGCGGCCTTCGGCAGCCATCATCTGATCGCGGGATTCCTTGCCGATCACCGACTGGAACTCGCGGACCATTTCCGGATAGGGATGCGGACCGGCAGCCGTGCCGATCATGTAATAGGTATCATCGACATTGGTGACCCAGTCGCGCAGGGCCTCGTTCATCGCATCCTTCAAGGTGCCATGCCCTGAACTCACCGGGCGGACTTCCGCGCCGAGCAGCTTCATGCGGAAGACGTTCGGCGCCTGGCGCTCCACATCGGTGGCGCCCATATAGACGATGCAGGGCAGGCCGAAGCGGGCTGCGACAGTGGCCGAGGCCACGCCGTGCTGACCGGCACCGGTCTCGGCGATGATCCGGGTCTTGCCCATGCGCTTGGCCAGCAGGATCTGGCCGAGACAATTGTTGATCTTGTGCGAACCGGTATGGTTCAACTCGTCGCGCTTGAAATAGATCTTGGCACCACCAAGCTCCGCCGTCAGCCGCTCGGCAAAATAGAGCGGGCTCGGACGCCCGGTATAATGGGTGTTGAGGTGATCGAGTTCAGCCTTGAAGCTGGGGTCGGTCTTGGCATTTTCCCACTCCGCCTGCAGATCCAGGATCAGCGGCATCAAGGTTTCGGCCACGAAGCGGCCTCCGAAAATGCCGAAACGGCCATCTTCATCCGGCCCGGACCGGAAGGAATTCGGAATTGGGTTCTGGTTCACTGTACACTCCCTGAAACCGGCGCTGTGGCCGTTGCCAGCCTGACGGCGGCGAAGAACTGATCCATCCGTTCGAGATCCTTGACGCCCGGCGCGCTTTCGACGCCGGAAGACACATCCAGGCCTCGCGCTGCCGTCTCGGCAAGAGCTTGCCCGACATTGTCCTTGTTGAGCCCACCCGAAAGCATGTAATCGACGTCTGCGTCAAGATCGCGCAGCAGACGCCAATCGAAGGTGACACCATTGCCGCCCGGCAGATCGGAGCCTTCAGGCGCCTTGGCATCCAGCAGAAAACGGTCTGCTATCCCTATATAGGCATCGATCTGCAAAAGATCAGCGGGTTCGCGGATGGAAAACACTTTCATGACAGGAAGGCCGTAGAGCGCCTTGATGGTCAGCACCTGTTCCGGACTTTCATGGCCATGCAATTGCAGAATATCCGGCTTCAGCAGATAGACGATATCATCAAGGTCATCGGTATCCGCATCGACGGTGACGGCAACGATCTTCGCCCTGCCCCGCGCCTTTTCGGCAATGCGTCCGGCGATATCGGGTTCGATATGTCTTGGACTTTTCTCAAAGAAGATGAAGCCGACATGGGTGGCCCCCAGGCTGACAGCCTTTTCGACGGCTTCCTCGGTCTTCAATCCGCAAATTTTGACATCAGGTTTCATGTCAGCGAAGTGACATGAAATCGGCTCGGAGTCGAGCCAAATCAGTCAAAATCGAGGGCATGCAGTTCCGATCCATGCCGCTTGAGCCAGCTCTTGGCCTCGTCCATGCCGGGGCACAGACGTTTGCAAAGCGCCCAGAACTGCGGGCCATGGTTCATTTCCTTCAAATGCGCCACCTCATGGGCGGCAAGGTAATCGATCACCGAGGGTGGCGCCATGACGATGCGCCAGGAAAAGCTTAAATTCCCCTCCCAGGAGCAAGAGCCCCAACGGCTTCGGGTGTCCTTCAGCGCCAGGCTCTTTGACGGTTTTCCAAGTCGCCCGGTATGGATGGCGACCAGCCGCTCAAGATCAAGCCGCGCTTCCTTTTTCAGAAAAGCCGACAGCCGACGACCGGCGTGTTCCGGCAGGCCGCTGATGCGGATCACCGGTTCGCCATTTTCCATCTGCACCTGGGTCACGCCGCGCAGCTGGCCGGTATGCTCGATACGATGCGCAACGCCGCGCAGTGAAATCACGCCCCCTGCCCTGACTTTCGTATCATCGGAAAAGCGGGCTAACTTGTTTTCCAGCCAGCCACGATGCCGCTCGATAAAATCGTTGACGTCGCCTTGGCGCACCCCTTTGGGAATGGTCATTTTCAGGCCCCGACCACCGGGCTCGATCCGCAGGGTGATGCGGGTGGCGCGCAGGTTTTCGCGAATGGCAAGCGGCACAGGTCGGCCAGCCACCAACAGCTCACGGCTCTCTGGCACTTTCGGCTTTTTTGCCACTCTGGTCGGGCTTCGCAAAAACAAGGGAAACATCCGGGTCTTTTACCTGATTCGCTCCAGTCATGGCCTTATATCCCTTATCGAGAGCCATAAAAAAGGCCGAGATCCAAAAGGATCTCGGCCTTTGCAAAATCACATGATGGTCAGTCCGGAGTGAAGGTCTGGACATCGCTGCCACGATCATCGCGGCGGTTGGCATTGCGCTGGTTCATGAAGCGGTTGAATTCATCCTGATCCTTGGCGCGCTGCAATTCCAGGACATAGGCCTCGAATTCTTCACGCATTTCTTCAAGCTTGCGGCGTTCCTGCTCGATACGCTCCAGCTCGGCGACACGCCATTCATCGAAGGCGAGGTTACCACTGGAGGCGCTAAAGCGGTTGCGATTACGTGACCGGCGGCTGCCGCAGCATTTTGAAAACATGGCGTCCATAGCCTCATTTGCGTTCCGTTTCGATGTGCGGAAGCGATCGCCCCATAAAATATAGGCAAGCATGGCAAGGCCAAGCGGCCAGAAGATCACGAAGCCGAGCACCATCATGGCAATCGTCGCAGGCGTCCAGCCCGGACGCAGCAATGCTGATTGGTTCATTCCATTATCCTCGTTGTGTCCGACAAGCACCATGCGACCGGACATATTCGAGATGGGAATGGCGGATACAACCTTCAAGCGTGCGTCGTTTTCAATTTGCTAAAGCACTCGAAGAATTCGGGAAATTCGATTTCCCCTTAGGTCGATTTTCCACCCTTGATGACGCGCTTTACCATCGTTGCCCGCTTTACAGCCGAGGTCGGTTGATTGGAATGCTGCTTGGCAAAAGCAACGATACGCGGTGCGATCTCGCGACGGAACCGAGACCCTGTGAAGACGCCATAATGGCCGACATCCGGCTGCATGTAATGCATGCGCTTGTCATCGGCGAGATTGGTGCAGAGCGTTTGTGCCGCCTTTGTCTGGCCGACGCCGGAAATATCGTCGTTCTCCCCTTCGACCGTCAAAAGAGCCACATTGCGGATGGCGCCGCAATCGACCGGTTTGCCACGATGCATCAGCTCGCCCTTCGGCAGGGAATGCCGCATGAACACGGCTTCCACCGTTTGCAGATAGAACTCAGCCGTCAGGTCCATGACCGACAGATATTCATCATAGAATTCCCGGTGCTTTTCGGCGGAATCGCCGTTGTTCTTCACCAGATGCACATAGAAATCTTTCTGGGCAATCATATGCCGATCAAGATTCATCGACATGAATCCTGAAAGCTGAAGGAAGCCCGGATAGACGGGCCGCAGGAAGCCCGGCTGTGGCCAAGGAACGTTCATGATGACGTTTTCCTCAAACCACTCAATCGGCTTGTTCTTCGCCAGCTCATTAACGGCTGTCGGATTGATGCGCGTATCGATCGGGCCACCCATCAATGTCATGGAGGATGGCACGAATTCATCGTTTTCCGCCTCCATGCGGGCCACGGCAGCCAGGACGGGAACGGAGGGCTGGCAGACGGCGACGAGATTGGTGTTTGGGCCGAGATGATGCAGGATCTCGATCACGTAATCGACATAGTCATCGAAGTCGAAAGTTCCGTCCGTCATCGGCACCATGCGGGCATCGATCCAGTCGGTAATATAAACATCGGCACTCGGCAGCAAGGCCTCGACCGTGCCGCGCAGCAAGGTGGCGTAATGGCCTGACATCGGCGCGACGATCAGGATTTTTGGGTCGTTACTCCGGGGCTGGGTCAGGCTCCGGTTGAAATGAATGAGATTGCAGAACGGCTTGGACCACGTGACTTCCTCAGTGATCTTCACAGGCGATCCGTCGACCACCGTGGTCGGAAGACCGAATTCGGGCTTGCCATAGCGCCGCGTGTTGCGCTCGATCACCTCGAAGCCTGCGGCCATTGTCCGGCCGATAACGGTGTGAGTCAGCGGGTTCAGCGGATTGCGGAAGGCTAGACGCATGGCATCTGCCGTGGCACGCAAAGGAGCCATGGCTGCGTGATTCATTTCATACAGTTGATAAAACATCGATGCGATCCGCCTCTTCCCTGTTGTCACTCATCCAAAGCTAAACTGGACCAGTCGAGCCAAGGTTCCGGCCAGAGTTCAAAGGGGTAAAGAAATTGCTTAACCCCCACCACTATCGACCATTGACCAGATAGTATGCACAGAAACCTTTATACTTCATAGATTTTATTGCGCGAATCCGTCCATGGGATTTCACACCTTGACAAAGGAGTGATGGAGCTTTCCGGTGCGTTTCGGCCTTGGTTGCCACACCTTGCCGGTTGCGGCCACACACCCTATGTGCCGCGAAGAGGTTTGGTCAGGTGTTTCGCAACTCTGCCGTAAAATCAGTGACAATGTCTCGGGATACATATGCTGATCGCAATGATGCGACCCCTGTGCCACCTTGTTTCGAGACTCCCACATTTTTGAGGTTTGATAATGACAAGCAGCAATCATCGTAACGCCACCCATGACATTCACCCGATCTTCCTGGATCGCTGGTCGCCCCGTGCCTTCACAGGCGAGACCATGAGCAAAACCGAATTGCTGACTATTCTTGAAGCGGCTCATTGGGCGCCGTCGGCTTTTAACTACCAGCCCTGGCGCTTCGTCTATGCCTTGAAGGGCGACGATCATTTTGATGCCCTGCTGGGCGCCTTGATCGAATTCAACCAAGGCTGGGCCAAGAATGCCTCCGCTCTGGTTTTCGTCATTTCCGATACGCTGAGCCGCTCTCCCGACGGCTCCGCGCCGAAGCCTTCGCGCAGCCACAGCTTCGATGCTGGCGCCGCCTGGGGTTATCTGGCACTTCAGGCCATCCATTCCGGCTTCCATGCCCATGGCATGACCGGCGTGGATTTCGACAAGGCTGCCAATGTGCTTGGTGTTCCCTCCGATTTCCATATCGAAGCCGCCGTTGCCATTGGCAAGCTGGGGGATAAATCGATCCTGCCGGAAGGCTTGCAGGCGAAGGAAGTGCCCAATGACCGCAAACCACTGGAAACCGTGGTTTTTGAGGGTAAATTCAAGGCCTGAACGGCTATTCGGAAGGGTCAGTGAAATGATCCTTCTCTTGTGGCACCGTCCACCAAAGGCAGCCTGTGCGGTGCTGTAAGGCCGAATGTTTCACGTGAGTCACGAAAAAGGCCGTGCTTTTTTACAAAGCACGGCCTTTTTATTTTACTACCTGTGAGGTCCGTCAAATGTCCAGATTGGCGACATTCAGGGCGTTTTCCTGGATGAAATCGCGACGCGGCTCCACTTCATCGCCCATAAGGCGGGAGAACAGGCTGTCAGCATCGGTGGCGTCATTGACCCGGACCTGCAACAGTGAGCGCACATTCGGATCGAGCGTGGTTTCCCACAGCTGCTCGGCGTTCATCTCGCCAAGACCCTTATAGCGCTGCATGGATAGGCCCTTGCGACCGAAGGAGAACACGGCATCCAGCAGGTTGCGCGGACCGGAAATGGTCTGCTGACCATCCTTGCGGGTCAGGACTGGCGGTTGGCCATAGATATCGTTCAAGCGGGTGGCGAGCTGGTCGATATGGCGGGCGTCTGACGAACCAATCAGCGCCACATCCAGCGCCGCCACTTCCTTGACACCACGCACCATGCGCTCGAAGCGCAGGCCGCCCTCTTCGGTCACGAAGCCTTCCCAGCCCCGTTCGGTTTCCTCGGCAATCAGGTCGAGACGCTTGGCGACTTCCGCCGCCGTCTGCTCGGCCCGTTCGCGGTTGGCGGTCAGTTCGTGATTCAATGCACCGACGACGGCGGCCTGTTCCACGACATTGCGATTGTAGCGCGAATGCAATCCATCGATCAGGCTGCGAAGACGTAGCGCGTCCTGCACCACTTCGCGCAGATCCTGTCCAGCGCGCACTTCGCCGCTGCCGAGCTTCAGCGAAGCATCGTCCAGGCCCATGCCGATCAGATATTCTTCCAGCGCCTTTTCATCCTTCAGATACTGAATGGATTTGCCGCGTGTGACCTTATAGAGCGGCGGCTGGGCGATATAGAGATGGCCGCGCTCGATCAGTTCCGGCATCTGGCGGAAGAAGAAGGTCAGAAGCAATGTGCGAATATGCGCGCCGTCGACGTCAGCATCGGTCATGATGATGATTTTGTGATAGCGCAACTTGTCGGCATTGAACTCGTCTTTGCCGATGGACGTGCCAAGCGCGGTAATCAGCGTGCCGATTTCCTGGCTGGACAGCATCTTGTCGAAACGGGCGCGTTCCACATTAAGGATCTTACCGCGCAGTGGCAGGATCGCCTGGCGCTCACGCGAGCGGCCTTGCTTGGCAGAACCACCAGCAGAGTCACCCTCGACCAGGAAAAGTTCGGATTTGGCCGGATCACGTTCGGAGCAGTCGGCGAGCTTGCCGGGCAGCGAGGCGATATCCAAGGCGCCTTTGCGGCGGGTCAGCTCGCGGGCTTTGCGGGCGGCTTCGCGGGCAACGGCAGCTTCCACCACCTTGCCCACAAGGATCTTTGCCTCGGTCGGATGTTCCTCGAACCAGGTGCTGAGCGCTTCGTTGACCAGGCTTTCGACCACGGGCCGCACTTCCGACGAAACAAGCTTGTCCTTGGTCTGCGACGAGAATTTCGGATCAGGTACTTTGACGGACAGAACAGCCGACAGGCCTTCACGGCAGTCTTCACCCTGAAGTGTGACCTTTTCCTTCTTGGTGATGCCGGAACTGTCAGCGTAGGAGGTAATCTGGCGGGTCAGCGCGCCGCGGAACCCGGCCATATGCGTGCCGCCATCGCGCTGAGGGATGTTGTTGGTGAAGCACAGTACATTTTCATGATAGCTGTCGTTCCACCACATTGCCACTTCGACGGTAATGCCATCCTTCTCACCGCGAATGGCGACAGGATTGCTGACCAGCGGCTTTTTCGAACGGTCGAGATAACGCACAAAGGCTTCGAGGCCGCCATCATAGAGCATTTCTTCCTGGCGGATATCGGACTTGCGTTTGTCGGTCAGCAGAATGCGGACGCCGGAATTGAGGAAGGCGAGTTCGCGCAGGCGATGCTCCAGCGTTCCATAATCGAACTCGACCTGGGTAAAGGTTTCCGTGCTGGGCAGAAAGGTGATCTCCGTGCCGGAGCGGCCTTGATAATCGCCAGTCACGGCCAGCGGTGCATCGGCAACACCGTGGGTGAAGCTCATTTCATGAACCTTGCCATGGCGGCGGATCTTCATGGAAAGCTTGACGGACAGCGCATTGACCACAGAGACGCCAACGCCGTGCAGACCGCCGGAGACCTTGTAGGAATTCTGGTCGAACTTACCGCCAGCATGAAGCTGGGTCATGATCACTTCGGCCGCCGAAATGCCTTCACCGGTATGGATGTCGGTGGGAATACCACGACCGTTGTCGGTCACAGTCACCGATCCATCCGCGTTCAACGTCACCGTGACAATATCGGCATGACCGGCAAGTGCCTCGTCAATGGCGTTATCGACGACTTCATAGACCATATGATGCAGGCCGGACCCATCATCCGTATCACCGATATACATGCCGGGACGTTTGCGGACAGCATCGAGGCCTTTCAGCACCTTGATGGAGTCAGCACCATAGGCAGTGCTGGCGGCATTTGCTTCATCGGTTGTTTCAGTCATTCAGCGATCTTTCCAGTGTCATAAGCAATATGCGTGGCCGCAACAAAAATTATGGCGAATCACACACGTTGGCACTTTCCGACTATAGGGATTTTGCGGCGACTTCCAAATCGCAGCTATGAAATTCAGCAGGCTTCCACGGGATTTCCAGGGTTTTGACGGTCCCGCTCGCTTCTGCTGAGGAGTGCGTTGAGATCTTCTATCACATCGGGCGACAAGGTGCGAATCATCCCTGCAAGCCGGTTGGCAAAAGCGGTATGGGCAGCAGGCAGACCAGCGGTATCCAGCGTCACCCTGGGATGGGAAAGGCCCGCTATTGCAAACAGGTCATCGGCCTCATCCCAGATGATGTTGAAATAGCCGGCGATGCGTTGCAAGAGATCGAAACTCGGCTTGCCGCGCCGTCCGTGTTCGAGCGCCGACAGATAGGCCGGTGTCACACCAATCGCCTTGGCCATGTCCTTCTGGCTCACTCCCTTGCGCTCCCGAAGCCCGCGCACCGCATCGCCGAAGGGAGTCATTGTCCATCCCCGCCAAATCGCTCTCCGCCCTGGCGCGCCAAGCGGACATAAAGCGCGCCCTCCCCGCCGTGATGAGGAGCCGCTGGCTCATGGGAAGAAATCAGGTAACGGAACTCCGGCTTGGAAAACCACAGCGGCACCGCCCGTTTCAAGGCGCCTTCACTGCCCATCGAGCTGCCTTTGCCGGTGATGATCAAGACGTGGCGAAGTCCACGCTCATGGGCGCGCACCAGAAATTCCAACAGGATCGCATGGGCCTCGCTCTGGAACAATCCGTGCAGGTCGATGCGGGCTTCCAGCTTGAGCTTGCCGCGCGACAGCTTGCGCTTGACAGGACGCTCCAGCGGATGGTGGAGACCGGATGGCTTCTTCGGCTCAGGCTTTGCGGCGGAACTCTCGAGCGAGGCGCGCATGGCGGCAAGGCCGGGTTCCAACACTTTTGACGCTTCCAATTCCGTCAAGGCGTCTTCAAAGGCGGTCAACTCTTCCAGGCGACCGGCCATGGGTCGGGTGGTGCGCGCCACCTTGCCCCACAAAATCCGATCTTCCGTACTGATCCTGTCCCTGCCCGCCATCAACCAAACCTCGACTCGACCCTTTTAGCGGCCTGTTTCGGGATCAGGATATAGAAATCCGCGTCATTGCGCACCGCCCCAGCGAGATTTCCTGCTTCATCGCCAGAGCCGGTAAAGATGTCACCGCGCGCCGGTCCGACAATCGCCGACCCCGTATCAAGCGCCAGCATCAATCGCGCAAAAGGCTTGCCGCTATCCAAACCCGTCGGATCTTGGGACGTCAGGGTTTGGGAATGAATGAAAAACGGAAAGCCGAATGTATGGATCGTCCGGTCCACCGCCAGGGATCGACCCGCCACCAGCGGCACTTTCGCCGCCGCAATCGGGCCGCGTAACAGGTCACCAACTTCGGCTTCTCGGAAAAAGATATAGGACCGATTATACCACAACACGTCATCGACCTGATCGGGATGAGACGCGAGCCAGGCGCGGATCGCTTGCATCGACATCGCCTCGGGAGGAATTTCACCGCGCTTTAGCAGCAATCCGCCGATACCGGAAAAAGGATGACCCGCCTTGGCGGCATAGGTAATCCGCCCAACCCGCCCACCGGCATAACGCAGCCGTGCGGCACCCTGGACATGGACGAAAAACACATCGACTTTCGATTTCGCCCAGGCAATTTCCAGCCCGCGTCCCTGCAGAAAGCCCTGGTCGATGGCCTGACGATCCGGATAGTAGGTCACGCCGTCATCGATCTTGCGTCCAAACACATAGGACGGATCGATGTTTCCAGGCCGGTTTTGATCGTCAAGATCAATCAAATCGTCAGGTCTGCGGTAAAACGGAAAGCGGTAGAGATCGTCAGGATGATCGGAAACCTCGATGTCGGGCTCATAAAAAGCCGTAACGAAACCCGGCTTCCCATCCGTGCGCGCTATACGAAAAACCTGGCATTCGACTTCCAGCAGGTGCCGCAATGCGTCGCCATCTGCTCGTGGCAATGCCGCTGCCTTTTCAAGCAGCGGCACAAGGTCCTGTGCGGTCAAGCCCAACTGGCCGGGCCGGTAAGGCTTGACCGTGGTGAGATAATCCAGGCAATCGGCCATGGCCGGCAAAAGCGCCGAGGGATCATCCGCGTCCCAACCGGGGAGTTGGTCGAAACCAACAGGCTCCAGCCGAAACTTCGTCGCTTCACCACTCATTGGTCGGATTCGGTGGCGATCAGCTTCCAGTTCGGATCGCGTGAGCGCGTGTCGCGAGCAAAGGTCCAGATATCGTTGACATCGCCAACCGATTCCGCGTCGCCCTCTATCACCGCGCCTTGACTGTCATAAGTGGCGGAAATCAACTGGCTGACCAGCCGCACGGTGATCTGGACTTCCTGGCCCCGGACTTCGGCACCAGTAATTTCCGCCTTGTCGATACCGACAAAAGTGGACTTCATCACTTCACCGCGCTGTTCGCGCTCGGTAATCGCCGCATCGAAACCCTCATAGACCTCACGCGACAGCAGATCCTTCAAACTCTTCCTGTCGCCAGTTGCAAAGGCCGTGACAATCATTTCGTAGGCCATGCGCGCACCGTTGAGGAATTCCTTCGGCACAAAGCTCGGATCAACCTCTACGACCTGGCGCAATTGCTGGTTCAGCGGGGTGCCAACCGGGGCATAGGCGTCGATTGCCGTCTGGCGTTCCTCGCCATCGGCCTCTTCGCGTCGCGGTAAAGTGACGACCCGCGCATCTTCCGCTGCTGGAGATGTGGCGTCCGGACGTCCAGCGAAAGGATCTTTCGGTGGCTTTTCATTGCCAGTGCGACGTCCCAATACGCTACGCAGCTGCCAGAAAATCAAGACCGCAGCCACCAGAAAGAAGAGAGTCACAAAATCATTAGAACCCATTGCCACCGCACCGCTGTTTAATTTGAAGCTTTCTCACTCCATATAGTCTGCCTGGATGCTGCATTCAAATAGCCGATGCCACTTCTTTAGGTTCACACGATAATCGTTTAAAGGAAACCAAATGCGACTGACCGCCCTTTTCCTGTTGCTACTGCCTTTGATGGAGATCGCGGGCTTTGTCCTGGTCGGGCAATGGCTGGGTGTTCTGCCCACGCTGGCGCTGGTGATCGGCTCCAGTCTGCTCGGCCTCCTGGTGCTCCGCAGCCAGGGGATCAGCCTCGCCCAGCGCCTGCGCCGTCCACGTTCGGGCGATCCGGAACGAGCGGCCAAAGGCGTCCTGAGTGGCACGGCACAGATGTTCGGCGGACTATTGCTGATATTGCCGGGATTTATCACGGATATTCTTGGCCTGCTGCTCCTGGTGCCAATGGTGCGCTCTGCGCTTTGGAAGATCATCAGCCCAAGACTTGTCTTCGTGCAGCGCGACGGGCGGGGACCTGGCTGGCAACAGCGGCCAGGCGGACCGTCGTCATCAGGACCAGGCCCGGCAAAAGCGGAGGACATCATCGATCTCGATGAAAAGGATTATCAAAGGCATAATCCCAACGGCTCCTCTCCCTGGACCCGGTTGCCAGGGGATGAGGGCAAGGGATGAGTGCCAATGGGTGAGCGCCAGGGGCGAAAGGCTTGTAAGGCCCACCTTGAAATGATAGATGGCCTCGAACCATAAAAGCCTTGAGGAACCCCAATGGCCAATGAAAACAGCAATGGGGCGGAGAGCCCGTCCCTGAATATCCTTGCACAATATATCAAGGATCTGTCCTTCGAAAATCCGGGTGCGCCGCGCTCGCTCCAGGCCCGGGACAAGGCCCCTTCGATCAATATCAACGTCAATGTCAACGCCAACCCGCTGTCGGATAATGATTTCGACGTGGTCCTGTCGCTGACCGCCGAAGCGCGTGATGACGATAAAGTGGTTTTTGCAGCCGAACTGGTTTATGGCGGCGTCTTCCGCATCACCGGGTTCCCGCAGGAACATATGCTGCCGGTGCTGTTCATCGAATGCCCACGCCTGCTCTTCCCGTTTGCACGCCAGATCATCGCCGATGCCACGCGCAATGGCGGTTTCCCGCCGCTGATGATCGATCCTATCGATTTTGCGCAGATGTTTGCACAGCGCTTTGCCGAAGAGCAGGGTCGGGTCAACTGATCCTTGCGTTATCCCGCTGTTTATCTCAGCACAAAAAAGCCCGGTCGAACCGGGCTTTTTTTATGACTAATAAGGCAATGACGATTATTCGACTTGATTATAATGCGCCCAGATCGCTTTCTGGCCGAGCCGCTTGACCAGGGCTGCATGGCGCTCCTGTTCGGCCTCGGTTAGACGCGGCGCCAGTGTTTTCGGACGGGCGGCAATTTCCACCGTCACATTGCTATCCTGAGTGCGGGATCGCTTGTCACTGTTTCCCGACTGCTCAAGACCGAAGGTCGCCTGGCGACCGCCCAGCATTTCGATATAGACTTCAGCCAGAAGTTCGGAATCGAGCAAGGCGCCATGCTTGGTGCGATGAGAATTGTCGATACCGTAGCGTCGGCAAAGCGCATCGAGCGAGTTTGGACCCATCGGGTGTTTGCGCCGTGCCAGAGACAGGGTATCGACGACATGCTCCGGCCCGACCGGCGGGCGACCCAACCGCTCAAACTCGGCATTGATAAATCCCATGTCGAATGTGGCATTATGCGCCACCCATTTTGCGCCATCGAAAAAAGCGACCAGATCCTCGACAATATCGGCGAAGACGGGTTTATCCTTCAAAAACTCCGGTGTAATGCCGTGAACCGCCAAGGCATCCGGGTGAATGGCCCGGTCGGCAGGATTGATATAGACATGAAAACTGCGACCGGTCGGGAAATGATTGAACAATTCGATGCCACCGATTTCAATCACCCGGTCCAGCTTGCTTTCCAGTCCGGTGGTTTCCGTATCGAAAACGATTTCCCGCATTATTGCTCCATTGTCAGGTTTTGTGTTTGGATTCGGCTGCTGGCAGATCGCTATTCCAGACGCCACGCCATTTTCCGACGAAAACTCTGGTGGTTTAATTTTAGGTTTCCCCACGAAGGGTGGAAACAATGGCTTTTACCTGGGTCTGTGCGACCTTAAGGCCTTGTCCGGTTTCGATCACAAAATCCGCACGGGCCCGCTTTTCGGCATCCGGCATCTGCCGCGACAAAACCAGCGCAAGTTTTTCTTCGCTCCAGCCTGGTCGCGCCAGAACCCTACGCCTTTGTGTATCGGCATCGCAACTGACGACAACGACCTTATCAAGCCGTTTTTCTCCGCCGGTTTCAAACAGCAGCGGAATATCGAAAACAACCAGATCGGCGCCCGCCAATTCCTGATCTTCCAGAAAGTCCTGCTGCTTGTCACGCACCAGTGGGTGAACGATTGCCTCGAGCTGCTTAAGTTTACCCGGATTCTGAGCCAGAGTCCGACTGAGAATTTCCCGATCCACAACGCCAGAAATAACCGCTTCGGGAAACACCGCGCCGATCGGAGCGACCG
Organism: Agrobacterium vitis; assembly: GCF_014926405.1. Classification (NCBI taxonomy): domain Bacteria; kingdom Pseudomonadati; phylum Pseudomonadota; class Alphaproteobacteria; order Hyphomicrobiales; family Rhizobiaceae; genus Gillisella; species Gillisella vitis. Next base: position 3,263,454 of record NZ_JACXXJ020000005.1, read on the forward strand.
CATCACCCCGGTATAAGTCATGCACGGCCGCATCCGCATCATAGACCGGCACACCTTCCTGGCGAAAAAAATCTGACGTCGTTGTCTTGCCCATGCCAATAGAGCCCGTGAGGCCGATGCGGATCATGGCTGCTTCTCCAGATCGGCAATCAACAACTGGCGTAACTCATCCGTCACCTGTGGCCGGACGCCGAACCATTTTTCAAATCCGGGTACCGCCTGATGCAAAAGCATACCCAGACCATCCACCGTGGCAAAGCCCGCCGCCCTCGCCTGCCGCAGCAGACCGGTTTCCAGCGGCGTGTAGACGATATCCGTTACCAAAGCGCCAGGAGAAAGCTTGTCCCAGTCGATTTGTGGAACATCTTCGCCATTCATGCCGAGAGAGGTGGTGTTGACCAAGAGGTCCGCGCCCTGCAAAACCTCCTGCAACTCGTCCCTCCCATGCGCATGGACGGCAGTGCCAAAATGATCCGCCAGATCCTGGGCTCGCGCCAGCGTCCGATTGACAACATGAATGGGGTCCAATCCCCGATCGAGTAACCCCTGAATGATCGCCCGACTGGCACCACCCGCCCCAAGAACGACAGCCTTGCGCGCCTTGTCCCAGCCTGCATGGCCCTGATCAAGATTGGCCAGAAAACCGTAAACATCGGTATTGGTGGCGTGAATAAGACCATTTTCAAGCCAAAGCGTATTGGCAGCCCCAAGCTGCTTTGCCACAACGTCCGGGACATCCGCTATCTGAAAGGCCGCCTCTTTATGCGGAATGGTAATGTTACCACCCCGATAGCGGGTCTTGCCTGACTTCATTCGGGCGAAGAAATCCGCGATGTCTGCAGGGTCGATCTCCAGTTTATCATAGCGACCTATGAGACCGTGCTGTTGAAGCCAATAGCTGTGAATGATCGGCGACCGTGAATGCTTGATTGGATAGCCGGCAACAAAGGCGCCCGTCAGAAATGTTTCACGTGAATCATGCATGCACAATATCCAATTCGCGTAGTTTCTCCATCAAAGGCAAGAGCGGCACACCGACGATGGTAAAATAGTCCCCGACGATATCCGAAAACAACTGCACGCCCAAGCCTTCGATCTGGTAGCCACCAACGCTTTTCAGGATCGCCCCGCCTGCCCGATCGAGATAATCGTCCAGAAACGTCTCACTGAACATCCGCATCGTCATGCGGGCCTGGGAGACATGCCGCCAGATCACTTCACCCTGTTTCGCCAGCGCCAGCGCGCTATAAAGCACATGGGTTTCACCCCGCAGGCTGAGCAATTGGTCACGAGCGGAGCTGAGATCCTTCGGTTTATGATAGATCCGTTCGCCCAGAGCCAAAACCTGATCGCCGCCGATCACAAGACCATCCGGCGCCTGTCGGCTCACGGCCAAAGCCTTTTCGCAGGAAAGCACCTGAGCCAGCTCTTGCGGCGACACGTGCTGATGTTCGGCCCGACCTTCGATTTCGCGCTCATCGATATCCGGTGCCATGGCCGTGAAGCGCAAACCAGCCTGCTCCAGCAATTGCCGGCGGAAAGGGCTGGTCGATGCAAGAATAACGGGAATTGTCATGATTGCCTCAACTTTAAAAAACCATCCGGCATTAGCGCGGCTTGGCACGTAGCGCAATGATTGCCGCCGCTGTCTCTTCAATTGATCGCCGTGTCACATCGATCACCGGCCAATTGTGACGGGCACACAGCGAACGGGCATATTTCAATTCTTCTGCAATGCTCGCCCTGTCCGTATAATCACTTGGATCGAAACCACTGACAGTCCCCAATTCACGATGGCCGCGAACTTGTGAAATCCGATCAGACGTGGCGATCAATCCAACGATCAATGGCCCTTTTGCAGCGAGCAGCGATTCCGGTAAGGGCGAATCTGGCACGATGGGAATATTGGCGGTCTTAATGCCACGATTGGCAAGATAGATGCTGGTCGGGGTTTTCGACGTACGACTGATCCCTACCAGAACGACGTCGGCCTGATCGTAATCCTCGGCCATCTGGCCATCATCGTGATCCATCGTGTAATTCAGCGCCTCAATACGCGCAAAATAATCGGCATTCATCACATGCTGGGCGCCGACGCGCCGACGCGCCAGTGGACCAAGATAGGCCTGAAACGTCCCGATAACAGGCTCAAGCACGTTAACGCTGGGTACACCAATCTCGATACAACGACGGTCAATAAAGTCCGCCAGCTCCGGATCGACAATGGTGTAAAGCACGATGCCGGGTTCCTTATCGATCGATTGGAGCACGGCATCCGCCTGCCGGCGGTTGCGCACCAGTGGATAGACATGCTCGATTGGATTGGAATGCGGAAACTGAACCGCTGCTGCCCGTCCAGCCGAGATCAGGGTTTCTCCCGTTGAGTCAGAAATGAGGTGCAGATGAAAGAAGTTTTTTCTGTTCTCCACGCTATCCTGACCCTGCTGTTGATACACCTGTAGAAATCAGCCTCACTTTTCCCCCGGCGTTTCGCCCTGGGGATATCAGCCGGTTTTTCCACAGCACTAACCCGTTCAGCGTCGTTTTCACAGGCCCTGTGCATAAGGTGGCCGTTTTTTATCTGTTCAGCCCAAATCCCCACTCTATCCACAGGCCGAGCTATTCTTTATGCTGACCTTATCATTCTGATTATAATTGGCTTTTTATGATATGTCGGTACAATTATCCAAATTCCCCATCGTTCACTCCCCGCCGCAGGCCTTCCCGCCTTAAAACATCGTTAATCTGTGCATTGTCTTTAACCCTTGCTACTCACAGACTCTTAGAAATAGAAAAAAGAAAGATCTCTCTTTTTATAATTTGAAAGGCATGACTTTGAGCGCTGAAAACCGTAAAGTCCTGAAAGTGCTTGAAGGCCAGAGCCTTTCACCACCGCCAATCTGGCTGATGCGTCAGGCTGGCCGCTATCTTCCCGAATATCGTCAAACGCGGGCACAGGCCGGAAGTTTCCTCGATCTCTGTTATTCACCCGAACTGGCGACGGAAGTCACGCTCCAGCCAATCCGCCGTTACGCATTCGATGCTGCCATTCTGTTTTCCGACATTCTCGTCATTCCCGATGCCCTGAATCGAAACGTCACCTTCACCGAAGGCAAAGGCCCTGAAATGACGCCGATCACCGCCGATGAGATTCTGGCTTTACCCGAACAATCGGTTTTCCCGCATCTGAACCCGGTGATCGAAACAGTGTCGCGATTGCGCCAGACATTGCCGGATGAAACCACTCTGCTTGGATTTTGTGGTGCCCCCTGGACTGTGGCAACCTATATGATCGCCGGGCATGGCACACCCGACCAGGCCCCGGCCCGGCTGTTTGCCTATCGTCATCGCCAGGCTTTCCTGCGGCTTCTGGATCACCTCGCTGATCTTTCTGCCGAATATTTGCAGGCCCAGATCGATGCTGGTGCAGATGCGGTGCAAATCTTTGATTCCTGGGCTGGGGTTCTGGGCGAAGAGGAATTTGCGGATTTTTGTGTCAAGCCGGTCAAACGGATCATCGACAAACTGCGTCTCAGCCGCCCCGACGCGAAAATCATCAGTTTTGCGAAAGGGGCTGGAACACTCCTGAAGGATTACCGTCGCCGGACCGGAGCTGACGCAATTGGGCTGGATTGGAGTGTGCCTTTGTCCTTTGCCGCCGAGTTGCAAAAAGACGGACCTGTTCAGGGTAATCTCGATCCGATGCTGGCGGTTGCTGGTGGTCAGGCGATGCGTGATGGCATAGACCGGATCCTGGATCGGCTCGGGACCGGTCCGCTGATCTTCAATCTGGGCCATGGGATTACGCCACAAGCCGATCCGGAAACGGTGCGAGAGCTCGTGCAGCATGTCAGGCAAAAGGTGCAATGAGATGAGTGGCAGGCAAAGCGGAGAAACAGCTGGGAAGACCGCACGCCTGCGGGCCTTGGTGGCCCTTGCCATTTTTTGCCTGATCGTGATTGCCTTGTTTTGGGCTGGTCCCGATCAATCCTATCTCTGGATAAAGGCCTTGCATGTCATCGCGATCATCTCCTGGATGGCGGGTCTGCTCTATATGCCGCGGCTGCTGATCTACCATTTCGATGCCCCGAAGGGATCGCTCCAAGCCGAGACATTTGCGGTTATGGAGCGTCGCCTGATGAATGTTATCATGCGCCCCGCTATGGCCCTATCCTGGATTCTAGGTCTTTATCTCGCCTGGTCGGTTTTTGGACTCCAAGGCGGATGGCTGCACGCAAAACTGGCTGCGGTTGTTTGTCTCACCCTCGCTAACGAATATCTCGGCATGGCCACAAAATCCTTTGCCAAAGGCAATTATTTGAAAACCCCGCGATTTTGGCGGGCTTTCAATGAAATCCCGACAGTCCTGATGATCGTGATTGTCATTCTGGTCATTGTAAAACCCTTCTAAAGCAAGGTTCTCACTGACAAGTTGACCGAAATGTGAATGAAATTTCTGCCGCCTCTTGCGGCGCGCCCTATGAATCGCTATTTTCCCGCTACCCCTCTTCATGGCATGCATTTCTCGTATTCGCCGGTTTCGCTGGCAGAACCGAATTTATCCCCCGCACGCCTTCCCCAACAGTTTTAAATTATGGTCCCCTTCATGGCTGAAATGAAGCTACAAGAACTCAAGAGCAAATCGCCAACCGATCTGCTGGCCTTTGCGGAATCGCTTGAGGTCGAAAATGCCAGCACGATGCGCAAACAGGAATTGATGTTTGCCATTTTGAAAATGTTGGCCAGCCAGGATGTCGAAATCATTGGTGAAGGCGTTGTCGAAGTCCTGCAGGATGGTTTCGGGTTTATGCGTTCGGCCAATGCCAACTATTTGCCGGGTCCGGACGACATTTACATTTCGCCGTCTCAGATCCGTCGGTTTTCGCTGAAGACCGGCGATACCGTCGAAGGACCGATCCGCGGACCCAAGGAAGGCGAGCGCTATTTCGCGCTGCTGAAAGTCAATACGATCAATTTCGAGGATCCGGAAAAGATCCGCCATAAGGTCCACTTCGATAACCTGACGCCGCTTTACCCGAACGAGCGGTTCAAGATGGAACTGGAGATTCCTACCTCCAAGGATCTTTCCTCCCGGGTCATCGATCTGGTCGCGCCGCTTGGCAAAGGCCAACGTGGTTTGATCGTCGCGCCGCCGCGGACTGGTAAAACTGTCCTTCTCCAGAATATCGCTCATTCCATTACCGCCAACCATCCGGAATGCTATCTGATCGTTCTTCTGATCGACGAACGTCCTGAAGAAGTGACGGATATGCAGCGCTCCGTGCGGGGCGAAGTCGTTTCATCGACCTTTGACGAACCGGCCGTGCGCCACGTTCAGGTCGCGGAAATGGTCATTGAGAAGGCCAAACGGTTGGTTGAGCACGGTCGTGACGTTGTCATCCTGCTCGATTCCATTACCCGCCTTGGCCGCGCCTATAACACTGTCGTTCCGTCTTCTGGCAAGGTCCTGACGGGTGGTGTGGATGCCAATGCGCTGCAACGCCCCAAGCGCTTCTTCGGCGCAGCGCGTAATATCGAAGAAGGTGGTTCGCTGACGATTATTGCAACGGCATTGATCGATACCGGCAGCCGTATGGACGAAGTGATCTTTGAAGAGTTCAAAGGCACCGGCAATTCCGAAATTGTGCTTGACCGCAAGGTTGCCGACAAGCGTATCTTCCCGTCCATGGATATTCTGAAATCCGGAACGCGCAAAGAAGACCTGCTTGTGCCGCGTCAGGATCTGCAGAAGATCTTTGTTCTTCGCCGGATTCTTGCTCCAATGGGAACAACCGACGCTATCGAATTCCTGATCGACAAATTGAAACAGACGAAGACCAATGGCGACTTCTTCGAATCGATGAATACCTGATTGCTCTCGCTTTCTTAAGCCGGATTCATAGTTTCAACCTCCGACCGCAAGGTCGGGGGTTTTGCATTTGGGGCACACTGTTGATTATGAAGGTTTTGGCGTGCCCAAGCACAAGGCAGGTTGCGCGTTCAAGGAGTAAGTTCAAGCAATGGCAGGCGATACTATTTTTGCCCTCTCGACCGGATCGCTTCCGAGTGGTGTAGCCGTCATTCGGTTATCGGGTCCTGATGTCCAAGCCGTTGTAACAGAACTCTGTGGGATGGTTCCTGAGCCACGCCAGGCCACGTTACGATCGATTCGGCACCGTGATGGACTGGTGATTGACCGCGGACTGGTCCTTTTCTTCTCCGGCCCCTCCTCGTTCACTGGTGAGGATTGCGGGGAACTGCATGTGCATGGAAGTCGGGCCGTGGCAAGTGCTTTGCTTTCGACACTGGCCTCGTTCTCCGGTTGCCGGCTTGCAGAACCTGGAGAGTTTTCGAGACGGGCTTTTGAAAACGGCAAGCTGGACTTGGTTGAAATTGAAGGCCTAGCCGATCTGCTGGCAGCGGAAACAGAAATGCAGCGGCGTCAAGCTCTAGCCCAAGCCAGCGGTCACGCGACCGGTATCTATGAGAGCTGGCGTGAGAAATTGATCTATGGCCGCGCGATGATTGAGGCTGAGTTGGATTTTGCTGATGAAGGCGATATTCCCGGCTCGGTGTCAGACCAGGTTTGGGATACCGTTACAGACCTTCGCACGCAGATTTCAGCGGCTATTGTCGATGACCGGCGGGGTGAGATTATTCGTGACGGTTTCAGCGTTGTGATTGCTGGGCCTCCTAACGCTGGCAAGTCGAGCCTCATCAATGCGCTTGCCGGTCGGGATGTAGCGATTGTTACCCATTATGCCGGGACGACACGGGACATTCTGCAATGTGATATAGACCTTGAAGGATATGTTGTTCGCCTGTATGACACCGCCGGTATTCGAGAGACCGAAGAGGTCATCGAACAGGAAGGCATACGGCGGGCATTACGCAAGGTTGAAGAAGCCGATCTCGTTCTGTTGCTTGATGACGTTTCATCTCCAGGCCACACAATTAATATTGTTTCGGTTCCGTTTATCACCATAGGCACAAAAGTTGATCTCGTGTCGGCAAATGATGAGATTGGACGAGATCTCGTCATTTCGACTTACGTTGCAGATGATGTGGATAGGGTTCGAAGCGTAATTCTTGATTCGATTCGGAAACGGTTTGGTCAGAGTGAATCAGTGATCCCAAGTCGTTTGCGACATATTGAATGCCTGCGAGATGCAGTTTCATTTATTGATCAGGCCTTGGATGGGCGACTGAACTTGGAAATCAGGGCGGATTTCCTGCGTTTAGCCAGTGACTCGCTTGGTCGTCTGGTTGGGCGTATCGATACCGAAACGCTTTTGGGCAAAATCTTTTCGGAATTTTGTGTCGGAAAATGATTCACGTGAAACACTGGTGGTCGAGATGAAAATGATGCCGCGGCGATTTGATGTGATTGTGATTGGCGGTGGGCATGCGGGCAGTGAAGCTGCCTATGCGAGTGCGCGGCTTGGTGCGCGAACATGCCTAGTAACGCATCGGCACGATACGATCGGTGTTATGTCTTGTAATCCGGCCATTGGCGGTTTGGGCAAAGGGCATCTTGTCCGGGAAATTGATGCGCTCGGGGGCCTCATGGGCAGATGTGCTGATGCCGCAGGAATTCAGTTCCGGTTGCTTAACCGTAAGAAAGGACCGGCGGTACGAGGGCCGAGAACTCAAGCCGACCGAAAGCTTTACCGCCAAGCCGTACAAAATGTTCTCTTCAATCATCCGCAGCTCGAGATCATCGAAGGGGATGTGTTCGATCTTGATGTCGAAAATGGCACGGTTAAAGGGGTTATTTTGGCAGATGGGCAAAGCCTGTCCAGCGCGTCAGTGATATTGACCTCCGGTACTTTTTTGCGCGGTCTCATTCATATTGGACAGACAAAAATTCCGGCCGGACGTGTTGGCGAAGCCCCTTCGCTCGGTTTGAGCGCGACATTGGGGCGGTTGGGCCTAAGGCTGGGTCGGTTGAAAACCGGAACTCCGGCCAGGTTGGATGGTCGAACTATTGACTGGGCACAGCTCGAAATGCAGTCAGCTGATGAGCAACCAGTCCCGTTCTCATTCATGACCGATCGGATTACCAATCCGCAGATCGAATGTGGAATCACCCGTACCACTGCCGCAACCCACACAATCATTCGAGATAATATTCATCTCTCTGCCATGTATTCTGGGCAGATCGAAGGTGTCGGCCCACGCTACTGTCCTTCGATTGAGGATAAGATCAGCCGGTTTGGAGATAGGGATGGCCATCAGGTTTTTCTTGAGCCTGAGGGTCTGGATGACCATACGGTTTATCCGAATGGAATATCGACGTCTTTGCCGGAGTCCGTGCAGAGAGAGTTCATGAGAACACTGCCTGGCTTGGAAAATGTGACCATTCTCCAGAGCGCTTATGCAATCGAATATGACCACATAGACCCGCGGGAATTGTCGGCGAGCCTCGAGTTGAAACGCCTGAGTGGTCTTTATCTCGCTGGGCAGATCAATGGAACCACTGGTTACGAAGAAGCTGCGGCACAAGGCCTGGTGGCAGGATTGAATGCCGCACGCACGGCAGGCGGCCAGGATGTGGTTCATTTCAGCCGGGCTCAATCGTATATTGGCGTGATGATTGATGATTTGATCAGCCATGGCGTGACTGAACCCTATAGGATGTTCACCTCGCGTGCGGAGTTTCGTTTGTCGCTTCGGGCAGATAATGCCGATATACGTTTGACGCCTATTGGCATCGCGCTCGGATGTATCGCTTCAGACCAAGAAAAACGGTTTAAAGACTACAGGCATCAGATTGATGACACGATCAATATGCTTGAGACGAGGAAACTAACACCCAATGAAGCCGCTGCCGTTGGCATCCCTGTTAATCAGGACGGGCGCCGGCGCACTGCCCTTGAGCTGTTGGCCTATCCCGATATTTCGATTGCCGATCTCTCCCGGCTCTGGCCTGAACTTTCTGCTTTAGATAGTAAGGTCGCGGAGGCTGTTGAAATTCACGCGACCTATGCTGTTTATATGGATCGACAAAATGCCGATATTGCCGCAACCAAACGAGATGAAGATAGACTGATTCCAAAGGATTTCGATTATGCTTCCCTATCGGGCCTATCCAACGAGCTAAAGCAGAAACTGGAAAAGACCCGTCCTGAAAATCTCTCCCAGGCCGCCAAGGTCGAGGGTATGACCCCCGCGGCCATTTCTCTGCTTATCGCTTTCTTAAACAAGGGTATGTTGCGACATGTCGGTTGATGCAATGTCCGCGAGTCTCTTTCAGCGGCTTACCGGTCTACGTGTTTCACGTGAAACATACGAAAAATTGGATCATTTCGTCGATCTGTTTGGCAAGTGGTCCAAGGTCATCAACCTTGTTGCCAATTCAACGAAAGATCAGATCTGGCATCGACATGTCATTGATAGCGCGCAGCTGTTTAAGCTTCGTCCGAACCCACAGCACTGGATCGACTTGGGAAGTGGTGGCGGATTTCCGGGCGTCATTACTGCGATTTTATTGTCGGAAAAGAGCGACGGCTGGGTTGATTTGGTCGAGAGCAATAACAAAAAAGCAGCTTTCCTCCGCACGGCTCTGATGGAAACGGGCGCCCGAGGCAGGGTTCATCCCGTGCGAATCGAAGAGGCACATAAAAGTCTGTCGGATTGCGATACAATTTCGGCACGAGCGCTTGCGGATCTCGATCTGCTTTTCTCTTATGCCTCTCCTTGGGCCGAAAAAAACAAAAATCTTAATTTTCTCCTGCATAAAGGTCGGGATTACCAGTCTGAAGTTAACAATGCGCGTGACCGATGGACGTTTGATCTGATAATACATCCTAGCGTGCTTGAAGCCGACTCTGTCATCCTGGAAGTGAGCGGGCTTGCACGATCAAAGTAAGATCAGTCAGGTGACCTCATGCCCTACGAGAAGAACCGGATCATAACAATTGCCAATCAAAAAGGCGGTGTCGGCAAGACGACGACGGCCATTAATCTTGCAACCGCATTGGCTGCGATTGGCGAAAGAGTATTGATTGTCGATCTCGATCCCCAAGGCAATGCAAGCACGGGTTTGGGAATTGACCGCCGTGACCGTAAATTGTCCTCCTATGATTTATTGATTGGAAGCCATAGCGTTTCCGAAACGGTTATCGATACTGCGGTGCCTAATCTGTCGATTGTACCCTCCACCCTCGATTTGCTAGGGCTTGAGATGGAAATCGCCCAGAAGGCTGACCGGGTGTTTCGCTTGAAGGCTGCTTTGCAGTCTCAGGATGGATTGGCATATTCCTATGTTCTGGTCGATTGCCCTCCGTCTTTTAATTTGCTGACAATGAACGCCATGGCTGCGGCGCATTCTATTCTGGTGCCGCTGCAATGTGAGTTTTTTGCTCTGGAAGGTCTTAGCCAGTTGCTTGAGACGATTGGTCAGGTCAGGCGCAACGTTAATCCCACCTTGGATATCCAAGGTATTGTTCTGACAATGTTCGACTCCCGGAATAATCTCGCTCAGCAGGTGGTGACAGACGTCCGTAGCCATCTGGGTGAAAAGGTCTATCACACGCTCATTCCACGCAATGTCAGGGTCTCCGAAGCACCGTCTTATGGCAAGCCGGCTATTCTTTATGACCTGAAATGCGCAGGCAGCCAGGCTTATCTGCAGCTGGCGTCAGAAGTTATCCAAAGGGAGCGGCAACGTCGCGCGGCTTAGATCGTCTATCCCGCGCCTATGGGTGTGGTTCTGGCGATTTGAATGGTGTAGACGCGGCGAGTGGAAGCCTATTCCAGCGTGAAGAGTGAACGAAGAGGTTCGTGATGAACGACGATATTTCGAAACGGCGTCTTGGTCGTGGTTTAGCCGCCTTGATTGGCGAAATGGATCAACCTGTTCCTGTCGATGAAAGCAGAGCTGTGGTCTCCGCCGACCGGATGGTGCCGATTGAATTTGTGTCCCGTAATCCACGCAATCCTCGTCGTTACTTTGACGAAACGGTTCTTCAGGAACTTGCCGGCTCCATTCGCCAGCACGGCATTGTGCAGCCAGTCGTGGTGCGAACGATTGCAACAGGCCGTTACGAGATCATTGCTGGCGAACGTCGCTGGCGCGCAGCCCAGCTCGCCGGATTGGTGGAAATACCTGTCATCGTTCGAGATGTGGATGATCGCACTGCTCTGGAATTGGCAATTGTCGAAAACGTTCAACGTGCCGATCTCAATCCGCTCGAAGAGGCGATGGGATATGAACAACTGATTGCAGAACACGGATATACCCAGAATGATCTCGGCGAGATTATCGGCAAGAGCCGAAGCCATGTGGCCAACAGCCTGCGGCTTTTGAAGCTTCCTGATCCAGTGCGTGACATGCTTGCAGACGGTTCTCTGTCTGCCGGTCATGCTCGCGCTTTGGTCTCGACATCGGACCCGAATAGCTTGGCCCGTCAGATCGTGTCCAAGGGCATGTCGGTCCGAGATGCTGAACGTCTGGCGCAAAACGATATCAAGGGCCAAGGCCAGCCAAAGCCGCACGTGGCGCCTGCAAAGGATTCTGATACAGTCGCATTGGAGAGAAGCCTGTCGGATCGTTTGGGGTTGGATGTATCGATCAATCACAAAGGTGGCGGTGGCCAGCTTCGAATCAATTACAAAACCCTGGAGCAGCTTGAGGAAATTTGCCGGTTGCTTGAGGCGCGCTAACCTCTGAATGGACTTTTGCGCTGCCGTTTATCTTCCAAATAAAGCAGAAGACAATATTCTTTGCCATTTCCCGAACGTGAAATGGCAAGCAGGAGAAGTTACTGGCGGCTTCTCCTGGCCGATTGCAGGGTAATGGCCAGAAGGGTTTGAAGCGACAGGCTGTCTTCTAACGTTGGCTGACGCCTGCTGGCGAGAATACCTGCCTGTAATCGGCGCATCTCGACCGAAAGGGCGTCGGACGGCCAATTCTTTAAAGATTTTTCAAACAGGGGCTTTCGCTTGAAATGTATCTGACGGCCAAGCGTTTGCATGACTTGGCCAGCCTGTTGGCGTTTTTCATCCATCTCACTTCGCATAATGTCCAGCAACTGAAACTGTCGAAGGCACCCCTGAAGAACGAGGAACATCGGTGTTTTGGAGGTGGCAATTTTCTGGACGGCGTGCAAGAGAGCGTCGGAATTGCCAGCAAGCACGGCATCTACCGCTTCGTCCGTCGAAACGGCGCTGGCATCGCCAATAATCTGCTCGACATGGGTTTCATCGACGAGATCGTCATGCAGACAATAGAGCAGCAGCTTGGATATCTCATTGCGAGATGCGCGGCGGTCACCGCCTAGACTTTCACTGAGCAGTGAACGAGCCGCAGGGGTCAGTCTCTTTCCTGCGGCGCTGAATTCCGCGTCAATCAAGGCATTGATGGCGCGTGCATCGTCCTGATAGCAGGGAATAACTGCAATATTGCGGGCCGATTCGGCTATCTTTCGGGTCGCTGATCCCTTTTTGAGATCCCCGGCTTCAAGGATAAGGCAACTGGATTCAGGCGGGTCCTTGGCAAGAATTTGCAGCCCATCGACCACACTCTTTTCATTGGCGACGCCTCTGATCCAGACCAATCGGTCGCCGCCGAAGAGGCCGAGGGCATTCATTTCATCCAATAGTTTTCCCGGATCGCTCTGCAGGTCGCTGCTATCCAGCCGAATGACCGAGAAGGGATCGTCAAGCGCAACGCCTGTCGATTTGGCAAGGGCCGCCGCGCGTTCCGCCACAAGGCCAACATCCGGGCCATAGACCAGAAACATCTTGTAGTGGCGGACTGATTTTTGCAGAAAGCCATCGAATTCGTGTGACTTGACTTCAACCATGGGCTTCAAGTCTCTCCGCTTGACCGTGTATCAGACAGGCAGTGCAGCAAATTTAAAATGATAGGGCATCATGCGTTTGATTATAAACGCATGATGCACTGGAGTTTGTCAGTGAAAGTAGAACCGGTTTTCCAAAGAGACAAGCGGATTGAAGGATGTCTATAGGTTGTCCGGTTCAATGTGATCCCAAACAACCTATGGCGCTGTGCCATTGCGATTTTAGGCACATCCTATAGAAGATCCCAGGGGCTTCGTGTTGGCAAAACTCGCGTTTATTATTTACGAACCAGCAGGCTAGCCAAATCTGCGGAGATCAACTCTGCCAATTCCCGCGCAGCGCGATTTTCAGCATCTCTTACAGCGCGAAGCTTGGCAAACTCCTGGGTCGGAAAATCAACCAGCGCGACGGACTGGCGATGGGCAATACGCATAACCGAAAGGTCGCTTGCCTTCTTCAATGTATAGTCTGCGCTGACTGTCACGCGACCGGCTGTCGCACGGTCGGTACTTTCGTTGATCAGAACTTCCGTCGTGTCGGTATGAACGACCAGGGTGACGAGATATTCAGGATGCGCCGGCTCGCCCTGCCCGCCCGCGGCGAGGAAGATCAATCGGTTCCGAACCTCCTGCCCCACCCTGTCCGTTGCTGGAGAGAAGCCAATGGAGGCCATCAGCTTACGGGTGCCAAGAGCCTCCCCATAGAGCGGCCTGACCTGACAACCCGCGAGGGCGCCAAGCAGACCAACGGACGCGGCAAGAACCGCGCGACGGGATAGATTTACGCGTGAATCAGACGACAATGTTCACAATCCTCTGCGGAACCACAATGATCTTCTTAGGCGTTTGCCCTTGAAGAGCGGCTTTAACGGCATCCAGATCGAGCACCGCTTGGCTGACGGCATTCTGATCCTCATCGCGACCGATTGTCAATTCGGCCTTCTTCTTGCCGTTGATTTGCACCGGCATGACCACTTCGTTTTCAGCCACCAATTCAGCGTGGAAAACCGGCCAGTCTGCTTGCGACACCATTCCGGAATGGCCCAACACCGCCCAGCATTCTTCTGCCAGATGCGGCATCATTGGAGCAATGATCTGGATTAGTATTTCCGTGGCGTTGCGCATCGCAGCGGCGAAGTCAGCATCGGCTTGTCCAGATGCCACCTGCGTCAGCGGTGATGCCAGAGCATTGAGCAACTCGTAAATCCGCGCCACGGCCTTGTTGAAGGCCAGTTTGTCCAGATCGGCACCGACAGCCTGCAAGGTCTTGTGGGCAATCTGGGAGACCGCCCTGCCCGCACCATCCTTAGCCGGAGTCGATGCAGAGGTTCTCAGCACGTCGGCAGCCTCGGAAACCAGCCGCCAAAGCCGCTGGACGAAGCGATGCGAGCCTTCGATACCGGCTTCCGACCAGATCACGTCGCGATCCGGTGGTGAATCCGACAAAACGAAAAAGCGGGCGGTATCTGCGCCGTAGGAGCCCAGAATATCATCGGGGTCGATGACGTTCTTTTTCGACTTCGACATTTTTTCAACGGAGCCGATCGTCACCTCCTCGCCGGAGGACAGAAGGAAGGCGCGGCGTGTGCCATCGACATCCTCGACGCGGATATCCGCAGGCGCCACCCATTGGCCATTCGCGCCGCTGCCAAGACGGTAGGTCTCGTGGACGACCATGCCCTGGGTAAACAGACCTTTGAAAGGCTCGCTGACGGCCACATGGCCTGTTTCGCGCATGGCGCGGGTGAAGAATCGGGAGTAGAGCAGGTGCAGGATCGCATGCTCGATGCCGCCGATATATTGATCGACTGGCAGCCAATGATTGGCCACAGCCGGATCGGTCGGCTTGTCTTCCCACGGTGCGGTGAAGCGGGTGTAATACCAGCTGGAGTCGACAAACGTGTCCATCGTATCCGTTTCACGCCGGGCCGCCTTGCCACAGCATGGGCAGGAAACGTTGCGCCAGGTCGGATGGCGGTCCAGCGGATTGCCAGGTACGTCGAAAGTGACGTCATCCGGCAGTTTGACCGGCAGATCCTGTTTCGGAACCGGAACAACACCGCAGTCTTCACAGTGAATAACCGGGATCGGGCAGCCCCAGTAGCGCTGGCGTGACACGCCCCAGTCGCGCAGGCGGAAATTGACCTTGCGCTCGCCAACAGGCGCGCCATTCAGCTGTTCGGCGCACAGTTTTGTGGCAACGGCTTCAAAAGCTTCATCGGTGGTCTTGCCGTCGAGGAAGCGTGAATTGATCATCACGCCGTCTTCCACATAGGCGGTGTCGCCCACCGTGAAGCTGGCTGCATCGCCATCCTTTGGCATCACAACAGGCACAACAGGCAGATCGTATTTGCGGGCAAAATCCAGATCGCGCTGGTCTCCGGACGGGCAGGCGAAGATCGCGCCGGTGCCATAGTCCATCAGCACGAAATTGGCGACGTAAACAGGCAATTCCCAGTTGGGATCAAGCGGATGTCTGACCTTGATTCCGGTGTCCAAGCCTTTTTTCTCGGCGGTTTCCAGCGCAGCCAGCGAGGTCCCTGCCCTGCGGCATTCGTCGCAGAAGTCAGCAATGTCGGTGGATGTTTCGGCCAGTGCCTTGGCCAGCGGATGATCGGCGGCAATTGCCAGGAAGCTGGCGCCAAACAATGTGTCAGGCCGTGTCGTATAGACCTGCACGTCGGCAAAGCCCTGCGGACCTGTCCCAGCGGCGATCTCCCATCGCACCGTCAGGCCTTCAGACCGGCCGATCCAGTTCTTCTGCATCAGCCGGACCTTTTCGGGCCAGTGATCCAGCGTGTCCAGAGCGTCCAGCAGATCCTGGGCGAAATCGGTGATCTTGAAGAACCATTGGGTCAGTTCGCGTTGCTCGACCAGCGCACCGGAGCGCCAGCCACGGCCATCGATCACCTGTTCATTAGCCAGCACCGTCTGGTCGACCGGGTCCCAGTTGACCTTGGACTGCTTGCGATAGACCAGGCCCTTTTCCATCATGTCGAGGAAGAGATATTGCTGGCGTTGGTAATATTCGACATCGCAGGTGGCGAATTCACGCGACCAGTCCAGCGACAGGCCCATGGATTTCAACTGGGCGCGCATGGAGGCGATGTTCTGATAAGTCCAGTCCTTGGGATGAACCTTGTTCTGCATGGCGGCGTTTTCGGCTGGCATGCCGAAAGCGTCCCAACCCATTGGATGCAGGACATTATAGCCGCGGGCGCGTTTGTAGCGGGCCACGACATCGCCCATGGCATAATTGCGCACATGGCCAATATGAATGCGGCCAGACGGGTAGGGGAACATCTCGAGTACGTAGTATTTTTCGCGAGGATCGTCGTTATCGGTCTCGAAGATTTTCGCTTCAGACCATTTTTCCTGCCAACGAGGTTCCGCATCGCGCGGATTGTAACGTTCTGTACTCATGGGATGCTACGTCCGGATTGCTTGAAAATTTGGGTGGACCTTCACCATGAAACAGCCCTAGCGTCAAGGTTTTGCACTGGAATCGGGCAATCCGGGGACGCATTCCTTGCTGGGGTGCCGATAATGCGCTTGCAAGGCTCTTGCCTTTCACGGCCAGTGCCGCGAAAACAGGCGGAATTTCAAAATATGGATGGCTGGCGATGACCATTGAAGAACGACTGGATGAGGTGCGGACCCGGATCGCCGCTGCGGCCCGCGAAGCGGATCGGACCCCGGAGGCGGTCACGCTGGTCGCCGTTTCCAAAACCTTCGATGCGGAGGCGATCCGCCCGGTCATCCTGCATGGCCAGCGGGTGTTCGGTGAAAACCGCGTGCAGGAATCGCAAGGAAAATGGCCGCAGCTGAAGGCAGAAACGCCTGAGATCGAGCTGCATCTGATCGGACCGTTGCAATCCAACAAGGCAGCGGAAGCCGTGGCGCTATTCGATGTGATCGAAACGGTGGACCGGGAAAAAATCGCCCGCGCACTGGCCGAGGAAATGGCCAAGCAGGGCCGGCAGCTGCGGCTTTATGTGCAGGTCAATACCGGGTTGGAGCCGCAAAAGGCGGGCATTGCCCCGCAGGACACGGTGGATTTTGTCGCCCTTTGCCGGTCGGAACTCGGCCTCGATATTGTGGGATTGATGTGCATTCCACCAGCCGATGAAAATCCCGGGCCACATTTCGCTCTTCTGGCGAAGCTGGCCGGGCAATGCGGCGTCGAGCGCCTGTCGATGGGCATGTCGGGTGATTACGAGACAGCTATTGCCTTCGGCGCCACCAGTGTTCGGGTGGGATCGGCGATTTTCGGGAGCCGGTGAGGGCTGCTGATTTCACCAACAAAACCCTCAAAATAAAACCCCGGGGCGGAGCCACCGGGGTTTGAATTTTCCAACGCTGATGTAGCGGATCAATACTGATCGTCTTCTTCTTCGGTATTGGTCGATTTCAACGATTGCAGCTTCTTGAACACGGCATTGGCGTCGATTTCCTTTTCCTCTTCCTGGGCGTAGAAATCGAGATGTTCGGTCTGCGAAGCCGATTGCAGAGTGGCGCCAAGCTCGGCAGCTGTCGGCAGCGGACGGCCCTTCGAGGCCTTTTCCACTTCCATGTCCAGATCGATCTGGCTGCACAGGCCAAGCGTTACCGGGTCCATCGGCGCGAGATTGGCCGAATTCCAGTGGCTGCGGTCACGGATCTGCTCGATCGTGCTCTTGGTGGTGCCGACCAGCCGGGAAATCTGTGCATCCTTCAGTTCAGGATGATTGCGCACCAGCCAGAGAATGGCGTTCGGGCGGTCCTGACGCTTGGAGACCGGCGTATAGCGGGGGCCACGGCGTTTCGAATCAGGCACGCGCACCTTCGGCTCGGAAATCTTCAGCTTGTGGGCAATATCTTTTTCGCCGCGTGCGATCTCGTCGCGGGAAAGCTGGCCGGTGGCAATGGGATCAAGACCCTTGATGCCTTGTGCGGCTTCGCCATCGGCAATGGCTTTTACCTCAAGCGGGTGCAGCTTGCAGAACTGGGCGATCTGCTCGAATGACAGCGCCGTATTGTCTACGAGCCATACGGCCGTTGCCTTTGGCATAAGCAGTGTCTGGGCCATGCAATTACAATCCTTCTGTAGGTACGCGCCGTCGGGCGCGAGCCGTGGATACAACCAGAATTTCCGGGAAATCACCGGCTATATACGCCGGTTGACGCAGAAATGCAATTCTTTGAAAGACAAATGACCTTTGTCTAATTGCCGCCATGTGGCGACCTGATAAGAATTGGCAGTATGACACCTATATCATGATGCAGAGCCACTGCACCGCATCATGCCGGGTCGCATGTTGAGAGAGGTGAGGAGCTCTCCGCAGCCTGTCATGGCTGCGTCACATCAGGAGGATTTCATGTCTGCGAAGACCTATCCCGTTTTAAAGGCCGCCAAGGCCCAGGCTTTGATCGATAACGACAAATACCTGAAATGGTACGAGGAAAGCATTGAGGAGCCGGAGAAATTCTGGTCGAAACACGGCAAGCGGATTGATTGGTTCAAGCCCTATACCAAGGCCAAGAACACCAGTTTCAAGGGCAAGGTGCCGATCAAATGGTTCGAGGACGGGCTGACCAATGTGTCCTACAACTGCATCGACCGGCATCTGAAAACCCATGGCGAGCGCACCGCGATCATCTGGGAAGGCGACAATCCCTATATCGACAAGCGGATCACCTATAATCAGCTTTATGACAATGTCTGCCGGCTCGCCAATGTGCTGAAAGCCCATGGCGTCAAGAAAGGCGACCGCGTCACCATCTATATGCCGATGGTGCCGGAAGCGACCTATGCCATGCTGGCGTGTTCGCGTATTGGTGCTGTGCATTCGGTGGTGTTTGGCGGTTTTTCGCCTGAAGCCCTGGCTGGCCGGATTGTCGATTGCGAATCGACCTTCGTGATCACCTGTGACGAAGGGGTGCGCGGCGGCAAGCCGGTGGCGCTCAAGGAAAACACCGATGTCGCCATCGACATTGCGGCGAAACAATATGTCATCGTCAACAAGGTGTTGGTGGTGCGCCGTACGGGCGGCAAGGTCGGCTGGGCTCCGGGGCGCGATCTCTGGTACCATCAGGAAATCGCCAAGGTGAAGCCGGATTGCCCGCCGGTGAAGATGAAGGCGGAAGATCCGCTGTTCATTCTCTACACCTCCGGCTCCACCGGCAAGCCAAAGGGCGTGCTGCACACGACGGGCGGATACCTCGTCTATGCGGCGATGACCCACGAATATGTGTTCGACTACAAGGACGGCGAGATATTCTGGTGCTCGGCAGACGTGGGCTGGGTCACCGGCCATTCCTATATCGTCTACGGGCCGCTAGCCAATTGCGCGACGACGGTGATGTTCGAAGGCGTACCGAATTTCCCCGACCAGGGACGATTCTGGGAAATCATCGACAAGCATAAGGTCAATATTTTCTATACCGCGCCGACCGCCATCCGCTCGCTGATGGGGGCCGGAGACGATTTCGTCAAGCGTTCCTCGCGCTCCAGCCTGCGATTGCTGGGCTCGGTCGGTGAGCCAATCAATCCGGAAGCCTGGGAATGGTATTATAACGTGGTCGGCGATCAGCGCTGCCCGATTGTCGATACCTGGTGGCAGACCGAGACCGGCGGCATTCTCATCAGCCCCCTGCCCGGCGCCACGGATCTCAAGCCCGGTTCCGCGACCCGGCCGTTCTTTGGCGTCAAGCCGGAACTGGTGGACAATGAAGGCAAGGTGCTGGAAGGGGCTGCCGATGGCAATCTCTGCCTGATCGACAGCTGGCCGGGCCAGGCACGGACGATTTACGGCGACCACAATCGCTTCGTCCAGACCTATTTCTCCACCTATAAGGGCAAGTATTTCACCGGCGACGGCTGCCGTCGTGACGAAGACGGTTATTACTGGATCACCGGCCGCGTCGATGACGTGCTGAATGTGTCCGGCCACCGTCTGGGGACTGCTGAGGTGGAATCGGCGCTGGTCTCGCATCATCTGGTCTCGGAAGCCGCCGTGGTCGGTTATCCGCACGGCATCAAGGGTCAGGGCATTTATTGCTATGTGACGCTGATGGCGGGCCATGAGGGCAATGAGGAATTGCGCCAGACGTTGATCAAGCATGTCCGTTCCGAAATCGGCCCGATTGCCTCTCCCGACAAGGTTCAGTTTGCTCCCGGCCTGCCGAAAACCCGGTCCGGCAAGATCATGCGTCGTATCCTGCGCAAGATCGCCGAGGACGATTTTGGCGCGCTGGGCGATACATCGACGCTCGCCGATCCTGGCGTTGTCGACGACCTGATTGCCAACCGGCAGAACAAAGCATCCGCCTGAGACTATTTTTCTTAGGTTTTGCAAAGGGGGCGGGGTCTCTCCGCCCTCTTCACCAAGTCGCCAAGATGCTCACGCATTCTCGTCTTGAACGAATAAGAAATATAAACTGTCGGCTTCAATGGCAGTTCATATTTTCCGCATTTTCAAGCGGAACTGGCCGGGTTTTGAATGGCACTCGTAAAGTGCAATTAAACAGACTATATGGGGGATCTTACTGCGGAACGACCCTTACCTGACCTTCGAGCCGGTCGGTGACAGGCCTCCACAGTCCATTCGAGTGTTATGGCGGGTGCGCGATGTCAGTCCTGCGCGGCGCTGTAGTAGGAGTTCCCATGGCCCGGGTAGACCAATCCGACGACTGGCGCGAAAAACACGCGCCGACAATCAGCACGTTCGAGTCGCTGGCGATCGAAGCTTTCGGCAATTTACCGAAGGAGTTTCGGGACCTGACCGGAAACCTGATCATCGAGATTGCCGATTTTCCCACCGACGACGTGTTTGAAGACATGGCCCTCGAAACGCCTTTCGATCTGTTGGGCCTGTTCGAAGGGCGCGGCATTTCCGAGCGTTTCAGCATGGAAACCGGCGAGGTGCCCAATAAGATCACCCTCTATCGCCGCCCCATTCTCGATTATTGGGCTGAGAATGAAGAAACGCTGGGCGATATCGTCACCCATGTGCTGATCCATGAGATCGGTCATCATTTCGGCCTCTCCGATGATGATATGGAACGGATCGAGGAAAGCGTTGACGACGGAATGGCTGACCGGTCGTAACGCCTGCGAGACGTCAGGGAAAAGCGTCCAAGATTAGGGCGGCGCATCCTGAGGGACGCGCCGCTGCTTTACAGCGCCGTGCGTTTTATAAAACGCACAAAGGACGCTGTAACACTTTAAATCTGCTGCATAATTTTCTCCTTAGATCGATTCCGATTTAAGGAATTATGCAGTAGTTTGTTATGCCTCAAGGCCGATCAGCAGGTCCTTGGCGTCGATCTGGTCACCGGCCTTCACCAGCACTTCGGCAATCTTGCCATCGCGTTCGGCATGCAGCGCGGTTTCCATCTTCATCGCTTCGATGGACAGCAGCACGTCTCCGGCTTTCACGTCCTGTCCGGCCGCGACGAAGACCCGCGAGATGACACCAGGCATCGGTGCGCCGATATGTGCGGCATTGGCGGCCTCCGCCTTGCGGCGGGCGGCGGCCCCGGAGGCTCCATGGCTGCGGTCCGGCACCTTGATACGGCGTGGCTGGCCGTTCAGCTCGAAAAACATCGTCACCAGGCCCTGGGCATCGGGAGCACTGGCTGCTTGATTAACGATGACAAGTGTCTTGCCTTTTTCGATTTCGGCAAACAATTCCTCGCCATCGCCCATGCCGTAGAAATAGGAATGGGTCGGCAGGACCGAGACCGGGCCATAGGTATCGGAGGCCAGGGCGAAATCGGTGAACACCTTCGGATACATCAGGTAGGATGCGAATTCGAAATCACTGACACTGCGCTCCAGCTTGTCCTCGATGGTCTTGCGTTCGGCATCGAGATCGGCGGGCGGTAAAAGCGAGCCCGGCACATCCGTATATGGTTTTTCGCCCTTCAACGCCTTCTTTTGCAGGCTCTGCGGCCAGCCGCCGGGTGGTTGGCCGAGATCACCCTTCAGCATCGAGACGACCGAATCGGGGAAGGCAATGTCCTTATCCGGATTCTCGACATCGTCCACCGTCAGATCCTGCGCCACCATCATCAGCGCCATGTCGCCCACCACCTTGGATGAGGGCGTGACTTTGACGATGTCGCCGAACATCTGGTTGACGTCTGCATAGGTCTGCGCCACCTCGTGCCAGCGGGTTTCCAGCCCCAGCGAACGGGCCTGTTCCTTCAGGTTGGTGAACTGGCCGCCGGGCATTTCATGCAGATAGACTTCTGAGGCCGGCCCCTTGAGATCGCTTTCGAAGGCCGCATATTGGCCGCGCACCGCTTCCCAATAGAAGGAAATGCGACGGATCCATTCCGGGTCGAGCCCCGGGTCGCGCTCGGTTCCGGCCAAGGCTTCGACAATTGAGCCCAGGCAGGGCTGGGAGGTGTTGCCCGACAGCGCGTCCATGGCGGCATCCACGGCATCGACACCGGCATCAATGGCTGCCAGCACGGTAGCGGCGGAAATGCCCGATGTGTCATGGGTGTGGAAATGGATCGGCAGGCTGGTTGCCTCACGCAGCGCCTTGAACAAGACTTTCGCGGCTGCGGGTTTGAGCAACCCGGCCATGTCCTTGACGGCAATGATATGGGCGCCTGCTTTTTCCAGTTCGGCGGCGAGAGCCGTATAATATTTCAGGTCGTATTTCGGTCGGGCGCTGTTCAGGAGATCGCCGGTATAGCAGATTGCGGCCTCGCACAGCTTGTTTTCTTCCTGCACGGCATCCATGGAGACGCGCATATTATCGACCCAGTTCAGGCAATCGAACACCCGGAACAAGTCGATGCCGCCCTTTGCTGCCTGGCGGACAAAATATTTGACGACATTGTCAGGGTAATTGGTATAGCCGACACCGTTTGCGCCGCGTAGCAGCATTTGTAGCAGCAGGTTGGGTGCGCCTTCGCGGATCAGTGCCAGCCTCTCCCACGGATCTTCTGTCAGGAACCGCATGGATACGTCAAAGGTCGCGCCGCCCCAGCATTCCAGCGACAGCAGATTGGGCAGGGCGCGGGCGTAGACGCTGGCGATCCGGGCAATGTCGTGGGTGCGCATCCGGGTGGCCAGCAGCGATTGATGGCCGTCGCGCATGGTCGTGTCGGTCAGCAGCACACGCGGTTCGTTGCGCATCCACTCGGCAAAGCCCTTTGGCCCCAGCGCATCAAGCTTCTGCTTGGTGCCATCGGTGATACCGGCATCGATATAGGGAATGACTGGCTTTGCCGCCTTGTCCGAGGGCTTGGGACGGCCCTTGGTTTCCGGGTGGCCGTTGACGGTCACGTCGGCCAGATAGGTCAGCAGCTTGGTTGCCCGGTCCTGGCGCTTGACCTGGGCGAACAGTTCCGGCGTGGTATCGATAAAGCGTGTCGTATAGGTATTATTGCGAAATTTCGGGTGTCCGATGATCGCTTCCAGGAAGGTGAGATTGGTGGCGACACCGCGGATACGGAATTCGCGCAGCGCCCGATCCATCCGGCTAATCGCTTCCTGTGGTGAGGCGCCAGCAGCGGTCACTTTCACCAGCAGTGGATCATAAAAACGGGTGATGATCGCGCCGGTATAGGCGGTGCCGCCATCGAGCCGGATGCCGAAACCTGCCGCCGAGCGATAGGCGGTGATACGGCCGTAATCGGGAATGAAATTATGCTCGGGGTCCTCGGTCGTGACCCGGCATTGCAGGGCATGGCCATGCAGGCGGATGTCTTCTTGGCGGGGAACGCCCGATTCCGGCGTGCCGATCGCAAAGCCTTCCAGGATATGGATCTGCGCCTTGACGATGTCGATACCGGTCACCACTTCGGTGACAGTATGCTCCACCTGAATGCGCGGGTTGACCTCGATGAAATAGAATTTTCCAGTATCGGCATCCATCAGATATTCGACGGTGCCGGCACCGATATAGCCGGTGGCTCTGGCAATTTTCAGCGAATAGGCGGCAAGTTCCTGGCGCTGCTCCTCGGAAAGATAGGGGGCGGGTGCCCGTTCCACGACTTTCTGGTTGCGGCGCTGCACCGAGCAATCGCGTTCAAACAGATGCACAGCATTGCCATGGGTATCGCCGAGGATCTGGCTTTCGACATGGCGGGCATTTTCCACCAGCTTTTCCAGATAGACTTCATCCTTGCCAAAGGCTGCCTTTGCCTCGCGCTTGGCTTCCGTGACTTCGCGGGCCAGATCGTTTTCGGAGCGGATTACCCGCATGCCGCGCCCGCCACCGCCCCAGGAGGCTTTGAGCATCAGCGGATAGCCGATCTCGCCCGCCATTTTGGCCACGGTGTCCATGTCATCAGGCAGCGGTTCGGTGGCGGGCACCACGGGAACGCCCACTTCGACCGCCAGATTGCGGGCGGCGACCTTGTTGCCCAATTGCCGCATCGTATCGGATGTCGGGCCGATGAAAATCAGACCTGCATCGTTACAGGCATCGACAAATTCAGGACTTTCGGACAGAAGGCCATAGCCCGGATGGATGGCGTCCGCGCCTGACAGTTTGGCGACACGGATGATTTCCTCAATGGAAAGATAGCTTTCGATCGGGCCGAGATCCCGCTTCAGATGCGGGCCGCGACCGACCTGATAGCTTTCGTCCGCCTTGAAGCGATGCAGGGAGAGCTTGTCCTCCTCAGCCCAGATGGCGACCGTTTTTATGCCGAGTTCATTGGCAGCCCGAAACACGCGAATGGCGATTTCGGAGCGATTGGCAACTAGGATCTTGGAAATAGACAAATGGGCCTCCTCTTCATCAGGCGCTCATTGTGCGCCTGCGAAGAGAATCCATAGCGGTTTGCAAGACATCGCGCAATTTAGGCAAGTCAGCAGAACGATGAAAATATCAGCTGATCAGGCCAAGGCGGTAAGCGATTGCTACCATATGTTGCCGGTTCTTGGCGTTCAACTTATCCTGCAATTCGTTGACGTACCAATCGACGGTGTGGTTCGAAATCTCGAGCAATTTGCTCATCTCGTTCGAGGTCATGCCTTCCCCGAGATAATTGAGAATTTCAAGCTCGCGTCGGGTCAGGCGCACATCGACTTTTTGCACCATCGATAGAAGTTCGTCTTCGCCATTGATTTCCGCCAGCCGCCAGAAGGCGCATTTCGCCACCGTGTCGAACAGCATGATCTCAATCGGGGTCAGTTCCACCGGTCGTCCGCCAATGGTCATGTTGGCCAGCAATCCGCCCCGTCCGTGAATGGGGAAGATGTAGCCTTCCTCGAGGCCAAAACGCTGGGCATCCATCATCATCCGCTGCATGCGTTTGAAATGTGGGTCCTGGGCGAAGGCCGTCAGCGTTTCGCTCCAGCGGAACGGCCGTTGCGCTTGCGCCAGATAGCGAATGGCAGGGTCAATCAGCACGAATTTTTTCGTGATATAGACCTGCGGCCATTTTTCCGGCCAGCGTCCTGCAAGCACCAGCGACATGGGGTTTTGGTCAGGTTTGGGACTGCGCACGAGGCCGTAATAATCGAATTTATAAAATTCGAGGAGTTTCTCCAATTCTAGGATCAGCTCCTCGCGACTTCGGCATCCCTGAGATACAGCCAAAAACTGTATGAGATGATTGACACTCACACGCACCCCCTAGGTCCAGCACCAGACTGAACATTAACATTCTCTAATTATTATCAAACACTATTTCTTAAAATACACGTTAAGCTTATGTGTTTGTTAATTCGGCTACCTGAAATTTTACCCATAGCAAGCATGGTGAAAAAGAGAATTCCAAAACCGGACTTTGCACAACATCTGCGGGTCTGTATAGGCAGCGTTCAGGTTCGTCTCCTTAAAATATCGTGATACGATGCCTCAACCGGCCAATTCGAAGCCGATCAGGAGAAACTGACGCCATGTCCCTGTTACAAATTTACTGGCGAGCCTTGCAATATCTTGCCGCTTACCGTCTGAAGGTCAGCATCGTGGTGGCAGCCAATGTGATATTGGCGGTGATCACCATTGCCGAGCCGATCCTGTTTGGTTGGATCATCGACGCAATTTCCAGTGGCAAGCCAGTCAAGGATATTCTGTTCCTCTGGGGCGGCTTTGGCATATTCAACACCATTGCTTTCGTGCTTGTTGCCCGCGAAGCCGACCGGCTGGCGCATGGCCGTCGGGCCAGCCTGCTGACCGAAGCCTTTGGCCGGATCATTTCCATGCCGCTGTCCTGGCATCACCAGCGCGGCACATCCAATGCGCTGCATACGCTGCTGCGCGCCAGCGAGACGCTGTTCGGCCTCTGGCTGGAATTCATGAGAACCCATTTGGCCACGGCAGTGGCGCTCGTGTTGCTGGTGCCGACCGCCTTTTCCATGGATGTACGCCTGACCCTGGTGCTGATCGTGCTTGGTCTGATCTATGTGGCGATCGGCAAGATGGTGATGGACAAGACCAAGGATGGTCAGGCCTCCGTCGAGAGCCACTACCACACGGTGTTTTCCCATGTCAGCGACACGATCAGCAATGTCTCGGTGGTGCATAGCTATAACCGTATCCAGGCCGAAACCTCTGCGCTGAAGACCTTTACCAGCAAGCTGCTCGATGCTCAGTATCCGGTGCTGGACTGGTGGGCGATTGCCAGCGGCCTCAATCGCATCGCCTCTACCGCTTCGATGCTGATCATCCTGATTATCGGCACGATGCTGGTGCAGAGCGGCGAGTTGCGGGTCGGCGACGTTATCGCCTTCATCGGCTTTGCCAATCTGCTGATCGCCCGTCTCGACCAGATGCGCCAGTTTTCGACGCAGATCTTCGAGGCGCGCGCCAAGCTTGAAGATTTCTACGTGCTGGAGGATTCCGTGCAGGATCGTGATGAGCCGGTCGGCAATCGCGACTTGCAGAGCGTGCGCGGCGATGTCGAATTCCGCCATGTCTCCTTCGATTTTGCCAATACGACACAGGGCGTCAAGGACGTGTCCTTTACGGTCAAGGCCGGACAGACGATTGCCATCGTCGGGCCGACCGGTGCCGGCAAGACCACCTTGATCAACCTGCTGCAACGGGTGCATGAGCCGCAGCAGGGGCAGATCCTGATCGATGGCGCCGATATTTCCACCATTACCCGCCAGTCGCTGCGCAACTCGATTGCGACTGTGTTTCAGGATGCTGGCATTCTCAACCGGTCGATTGCCGATAACATCCGCATCGGGCGCGAAAATGCGACGGACGAGGATATCGTCAAGGCGGCCGAGGCTGCCGCAGCCACCGACTTCATCGAAAGCCGTCTGTCTGGCTTCGATACCGATGTTGGTGAGCGTGGCAACCGTCTGTCGGGCGGCGAGCGGCAGCGTATCGCCATTGCCCGTGCCATCCTGAAGGATGCGCCGATCCTGGTGCTGGACGAGGCAACCAGTGCGCTCGACGTCGAGACCGAAGAGCGGGTAAAATCCGCTATCGACCGGCTGCGCCAGAACCGCACGACCTTTATCATTGCCCACAGGCTATCGACTGTGCGTGAAGCCGACCAGGTGCTGTTCCTGGACCATGGCCGTATTGTCGAAATGGGTGGCTATGACGAATTGAGCGCCAAGGGTGGCCGTTTTGCAGCCTTGTTGCACACCAGCGGCCTGTTGAACGATGACGACAAGGTCGCGGTGAAGGCCTGATAAATCAATTATTCTATCTTTTGAAGATAGGCGCGGTTCCGCAGCGAGCCGCGCCCATTGTTTGTCTGCATTATCGCCCTGAACAGAGCGTTTCTGAATATCCTTGGAATACCCTATTCCAGCTTCAGGCGGCTTTCCACTAGGTCCACCCAGAATGCGGTGCCGGTCGGGATGATATCGTCATTGAAATCATAGCGCGGATGGTGCAGAGGCGGGTCGTTTTCGGTGCGTTTGGTGCCGAGGAAGAAGTAGGTGCCGGGCTTTTCCTGGAGCATATAGGCGAAATCCTCGCCGCCCATGGTCGGACGCGGCATATCGAAAACCTTGCCTTCGCCGGCAAAGCGTCTGGCAAGGTCGCGAACGTAATCGGTTTCCGCCTTGTGATTGACGGTGGCCGGATAGCCCCGCTCATAGTCGATCTCCACGGTCATGCCGTAGCTGGCCGCCTGCCCCTCGGCAATGGCTCGAACGCGGTTTTCCAGTTCATCGCGCACATGATCGTCGAAGCTGCGGATGGTCAGGACCATGTCCGCCCGCTCCGGTATCACATTGCTGGCGGCACCGGCATGAAAGGCCCCGACGGTGACGACGACGGGATCGAGCGGGTGGATATTGCGCGACGCAATGGTTTGCAGCGCCATGATAATGCTCGCGCCTGCAACGATGGGATCGCTGGTGCTTTGCGGCTCAGCGCCATGGCCGCCCCGGCCGATCACGGTGATCTTGCATTCATCCACCGAGGCCATGATCGGCCCTTCCCGGAAGGCGAAATGGCCGAATGCAATGCCGGGGTCGTTATGCAGGCCAAACACTGCATCGCAGGGGAAGCGCTCGAACAATCCGTCTTCGATCATCAGCCGGGCGCCGCCGAAATTTTCTTCCGCCGGCTGGAAAATCAGATGCACGACGCCATCGAAATTGCGGCGTTCGGCCAGAATACCGGCGGCACCGAGCAGCATCGCCGTGTGACCATCATGACCGCAGGCATGCATCAGGCCGGGAGTGAGGCTGGCATAGTCGAGGCCGGTTTCCTCAGTGATCGGCAGCGCATCGAAATCCGCCCGTAGGCCTAGGGAACGCTGACTGGTGCCATTGCGCAAGGTGGCGACAATGCCGGTGCGGGCCAGGCCCCTGGTGACCTCATAGCCCAAGGCTTCCAGTTTTCCAGCCACATAATCGGAGGTGTGAAACTCCGAGAGTCCCAGTTCCGGGTGCTGATGGAGGTAGCGCCTGATCTCGACGACATCTTTCATGGCATTGGAGAAAAAGAGAGACATAGTTAACCTAAAATGTGGATGGTCTGTTTCCGATTCGAAAAGTCCACCTCGGGCGGAGGGTCTTGGATTAGTCCTACGTGGATTTATAGAGGAAGACCCTAACACCCGTTCAGCTTCGGTTCAAACTGCGCATTGCAGGGTGGAAGGCTAGGATGAACAGTCGTGCCGACAAAATTGCCGGGAAGACATCATTTGCAAAGGACCGGCAGATGGATGAGCCCAAGCAAAGGAAGTGGTTATCGTCGTGAAACTCTGTTTAGAGCATCTCCACCCGTCTTGCCGGATTGACGGATTAATACGTGGAGTCATTGACGATGACTCTTCGTATTCCGTTTGCAAATATCTCAAGCGATTGATGCATTTGAGATATTTGCAATGCCTTCAAGGCGAGGATGCGTCAGCATCTTCGAGACTTGGTATAACGCCTGACCAAGCCTTTTTTAAAGGCGCCTGTCATGGGCGTATTGATTTTCCCGCAGCCGCGGGCCTTTCCCTAGGCCCCGTTGCGCATATGTAAGTGCTGCATCCTCCCAATGCAGCAGATTTCACTCTTGCTGGTAACAGATTCGAAAACATGTCCCCATCTATGACGCCATCCACAGCGCCACGCGATACAGAAACCCGCAATATCGATCACAACGATTCGATCCGGGCCACCTATCTGACAATCGATGAGTTGCAGGAGAAATCCAAGGCTCTCGCCACTTCGGTGATGAGCACGCTTCCGGGTTTCTTCGATTTCGATTTCTTCGCCCGGCATAAGGAAAACGAGCGGGAAATCCTGCGCGTCTATCGCACCACCGCTGCCGATGTCGAGGCGGGGGCAACGATTACGCCTGCTGCCGAATGGCTGCTGGACAATCACTACATTATCGAAGAAGCGATCCAGGAAGTCCGCCGCGATTTTCCCAAAAAATTCTATCGGCAATTGCCGACGGTCAAGGTTGGCGACCGGATTATTCCCCGCGTCATGGCGCTGGCCTGGCTCTATGTAGCCCATACTCATTCCACGGTGACGCGCGAGAGCATGACGGCGCTGGCGGAAGGCTATCAGTCCGAGCATTCGCTGGAGATTGGCGAATTGTGGGCGCTGCCCTCCATGGTGCGCTTCGTGCTGGTGGAAAACCTGCGGCGCATTTCGACCCGGGTGGAAAAATCCCGGCAGATGCGGCGCAAGGCCAATGAGGCCGCCGATGAAATCGTCCGGCTGAATGACGAGGCCGCCTGCCGCGAATATTTGAAGCAGCTGGAATCGCTTGCCGACGACAATACGTTTGCGACACAATTTCTCTATCGCCTGCGCAACGGTTCGCAGACATCTGCGGTTGCCGTCAGCTGGCTGGAACAGCGGTTGGAGGCCAATGGCCGCACCACCGAAGAGGCGATGGCCGCCGAGCATAACCGGCTTTCGTCCGGCAATGTCAGCATGGGCAGCATCATCAAGGGGCTGCGCACCATCGACGATACCGAATGGTCGGTCTGGGTCGAAGAGGTCAGCCATGTCGACAAGATCCTGCGCAGCCACAGCGATTACGAAGCGCTGGATTTCGGCTCGCGCAACAGCTACCGCAATACAATTGAAAAGCTGGCCCGCCGCTCCGACAAGAGCGAGCTGGAAATAGCCCAGATCGCCATCGATCTGTCGAAGGCCGCTGCCTCGACCGGCGATCTCTCCGATGCGCCGTCCAACGTCGGCAGCGTTCTGGTGGGCGCGCAGAAGGAGGCGCTGGAACGTGCGGTCGGTTACCGCGTGCCAGCGCATATCGCCGTCACCCGAAGCTTCAAGCGGTTGCATTGGCTGGCTATCGCCCTGCCCGTCCTGGCGCTGACGGCATTGGCGCTGGCGCTCGTTGCCTGGTACCTGTCTTACGCTGGCCTTTCGGTACCGCTGATCACCATTCTCGTGGTGCTGTTTGCCCTGCCGGCATCCGAAGGCGCGACCGGCCTGTTCAACACGCTGTCCACCTTTGTTCTGAAGCCGGCTCGTCTGGTCGGCTATGAGTTCAAGGAGGGCATTCCAGATGATGCGCGTACGCTGGTTGCTGTTCCCTGCATGATTTCCAAGCGCGACCATGTCGATGAACTGGTGCGCAATCTGGAAGTCCACTACCTCACCAATCCGCGTGGCGAAGTGTATTTTTCGCTGCTCAGCGACTGGCCGGATGCCAAGGTCGAAGAGACCGAAGCTGATCTCGAAGTGCTGGAATATGCCAAGCGGGAAATTGCCGCGCTGAACGCCCGCTACAACGAAGACGGCAAGACCCGTTTCTATTTCCTGCATCGCCGCCGTCTGTTCAATCCCCAGGAAGATTGCTGGATGGGTTGGGAACGTAAGCGGGGTAAGCTGCATGAGTTGAACCTGCTGTTGCGTGGCGACAAGGATACGTCCTACCTGCCGGGCGCCAATGCGGTGCCTGATGGTGTGCAATATGTGATGACGCTGGACGCCGACACCCGGTTGATGCGCGATGCCGTGACCAAGATGGTCGGCAAGATGTATCATCCGATCAATCGACCCGTGCATGACCCGAAAACCGGTCGTGTGGTCAGCGGTTATGGCATTCTCCAGCCGCGCGTTACCCCTTCGCTGACAACAGGCAAGGACGCCTCGGTGTTCCAGCGGGTGTTTTCGATCAATCGCGGTCTCGATCCTTACGTCTTTACCGTGTCTGACGTCTATCAGGACATTACCGGCGAAGGCAGCTTTACCGGTAAGGGTCTTTACCACGTCGACGCTTTCGAGCGGGCCATCAAGGGCCAGATCGATGAGAATACCGTTCTTAGCCACGACCTACTGGAAGGCTCGTTCGCCCGCTGCGCGCTGGTGACCGATGTTGAGCTGGTCGAGGATTTCCCGACCCGTTACGAAGTGGAAATTTCCCGCCAGCATCGCTGGGCACGCGGCGATTGGCAGTTGCTGCCTTATATCCTCGATCCAAAGCGTGGCATTACATCGCTTGGCCGCTGGAAAATGGTCGACAACCTGCGTCGGTCGCTGACCCCGATTGCCTGGTTCGCCGCGTCTGTGATCGGCTGGTTCGCCATGAGCCCGATCGACACGCTGATCTGGCAATTGCTGTTGATCTTCTCGCTGTTCGTTGCGCCAACAATCTCTCTGATCAACGCGCTTGTGCCACGTCAGACGGATATCGTGCCAAGCGCACACTTCCAGTCGCTCTGGGCCGATTTGCGCGGTGCCAATGCGCAGGTGGCACTTCGTATCGTGTTCATCGCCGATATGGCCTGCATGATGGCCGATGCTATCGTGCGCTCGATGTATCGCCTGCTGGTCAGCCGCAAGCTGCTGCTGGAATGGCGCACCGCCGCCAGCATCCAGTCGGTGGCTCAGGGCAGTATTCCGACCTATTACCGCACGATGCGCTATGCACCGACGCTTGCCCTCGTCGCCTTCGGCCTCTCGGCCTATGAAGCCGGTTACGGTGCGCTGATCGGCCTGCCCTTCACGCTGATGTGGGTGCTGTCGCCGCTGGTCGCCTGGTATGTCAGCCAGTCCGCCGAAACGGAAGACCGGCTGCTGGTGCCGGAAGAAACCGTGATCGAACTGCGCCGCATCGCGCGCCGCACCTGGCGCTACTACGAGACCTTCGCCAATGCCGGCGAACATTTCCTGCCACCGGACAATTTCCAGGAAACGCCGGAGCCGGTGGTGGCGCGGCGCACCTCGCCGACCAATATCGGCGTCTATCTGCTGTCGATTGTCTCGGCCCGTCACTTCGGCTGGCTCGGTTTCGAGCAGACCATCGAAAAGCTGGAACAGACCATCGGCACTGTCGAGAAGATGGACAAGTTCCGGGGCCATCTTTACAACTGGTACCATACCGATACGCTGAAATCGCTCGGCAACCGCTACATCTCTGCGGTCGATAGCGGCAATCTCGCCGGTCATCTGATTGCGATTTCGTCTGCCTGCCGCCATTGGGCCGAAGCCCCGTCTGCCCATCTCCAGGGCAGCCTTGATGGCATCGGCGATGTCGGCGGTATCCTGATGGAAGCGCTGAAGGAACTGCCTGACGACCGCAAGACCGTGCGCCCGTTGCGCACCCGTCTCTATGAGCGGATCATCGGCTTCAACAATGCGCTGGCCTCAGTCAAGCGCGAGCATGAATTCGCCTCGATCCGGGTGATCAACCTCGCCGTCTTGGCACGCGACATCCAGAAGCTGGCCGCCAATCTTCACCACGAGCTGCGCTCTGACAAGAGCACGGACCTGTTGCGTTGGAGTGAGGCGCTGGTTGCGGTCTGCGAATCCCATATCGCCGACAGCGCTTTCGACCTGTCCAATATCGAGCCGCTGCGCCAGCGTCTGGCCAGCCTGCGTGATCGCAGCCGCGATCTCGCGTTCTCGATGGATTTCGCCTTCCTGTTCCGGAAGGAGCGGCGTCTGCTTTCCATCGGTTACCGCGTTGAGACCATGGAACTGGACGAGGCCTGCTACGACCTTCTGGCCTCTGAAGCCCGTCTGACCTCGCTGTTTGCCATCGCCAAGGGCGACCTGCCCACCGAACATTGGTACAAGCTGGGCCGTCAGGTGGTGCCGATCGGCTCACGTGCCGCACTGGTGTCCTGGTCCGGTTCGATGTTCGAATACCTGATGCCGCCGCTGGTCATGCAGGAACGGCAGGGGGGTATTCTGAACCAGACGAACAACCTGATCGTCAAGGAACAGATGAACCACGGCAAGCGTCTCAATATCCCCTGGGGTATTTCGGAAGCGGCCTTCAACGCCCGCGACCATGCGCTCGCCTATCAATATACCAATTTCGGCGTGCCCACTCTCGGCCTGAAACGGGGTCTCGGCCAGAACGCCGTCATCGCGCCCTATGCGTCGATTCTCGCCAGCCAGTACGATCCGAAGGCAGCGGCTGAAAACCTGAAAAAGCTGCGGGCGCTTGGCGCGCTTGGCGCCTATGGGTTCCATGACGCTGTCGATTTCACCCCGACCCGCGTGCCGAAGGGCAAGACCTGCGCTGTCGTCTACAATTATTATGCCCACCATCACGGCATGTCGATTGCGGCGATTGCCAATGTCACCTTCAACGGCTTGTTGCGTGAACTCTTCCACGCCGATCCGGTGATCGAGGCGGCAGAACTGCTGTTGCAGGAAAAGGCACCGCGCGAAATCCCTGTGATGAGCGCCAAATACGAGCCGCAGACCCCCGGCAAGGGCCAGGCCGACTTGCTGCGTCCGGAAATCCGCACCATTACCGATCCGCTCTCCAAGGACCGCGAACTGGTTCTGCTGTCGAACGGCCATTATTCGGTGATGCTGACGGCCACCGGTTCCGGCTTCTCGCGCTGGAATGGCCTGTCCGTTTCCCGCTGGAAGGCCGATCCGACCGAAGACCGCAACGGCACCTTCATCTTCTTGCGCGATACGGCGTCGGGCGAATGGTGGTCAACGACCGCTGCGCCGCGCCGTGCGGCTGAAGAAAAGACCCGCGTCGTCTTCAGCGATGACAAGGCCGAATTTACGAAGTCCGTCGGTGATATCACTTCGACTGTCGAATGCGTTGTCGCCACAGAGCATGACGCCGAAGGCCGTCGTGTCACCCTGCTCAACACCGGCACCGAGGATCGCTTCATCGAAGTGACCTCCTATATGGAGCCGGTTCTGTCGAGCGACGACAACGACAACGCCCATCCTGTCTTCTCGCGGATGTTCGTGAAAACCGAACTGGGCCGCAAGGGCGACGTGATCCGCATCGAACGCAACAAGCGCTCGCCGAGCGATCCGGATATCTGCGTGGCGCATCTGGTCTCCGATACATCGGGACCGGGCCGCAATACTGAATTCGAGACTGACCGCTACAAGTTCATCGGTCGCGGTCGCACGCTGGCCGAGGCTGCGGCCTTCGATCCGAATGCGGTTCTGTCGGGTTCGGACGGGTTTACGCTCGATCCAATCGCCAGCTTCCGCCGCGTGCTGCGTGTTCCCGCGGGCAAAAAGGTCAGCGTGGTCTATTGGACCATTGCCGCCCCGAGCCGTCAGGAAGTCGATGTGGCCATCGAACGCTATCGTCATCCCGATGCGTTCAACCATGAAATGCTGCATGCCTGGACCCGTACCCAGGTCGAGATGCGCCATATCGGCATCACCTCGCAGCAGGCTGCCGCCTTCCAGCAGCTCGGTCGCTACCTGGTCTATCCCGACATGCATCTGCGGGCCGATCCGGAAACCGTGCGCGCCGGTCTTGCCTCGCAATCGGCGCTGTGGCCAAACTCGATCTCCGGCGATTATCCGATCTTTGCTGTGCGCATCAATGACGAGATGGACACCGAAGTGGTCCGCGAAGCTTTGAGCGCCCAGGATTATCTGCAACGCCATGGCGTCGTCACCGATGTCGTGATCCTTAACGAGCGGGCTGCATCCTATGCGCAGGATATGCAGCATGCCCTGGAACAGTTGGCTGAGGGCATGCGCACCAAGCAGGCCGAAGGTGGTCAGCAACATGTGTTTGCGGTGCGCCGCGACCTGATGGACGAGAGCGGCTGGAATGCCGTGCTTGCTGCAGCCCGCGTCGTGCTACATGCCCGCAATGGCAAGATCACCGATCAGGTGACGCATGCCGCCGAGCTGTTTGCAGCGCCGCGCGGTGTGGATGCCATTGACGCCGACTGGTATCCGCCAGTGCCGGTCATGGCTGGCCGTGCCGATCATGTTGCGCCTGCCATCGATGGCAGCGATCTGGAATTCTGGAACGGTTACGGTGGCTTTGCTGCTGATGGTGCCGAATATGTGGTGCGGCTTGGCCCCGGCCAATCGACGCCGCAGCCGTGGATCAACGTGATCTCCAACGACAATTTCGGCTTCCATATCGCAGCCGAAGGCTCGGGCTTCACCTGGAGCCGCAATTCGCGCGACTATCAGCTGACACCATGGTCGAACGATGCTGTCACCAACCGTACCGGCGAGGCCTTCTATGTGGCCGATCTCGACAGCGGTGAGGTGGTCAGCCCGATCTCTGCCGCCAGCAACCGGCAGGACGTCGTCTATGAGACCCGTCATGGCCTTGGCTATTCGGTGTTCTCCACCGAGGCTGCTGGACTTGCCGTCGACCTGACGGTCACAGTCGATCAGGTCGAGCCGGTCCGCTTTACCCGGCTTACGATCCGCAATACTGGCGATAGCGCTCGTCGTCTGCGCAGCTACGGTTATGTCGAATGGATTCTCGGCAACAATCCGCAGAAGACGGCTGCCTTCGTGCTGCCATCCCATGATGCGGAAACCGGGGCACTGATGGCGACCAACCCCTATAGCATCGACTATTCGGGACGCTTCGCCTTCCTCACCGCCGTAGAAACGGCATCGGGCTTTGCCTCCAGCCGCCGCGAATTCATTGGTCGGCATGGCGATATCAAGATGCCACAGGCCGTGGCCAAGGGCTCGCCGCTGTCCGGCTCCATCGATCCGGAAGGCGATCCCTGCGCGGCGCTGGCCTTCGACATCACCTTGCAGCCCGGCGAAGAAGCGTCCGTCACCTTCCTGCTGGGCGATGCCGAGAGCATCGAACAGGCCCGCAGCGTGATTGCGGCTGCCAAAGCCAAGGGCTTTGACGGCGCACTGGCCGAGGCCGAGTCCTTCTGGGGTGATTTCACCGGCCATATCAAGGTGAAGACCGGCGACAAGGCCTTCGACCATATGGTCAATCACTGGCTGCCCTATCAGACGCTGGCCTGCCGCATCAAGGCACGCGCCGGTTTCTATCAGGCATCGGGAGCCTATGGTTTCCGCGACCAGTTGCAGGATAGCCTGGCCTTCCTGCTCTACAGGCCAGAGCTTGCTCGCGACCAGATCCTCAACGCTGCTTCGCGGCAGTTTAGGGAAGGCGACGTGCAGCATTGGTGGTTGCCGCAAAACGGTGCTGGCATTCGCAGCACGATCTCCGATGACGTGGTCTGGCTGGCCTATGCCGTTCATTCCTATGTCACGGCGACCGGCGACAAGGCGATCCTGGATACAGACGTTAGCTTCCTCGATGGTCCGACGCTGGCCCTTGGTCGCCACGACGCCTTCTTCAAGCCGGAAATTTCCGCTGAGAAGGCACCGCTCTACGAACACGCGGCACGGGCGCTCGATCTCGCCATCACCCGTACCGGCACCAACGGCCTGCCGCTGATCCTTGGCGGTGACTGGAACGACGGCATGAACCGGGTCGGCGTTGCCGGACGCGGCGAAAGCGTCTGGCTTGGCTGGTTCCTTGCCAATGCGTTGACGGTGTTCACGCCCTTTGCCGAGGAGCGCAAGGATTCAGCCCGCGTCAAGGCCTGGGCGAAATACCTGAAGAGCCTGAAGGCCGCGCTGGAAAAAGCCGGTTGGGATGGCGATCACTACCGCCGTGGCTATTTCGATGATGGCGATCCGTTGGGCTCCGACCAGTCGGACGAATGCCGGATCGATGCCATCGCCCAGTCCTGGTCGGTTCTGTCTGGCTTTGCCGAGCCGGAGCGTCAGCAGCAGGCTATGAACTCGGTGGTCGGACGGCTGATCGATGACGAAGTGGGGATCGTTCGTCTCTTCACCCCACCGTTCGAAAAGAGCCGTCTGGACCCGGGCTATATCAAGTCCTATCCGCCGGGCGTGCGCGAAAACGGCGGCCAATATACCCATGCGGCAATCTGGACGGGTCTGGCTCTGTCCAAGCTTGGCCGCAATGACGAGGCCTGGAAAGTGTTCTCGATGCTGAACCCGGTTCATCATGCCGAGACCACGGATGAAGCCGATCGTTACCGGGTCGAGCCCTATGTCGTGGCAGCCGATGTCTATGGCGGCCCCGGCTATGAAGGGCGCGGCGGCTGGACCTGGTATACCGGTTCGGCTGGCTGGCTCTACCGCTTCGCTCTGGAAGGCTTCCTCGGCATCCACCGTCAGGGTGAGGGCATCAGCCTGAAGCCTGCCTTGCCATCCAGCCTTTCCTCCTATGAGGCAGAGGTCAGCATTGGCGGCAAGGCCGTGGCGATCACCGCAAGCCGCAAGGCCGATGGTTCCGGCTACGAGGTGACGGCCAACGGCGCAGCGGTGACTGAAAAGGACGGGGCTTTCGCCATTAGCTTGTAAAACCTTCATTATCTGACACAAGAAAACCGGCTGAGAGTGATCTCAGCCGGTTTTTTTATGCTGCATTCAGATTTAATGCTGGATTTTTCAGCTCCTCTTAGCTGCCGGGTAGGGCGTTGCCAGCAGCAGCACCAGCCCAACGCCGAGAAAGATAATCAAGCTTGCCATGCCCGCCCGCGACGAACCGGTGGCGGTGGTGATCAGCGAAAACGACAGGGTCGCCATGAAGCTGGTGGCGCGGCCTGACAGCGCATAGATGCCGAAATAGCGGCCTGCTTCCTCAGGGGCGATGCTGCGGGCGAGATAGGAGCGGGACGAGGCCTGAACCGGGCCGAAGGCAAGGCCGATCAGGATGCCGTAGAGGATATAGACTTTCTCCGCCGCTGTGCCGAACAGGCCGCCGGTACTATCAGGCGAAAGCGGTATCAGACCGAAGGCGGTGAAGCTGGGGCCGGTGGAAATAATCCCGAAGGTGGCCGTCAAAAGCAGGATCAGGCTGATGACCACCATGGTTTTCGAGCCAAGCGCCGCATCCAACCGGCTGGCAAGGGCGCAGCCGAAAATGGCGACGACATTGAGAATAATGCCGTAAATGCCGATTTCCATCGTTGACCAGCCGAACATGCCAGCGGCAAACACCCCGCCGAGGATCAGCAAGCCGTTGACGCCGTCCTGGTAGATCATCCGGGCAATCAAAAACCTGAGGATACCCGCCCGGTGCCGCACCTCGCGTAGCGTCGCCTTGAGATCGGCAAGCCCGGCTTTCACCGCCTTGCCAAACGGATCGCCCTTCTGTTGATCGGGCGTGAAGAAGAACATCGGCAGGATGAACAGCAGATACCAGAGCGCCGAGACCGGTCCGGTGACGCGGGCATCCTCGCCCGTTGCGGGATCAAGCCCGAACAGCGGCGTGCTGCCTAAAATGGTCTTGCCCGTGTCGGGATTGGCCGCAACAAACAGCACGACGGCAATCAGCACGATCATGCCGCCCAAGTAGCCGAGCCCCCAGGCCATATTGGAAATCCGACCGACATCCTTGGCGCTCACCAGCCGTGGCATCATCGAATCATTGAAGACGATGGAGAATTCGGCGGCTATCGAGGCAAGGCTGAACAGCACCAGCGGAAAGATCACAGGTGAGCCGGGGACCGCTTGCCACAGTAGCAGCAGGCAGGTGATCTTGATAACAGCAAAAAAGGCGATCCAGGGCTTGCGTGAGCCGCTGCGGTCGGCAATGGCACCCAGAACCGGGGAGAGCAGGGCGATGACCACGGAGGCGACGGTGGCGGCATTGCTCCAGGCGGCCTGTGCGCTGACCGGATCGCTGGTGAAGCGGGAGACGAAATAGGGACCGAAAATAAAGGTCGTGACCACGGTGAAGAAGGGTTGCGCGGCCCAATCGAACAGCATCCAGCCCCATATGCCGGATCTGCTGGTCTGCCTTGTCTGTGCATCTGATTGCATTGTCGTGCCTGTCGCCGCCGATGATCTCGGCGGCGACACTGGCATTATCTCATGACAGCTTCAATGGGGCTGGAAACCGGCCACATTAAAGCAACGAGCCTTTCACGCAGCCCCTTGGGCGATGTCCGTCAGCAGGCTGGCGGCAACGGTGAGGCGCGACAAGCTCGGATCGCCTTCCGTGAGCGCGATCAACTCGCTGCCCAACCTGTTGATCCGCAGTGCATCCGCAGACCGCCAGGCGGCAACCGGATCGCGGCTGTCCCCGTGCTGGGTCAGGGCCTGGACGACGATATTGCGCCGCGCCTTCAGCACCAGATCCAGGCTGCGCAGCCGGGCCAGGCTGTCGTAATGGTCGCTGGTCGGAATTTTTTCGACCGAGGACAGCAGCCTGCCAATCCGGAAGATTTCGCTGACCTTGTAATAGCCTTCCGTTGCCTTTTGCAGGCTGGCATCGGCCCGAAGTGCGACGGAAATCACCTCCGGGGTGACCGTCAGGCTCCACAATTCGGCGAGGTCCTCCGCCAGATCCTCCGGCACGCCCGCAGCGGTCATGGCGCTGGCCTCGGCACCGATCTGCGCCGAGAAATCGGCTGGGGTGACCGAGCGGCTGAAGCCCTTGAAGGATTTGATCGCGCTTTTCAACTTGCGCACCACATCCGACAGGTCACCGGCGGCCAATCGTGTATCAATCGCCAATTTGGTGAAGACGCGGTAGACCGTGGCGACCCGCTGGTAGAGATCGTTCTGTGCTTCGCCGGAAATTTCCCCGTCCAGCGCGTCGATCCGGTCCCAATAGGCACGCAGATCCAGCCCATCGCGGGTGAGAAGGGCAGCTCTGGCAATATCCTCCGCCGTACCGCCAGTCGCGTCGCTCATCCACGCCATGAAGCCTGGGCCGCCACGGTTGATAATGTGGTTGGCGAGCACGGTGGCAATGATTTCGCGGTGCAGCCGATGCGTGGCAATGTCATCGGCGTAAGGCTTGCGCATTTTCTTCGGGAAGTAATTGCTGAGAATACTGGCGCAATAGGGATCGTCCGGCAGGCTGGTTTCGACCAGATCGTCGAACAGCGAGATCTTGGCATAGGACAGTAGTACGCCGATTTCCGGTCGCGTCAGGGATTGACCGCCTGCATAGCGTTCGGCCAGCGCCGCGTCGTCGGGCAGGGTTTCCACTTTGCGGTTCAGTCGGCCCGAGGCCTCCAAGACGGTCATCAGCCGGGACAGCTCATCGCGATTGCCGCCGCCCTGACGCGCCACCAGCGAAATCGCCAGGGATTGGAGATAGTTGTTGCGCAATACCAGTTCGCCAACCTCCTCGGTCATCGAGGCCAGCAGTTTGTTGCGGGCCGGGAGATCAAGGCGACCGCTTGATACCGCCGTTGACAGGGCAATCTTGATATTGACCTCGACGTCGGAGGAGTTGACGCCTGCCGAATTGTCAATGGCGTCGGAATTGCACCGTCCGCCCTTCAACGAAAAGGCAATGCGACCCTTCTGGGTGACGCCGAGATTGGCACCTTCGCCAATCACCTTGGCGCCGACCTCATCGGCCGTAATGCGGATCGGGTCGTTCGCACGATCGCCGACCTCGGCATCGGTTTCCGACAGCGCCTTGATATAGGTGCCGATACCGCCGAACCACAGCAGATCGACCGGCGCCTTCAGGATCGCGGTCATGATTTCAAACGGTGTCGCTACTTTCTTGGCAAGGCCAATTGCCTCGGCGGCTTGCGGGGTCAGAGTGACGGACTTTTCCGTCCGTGAAATGATCATCCCGCCTTTGGATAGCAGCGTCTTATCGTAATCCTGCCAGCTGGAGCGGGCGAGCCCGAACATCCGCTTGCGTTCCTGGAAGGATTTTTCCATGTCCGGATCGGGGTCGATGAAAATATCCCGGTGGTCGAAGGCGCCGATCAGCCGGATCTTGCGTGACAGCAGCATGCCATTGCCGAACACGTCGCCCGACATGTCACCGACGCCTGCGACCGTGAAGGGCGTCTTCTGGATGTCGACGCCCATTTCGCGGAAATGCCGCTTGGCGGCTTCCCAGGCACCTCGGGCGGTGATGCCCATTTTCTTGTGGTCATAACCGGCGGAACCGCCTGAGGCGAAGGCGTCGTCCAGCCAGAACCCGGCCTCGCGGGCCAGACCGTTGGCCGTATCGGAAAAGGTTGCCGTGCCTTTGTCGGCAGCGACGACGAAATAGGGATCGTCTCCATCCAGCCGCACCGTATCGGCGGGGGCGACGACTGCGCCGTCCTTGATATTGTCGGTGATCGACAGCAGCGTGCGGATATAGGTCATATAGGCTTCCCGGCCCATCCGTAGGTAGTCTTCACGGTTGGCGGGGCTTGGCAATTGCCGGGGAAAGAAGCCGCCCTTGGCGCCAACAGGCACGATCACCGCATTCTTCACCTGCTGCGCCTTGACGAGACCGAGCACTTCGGTGCGGTAATCCTGGGCGCGGTCCGA
The DNA here is from genome assembly GCF_014926405.1 of Agrobacterium vitis. NCBI lineage: Bacteria > Pseudomonadati > Pseudomonadota > Alphaproteobacteria > Hyphomicrobiales > Rhizobiaceae > Gillisella > Gillisella vitis. The sequence continues at coordinate 3,305,157 of NZ_JACXXJ020000005.1, forward strand.
CCAACGCAAGCCGCCACGGGCAACCTTGCCGAAGCGCAGATGCACGCCCTCGACCTCTACCCCATAGACAAACATTTCCCGGAACGGGCGCGGTTGCGGCAGGCCGTCCAGTTGCTGGGGGTCGAATTTGAAAGCCAGCATCGGCTTGACATTGCTGCTGCTGTTTTTCTGCGAAGAGAGGCTTTTCTGGAAATAATTGGTGCGCAGGGTCGAATCCACTGCGTTCTGGTAACGCCGCAAGATACGGTCCTCATCGAGGCTCGGCACGGAGGCGAGCGCCGTCTCGATGCCGTCGCGCAGTTCCGCCAGTTTGCGCGGACGCGATTTTTCAGAAAGCTTCGGATCGAAAGACTGGTGGAAGAGAGTGAAGAGATCGGCGGTGATCTCAGGATATTTGTTCAGTGTTTCGGCAATATAGGTCAGGGAATAGACCAGGCCCGCCTGGCGCAGATAGGCCGCATAGGCGCGCAGAACAGCCACTTCGCCGACATTGAGCCCAGTGCTCAACACCAACCGGTTGAAGGCATCGTTGTCGACCACGCCGTTGAAGACGGCAAGGAACGTTGCCTCCACACGTGCGCCGTGCCGGGCAATGTCGAAATCCTGGCCAGCGCGAACTGACAGCTCCATGTCATGCAGCACGACCAGCTGATCCTTGGATTCGCCAGTGCCGTTGACGGTAATGTCGAAGGTTCGCTCGCTGACGACGCTGAAGCCAAGATTTTCCAGCAGTGGCACGCGCCGCGAGAGCGGCAGGTGATGACCGGCGTGGAACACTTTGAGATACAGCGTCTGGCCTTCCGCTGTCTGGCGATTGTGGAAGGCGATGGAGGCTTTCGCGCCGGACAGGCAGGTCTGGATATGGCTGAGATCGGCGACAGTCTCTTCCGGTGAAAACGCATCCTCAAAGGCGCGACTGACGACCAATTGCGGCGATTTTGGCGGCGCAAGGCTGGCGAAGCGGTCATCCCATCGGGCGGTAATGGCCTTGACCGCTTCTTCCAGCTTGTTCTGGGCGATGCGCGGTGTCTTGCCTTCCGAACGGCCGATGATGAAATGTACCCGTGCCACGCCACCTTCCGGGAAAGCCGGATAATAAGCCGAGAGGCGGCCATCATAGACCTTGGTGAAATAGGCACCGATCTTCTCGCGCACCAGCGAATTATATTCCTCGCGCGGCACGAAAACCAGCAATGAGACGAAACGGTCGAAATGGTCGATGCGTTGCAGCACCCGCACCCGTGGCCGCTCGCTGAGATCCATGATCTGCTCGCAGAAACGCGAAAGCGTTTCGGTATCGATCTGGAACAGGTCGTCGCGGGGATAGGATTCCAGCGTGTTCTGCAATATCCGTCCGGAATGGCTCAAAGGGTCGAAATTGAACTGGTCGGTGACCTTTTCGACCTTGGCGCGCAGCAGGGGAATGTGATTGACGGAATGGGTATAGGCGGTGGCTGTGAACAGGCCGACGACCCGCAACTCCCCGACAACCTTGCCCGCGGCATCGAAGCGCTTGATACCGATATAATCCATATAGGCGCGGCGATGCACCACGGATTTGACATTGGCCTTGGTGACGATCAGGTCATCCGGCCCCTGAAGGAAGGCCAGGATTTCCGGTGTTGTCGTTACTGCATTGCGGCCCTGGCGCAGCACCAGAACATCGGGATTGGAGAGGATGCCTAGTCCACGGCCCTTGTCACGCTCCAGCTTGGCGTTCGCGCCATCACCGGAATAAAGATATTCGCGCATACCGAGGAAGGTGAAATTATCGTCGCGCAGCCATTCCAGAAAGGCGATGGCTTCGGCTCGTTCTGTCTTGCGCTTGACATTGGACTGCTCGGTCAATTCGGCCATGACGCTGTCGAGCAGCGAGATCATCGGCTGCCAGTCACTGGCAACGGTGCCGACCTGGGCAACGACGGATTGTAGCCGTTCCGCAAGGCCCTTGGCTTGATCCTCGTTCAAGGGCGCCAGATGCAGTTGGATATAGCTCACGCGGTCGCTGGTCTCGGTCTGGGTGTCGGCGAGTGCCCAGCGGCCCTCCGCCTGGACCAGAATCGGATGGATGGTGAGATGAATATCACGAAACTGGCTTGTGACCTCGCCCATGACTGAATCGTAGAGAAACGGCTTGTTGCGATCGACGATGGACAGCACGCTGAGGCTTGCGCCATCGGCGGCGATGCCTTCGACGGGGGAAATGCGCACCTGCGCTGCCTTGCCCTGCCAGTCTTGCAGATCCTGGCTGGCGCGAAGGGCCGCGGCTCGAAGCATCGCGGCATCGTAATGCTGGAGATCGTCATCGCTGGCGCGTCCGAAAAGGGCGCCCGGATCGATGAGGCCGGGCTGGTTTTCTCCGGCTGTGGATCTGGCAAGCTCAAAGAGCTGGTCCCGTTTTACCCGTTTTGCTGCAACCACGACTTTCCTCCAAGGCATTTTGCTGCGGTATCTTCGTCACTATGCACTACCAGTGATTTCAGAATCATATCTGTGAGGGCAAATGTGGGTTCCACAAGCCGAATTTTTGTTTTTTTCATTTTTTTGGAGACAAAATCCCAAAAAGCGGTCGAATTTTCGCCGCTAGCCATCAAAATTTGACAAAACAGCCTCAAAAGCGTCGAGTAGGATCACACGTTCACGAGGTTTCATCCGTCCATGTCCGAAAGCCCAGCCGGTGCCGTCATCGCCATTTCCAGCCATGTCATTCGCGGATCGGTCGGCAATCGCGCCGCCGTCTTCGCGCTTGAAAGTCTTGGCTTCCCGGTCTGGTCGATGCCAACTGTGGTTTTGCCCTGGCATCCGGGCCACGGCCCTTCCACCCGCATGAGCTTTCCCGACGATGTTTTCGATGCGGCCATCGATGACCTGATCCGGGCACCCTGGCTTTCCGAGGTTAAGGCTGTGATGACGGGCTATTTCGGCAGTGCCCGTCAGCCATTGGCTGTGGCCCGGCTGGTTCAGGCGTTGAAGCAGCATAATCCCGATCTCGTTTATCTCTGCGATCCTGTCATCGGCGATCTGCAGGGCCTCTACGTGCCGGAGGCAACGGCGGTTGCGATCCGCGATCACTTGATCCCGCTGGCCGATATCGCCACGCCCAACCGCTATGAACTGGCCTGGATGGCCGGTGCAGAGCTGGACACCAATGCAGCGATCATCGATGCGGCCCTGTCGCTCGGGCCGTCGCTGATGGCCGTTACCTCAGCGGTGCCGATGATGGCGGGCAGTATCGGTAACCTGTTGTTGTCGAACCGCAATGCGCTTCTGGCCGAACACCGGGCCATGGACGGGGTGCCGAACGGGTTGGGCGATCTGTTTTCGGCGCTGCTTCTGGCCAGACTTCTCCAGCAGCATAGCGAGGAAAAGGCCCTGCAACTGGCGACAGCCAGCGTATACGAGGTCCTGGCACGATCACTGAAACGCCAGAGTGACGAACTGACCCTGGAACAGGACCAATCGAGCCTGATCACGCCGATGGCGCTGGTGCAGATTCGCAGGCTGCTGCATCCGGCCAGCCGACCGGTTCGCTCATGACGTGTAAAGGTGGCGGGCACTGGTGGTTTTCCTTGCTTGTCAACCGTGCTGCATCGCGATAATCCAAAGCCATGACAGATTTTCCAGCTTCCCTTCTCGCCGGTTACAGCAACTTCATGAACGGCCGCTATAGCGACGAGCGGGACCGGTATCGTGCCTTGGCCGAGCAGGGCCAGAACCCCAAAACCATGGTCGTCGCCTGTTGCGATTCCCGATCAGCTCCTGAAACCATCTTCGACTGTGGTCCGGGTGAATTGTTCGTGGTGCGCAATGTCGCCAATATGGTGCCGCCCTATGAGCCGGACGGCCAATATCACTCGACCTCTGCGGCGCTCGAATTTGCCGTTCAGGCATTGAAGGTCGAGAATATCATCGTCATGGGGCATGGGCGTTGCGGTGGTATCCGTGCTGCATTGGACCCGGATTCCGAACCATTATCTCCTGGTGATTTCATTGGAAAATGGATGAACCTGATCAAGCCCGCCGCCGAGCAGATCCAGAATGCCTCTGTCATGACCGATGCTGAGCGCCAGACGGCCATGGAGCGGATTTCGATCCGCAACTCCATTGAAAACCTGCGCACCTTTCCCAATGTCCGGGCTTTGGAAGAAGAGGGCAAACTGGCCATCCATGGTGCGTGGTTCGATATCTCCAACGGTGAATTATGGGTGATGGACCCCGACAGCCGTGATTTTCTGCGGCTGGACCCTTAATTTTGGTCGGAAAAACGTCGCCCATCGTCAATGTATCGAAGGCTTGAGAGCCTCTTCTATGCAACGGGACCGGATAAACCGGTCCCGTTGTTTGTTTACAGTGGCGTAATTTATTACAGTGTCTTGAGATATTCGAGCAGTGCGGCCTTGTCATTGTCGGACAGATCGGTGCCGAACTCGTGGCCACAGCGGCTATTACCGGAATTTCGCTGGCTGCAATCCGTCGTCTGCGTGACCGTATTCAATCCGGTCTGGGTGGCGGCGATACCGACCAGCTTCGGATCGTAATCGGCGCCGACAGCGAATTTCTGCGGTCTCTGGTCGGTCGATTTCAACAGATCCGCAAGGGTTGGAACCGAACCGTTGTGCAGATAGGGTGCCGTGGCCCAGATGCCGTAGAGAACCCGGGACTCGTATTTGAATTCTGTGGTGGGAGAATTCGACGAGTCCGGTGCCTGGCCAGCCGTGGTTCCGGTCGCTTTGAGCGCAGCATTTTTCCTTGCGGTCGAGATTTTTGCCTGGAGCCCCGCCACTGTCTGACCCTGTGAGCGTGGGAAGGCATTCTTCAATTCTCTGAGATCCGAGGACAGGTTGAGCTCTGGCAGCTTCGACTCGAACGCATCGTCGATGGCGCTCTGCAACAACGGAAATTTCAGGTCGCGCAGATCAAAAATGCTCTCGGCATAATGCTGTATAATACTGCCTTCGACCGCAACGGTCAGAATATCGATGGACGGCGAGGTTGCGGCGAGTTTGTCGTTGGCGAAGGGAATGCGGGCGCCCGTCATCACACCGGGTGATGCTGTCCAGCTCATGACATTATATTCACGGCTGTCAGTTCCGACATCCACCAGGGGTGTGGCCCAGGTGGCATTACCGAGCGAGGGCGTGCCGGGCTTCTGGCCATGGCAATCGAAACAACTGCTGCCATTTCCATTGGTACCGCGCCAAGTGTTGAAAAGTGTCTCGCCTTTGCTGGCGAGCGTCGCATCGACGGGAAAGGGGTATTTGGGAGGCCCCATCTGCTTGATCAGGTCCTCCAAAGTGCTGAGCCCATCGAAGTTGAGGGAGTTACCCTTCAAATAATCATAGCCGAGCAGCGACCATTTTTCCTTGGTGGGTTCGAAAACACCGAACACCCCATAGACTTCACCCACGTTGCGCGCCAGGCCCAGAATATCGCTGCCATTGGCCGCAAAGCCTGGCCATTGGGTCCGGTCTTGTATGGCGGCATTCCACAGGAACGGATAACGGACCGGCGCATCGGCGGGCTGGATATTGTCTTCTATTAACCGTGATGGCGGCGGACCGAGATCAAGGCCCGTGAGCCGGTTGAAGATCATGCCTACTGCGTCCAGTCGGCCAACACCCCAACTCTCATGGGGAACGCCCTTGCTGACGATCGCATGATAACGCTGCGTCCAAAGCGTAAAATCCACCTGCAATTGCGCGCGGCTACTGGGATCCTGGTAGTCCGTTCCTAGAACCGTTTTGCTAAAACTATCAAAGGCTGCGGGATTGGAGGCAAGTTTCTGTGTGGCTGCATCCAGATCCAGCAAGAAGCTATGAAAATCGGAGAGTGCTGGCCCGCCATCAATGCGGTATCGGATGTTGGAAACGGCAATTTCCCGCGTGTGGCAGGCGGCGCAAGTCATGCCCACCTCCTTGCGGGAATCCGGGCCCGTCACGGTAAAGCCAACCGGAAGCCCGTTGTTCGGGCCGTCCATTGTCAGGTAGCCATATCGCGTCAGATTGTCGGTGAGAAACGGTGTGCCATCCGGCAAGGTGAGCGCCTGCATCCAGGAAAGCGGCATCAGGCGCGATCCCTGGTCCTGAGTGTAATAGATCGCTCGATCCATCGCGGACCAATTCTTACCCTGATCCGTATAGACAAGGCTCTGGGCGCTGGCCGAGCCAGCGATAAGACAGAGTATTGCGGCAAGTGATGATGCGACTTTGATATTTTTCACGAAGCCCCCCTCGATCATATCAACCTAAGTTTGAAATTTAGAGGGTATTAATGCACGCAATAACTGATATTGCAACCAATAAGATAATATCAAATCAGTACACCTTTAAGCAAAAAGGCGGAGCATTTTTCAACGCTCCGCCCTTCATTCATGGATTGTTCTAATCTATAGAAACGAAGCGAAAACCATGCCGGTTTTCTCCATCGTGCGATAGGTCTCAGGGAGCGTCGATCTGCTTGCCGATATAGGCAATCGCCTGCTGGTAGACCGTCGCCGCATTCCAGCCGCCGATGGCGGAGAAATTCGGTTCGCCCGGCTGATAGCCAAGGCCGGGCTGCCAGCCATGACCTTTGAGAAAATTGGCCGTGGATGACAGGGCGTCGGCGCGGGAATGGATGAGATCGATATGGCGGTCGCCGTCGCCGTCAACGCCGTAGAGCGTGACGTTTTTCGGCAGGAATTGTGTCTGGCCGATTTCCCCATGGGCAGCACCTCGGGAATTTACGTCCAGATCGCCATCGGCCACCAGTTTCAAGGCGGCGTAAAGCTGTTCACGGAAATAATCGCTGCGGCGACAATCGTAGGTCAGGGTCGAGACAGCAGACAGCGTGTGTTCATTGCCCATGTAGCTGCCAAACCCGGTTTCCATGCCCCAGATGGCGATGATCGGGCCAGCCGGAACGCCGAAACGCCGTTCGATGCTGGCGAAAAGCGGGGCATTGGCCCTTTTCATCGACTTGCCGCGGCTGATAATGGTTTGCCCACCGCGCTTTTTCATGAATTCATCGAAGGAGAGCTTGAAGCTCTTCTGGCCGCGATCGGCCCGGATGGTCGGGACATTGTAACGAACATTGGCAAAGGAGCGGTCGAGAACCGATTGGCTGATGCCACGGCCCACGGCTTCCCGCTTGAAGCCTTCCACCCATTGCTCGAAACCGGCGGACGTATTGCCGCATTGGGCGGCATTTGCAGCCTGTGCTGTCGCCAGTGTGGCGAGAGCCGTGAAAGCTATGGCAAAAAACGTCCTGGTTCGCATCGATACCTCGTCTGGAAAAGGGAAGGGGGGCAGCCGCCTTTCGGCTGCATCCGGCTTATCTGCATTCAAGTCGGGCAAGGCAAAACGGCTGAGCGCGATTGCGTCCAGCCGTTGCCGAAATCCCGTCTTCAGGCTGCCAGGGCCTTTGGCTTGATCAAACCGCGATTGACCAGCAATTCCGCGATCTGAACGGCATTGAGAGCCGCGCCCTTGCGCAGATTGTCGGAAACGACCCAGATATTCAGGCCGTTTTCAACCGTGGCGTCCTCGCGGATCCGGGAAATATAGGTGGCATCTTCGCCAGCGCATTCGACGGGGGTGATGTAGCCGCCGTTCTCGTGCTTGTCGATCACCAGGCAACCGGGTGCTTCACGCAGGATGTCGCGGGCCTGGTCAGGAGAAATTTCCCGCTCGAACTCGATATTGACCGATTCCGAATGACCGATGAAGACGGGAACGCGCACGGCTGTGCAGGTCACGCGGATCTTCGGATCGAGCATCTTCTTGGTTTCGGCCAGGACCTTCCACTCTTCCTTGGTATAGCCATCTTCCATAAAACTATCGATATGGGGGATGACGTTGAAGGCGATCCGCTTGGTGAACTTCTTGGATTCGACCGGATCGGCGACGAAGACGGCGCGGGTCTGGGTAAACAGCTCGTCCATGCCTTCCTTGCCGGCGCCGGATACCGACTGATAGGTGGAAATGACGACGCGCTTGATGGTGGCGAAATCATGCAGCGGCTTCAAGGCCACGACCAGCTGGGCCGTCGAGCAATTGGGATTGGCGATGATGTTGCGGTTCTTGAAGGCGGTGATGGCGTCCGGGTTTACTTCCGGCACGATCAGCGGCACATCCGAATCGTAGCGCCAGGCCGAAGAGTTATCGATGACCACGCAGCCCTGGGCACCGATCTTCGGCGACCACTTCTGTGAAATCGTGCCGCCCGCCGACATCAGGCAAAGATCGGTATCGGAAAAATTATAATTTTCCAGATTTTGGACCTTCAGAACCTTGTCGCCATAAGACACTTCCGTGCCTTGCGAACGGGACGAGGCGAGTGCCACGACTTCGCTGACCGGAAAACCGCGTTCGACGAGAATGTTGAGAATTTCGCGACCGACATTGCCGGTGGCGCCTACGACTGCAACTTTGAAACCCATTTTCCTGCTCTCTTTCTGTCTCTCCTCGGTTTTTTGAGGGGGAAGGCGCGTGACCGCGTCTTCCTTGTCCCCGGCCGTGCCGGGGAGAGAGCGGAGGCCAGAGACGTCAGACGGTTTTGGTCGTCGTTTTGGCCTTGGTGGTTGAGGACATGGCAAACGCCATCATCTCCCGGGCAGATCCTGCCGGTTCCAGATGATCAGCACTGTAAAAGCCGAGTGCGCGCATTCCATGATCCTTTCGTCCTTGCCTTTACCGGGTTTTGTGCCGGTGTCAAGAAATTCACGCTGTAAATAGGGGACACATGCGTGCAAATTCCGGAACGGATTGTCCATTTGCATGCCGACGAACCGGCTATAACATTAGACGAAAGTCATAAGCCCAAAGCATGCCTCTCGATTTTCCCTGAATTCTGTCAGTCTGTTGGTAATTCGGAGCCGCGAATTGAGCCTTGGAGGAAGGTGCGCGGTCATCGGAGAACTCGTTCTGGAGGAACAGCAATGGCAAATGCCGCAAGCCTGCACGCCGCGCCGCGCAGCATGACCAAGGAAGAGCGAAAGGTCATCTTCGCCTCTTCGCTCGGCACGGTTTTCGAGTGGTATGATTTTTATCTCTACGGTTCGCTGGCGATTTATATCGGCGCGACCTTCTTTTCCCAATATCCTGAAACCACCCGTAATATTTTCACGCTGTTGGCTTTTGCCGCCGGCTTTCTGGTGCGGCCTTTCGGCGCGCTGGTGTTCGGACGGCTGGGCGATCTTGTCGGGCGAAAATATACGTTTCTGGTGACGATTCTGATCATGGGCGCCTCGACCTTCCTGGTCGGTATTCTACCAGGGTCAGCGACCATCGGCATCGCTGCCCCGATTATCCTGATCATATTGCGCATGTTGCAGGGCCTGGCGCTGGGCGGTGAATATGGTGGCGCTGCGACCTATGTGGCCGAACATGCGCCGCATGGCCGTCGCGGCTTCTATACGTCCTGGATCCAGACCACGGCAACGCTTGGCCTGTTCCTGTCGCTGCTGATCATTCTCGGCATCCAGACGGCCATGGGCAAAGAAGCCTTTGCTGCCTGGGGCTGGCGTCTTCCTTTCCTTCTGTCGGTCATTCTGCTGGGGATTTCCGTCTGGATTCGCATGCAGATGAACGAATCGCCCGCCTTCAAGAAAATGAAGGAAGAGGGCACCCAGTCGAAAGCGCCGATTTCTGAAGCTTTCGGCCAGTGGAAGAATGCCAAGATCGCCATTCTCGCCCTGTTCGGTGCTGTCGCAGGCCAGGCAGTGGTCTGGTATTGCGGCCAGTTTTATGCGCTGTTCTTCCTGCAGAATGTTCTGAAGGTCGATCCACAGGCCGCCAATATCATGGTGGCTATCGCCCTGGCGTTCGGCACGCTGTTCTTCGTGGTCTTCGGCTGGCTTTCCGACAAGATCGGCCGTAAGCCGATCATCATGGCAGGGCTGCTTCTGGCCATGGTGACGTATTTCCCGTTGTTCAAGGCGATGACCTGGGCTGGCAATCCGGCTCTGGCACAGGCGCAGGATACGTTGAAAGCAACGGTTACTGCCGATCCCAAGGATTGCAATTTTCAGTTCAATCCGACCGGCACAGCAAAATTCACCACCTCTTGCGATATAGCCACGGCGCTTCTGACCAAGAATTCGGTGCCGTATGAAGTGGTGCCCGGCCCGGCTGGCTCGGCTGCGACGGTAAAGCTTGGCGATAGTCAGATCGAAAGCTATGACGCCGTCAAGGCTGGCGCCAACGCCAAGGCTCTGGATGCCGCCCTGCAGAAAAAGATCAATGTCGCCCTGCAACAGAATGGTTATCCGCTGGTTCGGGCGCCGGTTCAGGTCCCCGATAGCAAGCTTGACGGCTTTATCGCCGCCAATGCGGAACTGGGTCTGAGTGCCGACACTGTCCGTACTGGTGCCAAGACCATGGTGCCCACGGCAAAGCTCGTCACCGACAAGTTGCTGACCCCGGAAGAGGCAACAGCTGCCGCTGCGCCTGAAATGGCGGTCTATACCGTTGCCAATGGCGGTGCATTCAGGATGGTGGCGGACCCTGCCCAGGTCAAATGGGTGCCGCTGATTGCCGTGCTGACGGTGCTGGTGATCTATGTCACCATGGTCTACGGGCCGATTGCCGCGATGCTGGTGGAGATGTTCCCGACCCGCATTCGCTACACGGGCATGTCGCTTCCCTATCATATCGGCAATGGCTGGTTCGGCGGCCTGCTGCCAGCAACGGCCTTCGCGATGAGCGCGGCCAAGGGCGATATCTATTACGGCCTCTGGTATCCGATCATCATCGCCGGGATGTCCTTCATCATCGGCATGATCTTCCTGAAGGAAACCAAGAACAACGATATCGACGGCTGATCCTCTTCCCGTCACACGTCAAGGCGCCTGGAAATCATTTTCCGGGCGCCTTTCTTGTGCGCTAAGATCACGCCGCAGCCGCAGACAAGGACGGGTCCGGTTCCTGTTGGGGTGTCTGGGCCCTCTGCGGCATGTCATACCGTTGGCCACTATCCTGGATCAGCCTTTGCCGTAGAACGAGATTGCCATCGGAGGAGAGGCGGAAAACCAGTCCGCGACGGGCAAAGCCGAGCGCTGCGATCCAGGCGAACCAGGCTCCGAACCCCAGACCGGCCACCACGTCGCTCGGGTAATGCGCACCGACCATCACCCTTGTCATGCCGAGCCAGAGGGCGGCGATGGCAAAACCCAGCCGGTAGCGGGGGGCGATCAGGGCTGCAATCATCATCAGCGCTCCGATGGTGGTGGCATGGCCGGAAGGAAAGCTTTCAAATCGCGCTGAATTGGCAAAAGGCAGGAAGTCGAAGGCGCCGGCATCGGTGAATTGATCTGGCCGGGCGCGACCGAGGGCGCGTTTCAACAGATTTGCCGCAAGACCTGAACCCGCGATGGTCACAAAGGCGTAGCAGCCAAGCATGGCGATAAACAGCGCCCGGAACCGCTCCTCGACCGTATTGGCCAATCGCGATTTGGCCGCAGCTTGGACGGCGATCACAAAACTCGCCAAAAGACACCAGTCCGATTGGCCGATGCGGGTCAGAACGGTGGCAATCCGGTAAAAGACCGGGCAGGTCAGGCGGCCTGCATTGCCGATGGCGGTATCGAACAGCAGCGCCATCAACACAACCAAACTTGACCCCGCCAACAGACACAGGCGTGTCCGGCAATCCGGCACACGTCGCCGCCCGCTCTTGATCCTGGCAAGAATTGTCATCGCGACCCCCGTGCGCTGCGTCCCTTATCAGAGAACCAGCACATACAGGCGGATGTCTTCAACTATGTGACACTGTAATCCTGTTCCAGCGCAAGCCTGTGTCTTGCGCTGGAAATCCTTATCAATCCCGTCGATCAGTTCATCAGGGACTGGAATTCGGCGAGGATTGCATCGCCCATTTCGACAGTGCCGACCTGCTTGCAGCCGTCCGCCATGATGTCGCCGGTGCGAATGCCCTTGTCGAGCACGTTGGCAATGGCCTTTTCCAGCTTGTCGGCTTCATCAACCATGGCGAAGGAATAGCGAAGGCACATGGCAAACGAGGCGATCATTGCAATCGGGTTGGCAATGCCGCGGCCAGCGATATCCGGTGCTGAGCCGTGGACGGGCTCATACAGGGCCTTGCGCTTGCCGGTCTTGGCATCTGGTGCGCCAAGCGAAGCGGAAGGCAGCATGCCGAGCGAGCCGGTCAGCATGGCGGCCACGTCCGACAGCATGTCGCCGAACAGGTTGTCGGTGACGATGACGTCGAATTGCTTTGGCGCGCGTACCAGCTGCATGCCGCCAGCATCGGCCAGCATATGCTCCAGCTTGACGTCGGAGAACTTGGCCTTGTGCAGCGCTGTTACCACCTGGTTCCACAGCACGCCTGATTTCATCACATTGCGCTTTTCCATCGAGCAGACCGCATTGCGGCGGGTGCGGGCCAGTTCGAAGGCCACGGCAGAAATCCGCTCGATTTCGTAGGTGTCGTAGACCTGGGTGTCGATGGCGCGCTTCTGGCCATTGCCGATGTCGGTAATGGTCTTCGGCTCACCGAAATAGACGCCACCGGTCAGTTCGCGGATGATCAGGATGTCGAGGCCTTCGACCAGCTCTGGCTTCAGCGAGGAAGCAGAAGCCAGCGCCGGATAGCAGATCGCCGGACGCAGGTTGGCGAACAGTTCGAGGTCCTTGCGCAGCCGCAGAAGACCGGCTTCCGGGCGAACGTCGTACTCGACGGCATCCCATTTCGGGCCACCGACGGCACCGAACAGCACGGCATCCGCCGCCATTGCCTTGGCCATGTCAGCCTCGGAAATTGCTGCCCCATGAGCGTCGTAGGCGCAACCACCCACCAGACCTTCATCGGTCTCGAAGCCGGCACCCAGCGCGGAATTCATATAGGAAACGATCTTGCGAACTTCGTTCATGGCTTCAGGCCCAATGCCATCGCCAGGAAGAAGGAAGAGTGTGCGAACTGTCATGAGCCGACCTCGTTTGAAACAGGAGTGCGGCGGTTTTATCGGGCGATCAAGGGCAATTCAAGGACGCCAGCGCTGCTAACGGTACGGTTTGGCCATGCGACATGGCAAAGAAAAAGGCGGAACCTGCGTTCCGCCTTAGCTATGACTGCCACGGGTTGTGGCGAATGACTTCAGATCAGGCCCAGGGGCGCGATGCGGCGTTGGACGTCTCGAACGAAGCAATCGCGCTGGATTTTTCCATGGTGAGGCCGATGTCATCGAGGCCGTTCAACATGCAATGGCGCTTGAATTCATCGATTTCGAAGCTGATGCTGCCACCATCCGGGCCGGTGATTTCCTGGGTTTCCAGATCCACGGTCACCACGGCGTTGGAGCCGCGCTGGGCGTCATCCATCAGCTTTTCCAGGTTTTCCTGGCTGACGACGATCGGCAGAATGCCGTTTTTGAAACAGTTATTGTAGAAAATATCGGCAAAGCTGGTGGAGATCACGCAACGGATGCCGAAATCCAGCAAAGCCCAAGGCGCATGTTCACGCGAGGAGCCGCAGCCAAAATTATCGCCAGCGACCAGGATCTTGGCGTTTTGATAGGCTGGTTTGTTGAGCACGAAATCCTGATTGATCGAGCCATCCTGATGATAGCGGGCTTCGGCAAACAGGCCTGTTCCAAGGCCAGTGCGCTTGATCGTTTTCAGGTAATCCTTCGGAATGATCATATCCGTATCGATATTGACGACCGGCAGCGGTGCCGCGACCCCGGTGAGCTTCGTGAACTTTTCCATAGACGTTACCTTCACTGGACCTGAATGAGATTGGGTTTTCGCATAACCGAAAAGCCTGTCGATTTGAAGGAGAATCTTGGAGCCACTTAATTCATCGACGCATGGTCTCACGCGTATACGGCGACCTATTACATATCGATGATGGTGCCGCGCCCGTCATTCCAAATCCGCACTGGCTGCTGCTCTGCGGACTGACCTGTGTGGCGCTTGCGGGCGTGGACGGCAACCGGCTTCGGCTTGAGCGTCAAAGCGCGCCATGCCAGCGTTCCCGTCAAAACGGCACCGAGCACAAGCGTCAGCGAGAAAGTCAATAAAGCTGCCGCAGTCAAGGCGATGACCCCAAGGCCGAGCAATCCAAGAGCACGAAGGTTCTGCATCATAGTGTTCCTTTCAATGGTTTGAAGGTGGGGCTTCTCCTGACGCTTTACAAGAGTTATTGAGGTCGCAACCCTTGTCGCAATGAAGGTCAAACAACCGAAAGGCGAAGCGCCATGCAGACCAATCCGCCCAATCGCAGGCCGCGTTTTCGTCGCTCGTTGATCAGCGTTCCCGCTATCAACCTTCGTGCATTGGAAAAATCCCTGTCGCTTCCTTGCGATGGAATGATTTTTGATCTGGAGGATTCGGTTGCAGATGCTAGCAAGGCCGAGGCACGCGACATCCTGCGGCGGTTTCTGCAACACGCGGATTTGAACGGTCGTGAAGCCATTATTCGCGTCAATAGCAGTGATACTCTCTGGTTTGCCGAGGATTTAGCCCTTGTCGAGGCGATCAAGCCGGATGCGGTTTTGCTGCCCAAGGCTGAACGGGTGGAAGACCTGCACCGGCTTCGCAGTGCAGCCGGGGTGGGGCCTGCCCTCTGGGCGATGATAGAGACACCGAAGGCCGTCCTGGCGGCGGTGGAGCTTGCCAGTGCGGGCGCAGCACTGGGGCTGGAATGCCTTGTGGTCGGGTTGAACGACTTGCGCAAGGAAACCCGGGTGCCACCGGGCCTTGGCCGTCAATATCTGGTTCCGTGGCTGATGCAGGTGGTCTTGGCTGCCCGTGCTTACGGACTTGAGGTTATCGATGCAGTTTCCAATGATTTTCGCGATCTGGACGGCTTTGCAGCCGAATGCAGCCAGGGCCGTTCGATGGGCTTTGACGGAAAGATGCTGATCCACCCGGCCCAGATCGAGGCGGCTAATCGGTATTTCGGTCCATCGGAAGCCGAGATTGCCGAGGCGCGGGAGATTGTCGCGGCTTTTGCGGCGCCGGAGGCGGCGCATCTCAATGTCATCAATCTGGATGGCCGGATGATCGAGCGGCTGCATGTCGCCGAAGCCGAGTATCTTCTGTCCAAGCTGTCTCTTCTTGAACCACGACTATCATCTCCAATCAAGAAAGGATGATCCCCATGAAAGTCTATCGTTTTCTCACCGGTCCCGACGACGCCACCTTCTGTCACCGGGTGACCGATGCCCTTAACAAGGGCTGGGAACTGCACGGCTCGCCCAGCCTGACATTCAACCCTGCCGTCAACCAGACCTATTGCGGCCAGGCGGTGGTGAAGACCGTCGAGGGCAAGACCTATGATCCGTCCCTGAAGCTGGGTGAACAATAAGCGTTTAAGTCGCTGGCCGGGTGCGAAAATGCATCCGGCTGGAGGGCGGGCTTGAAGGATTGTCATTATCTCGAATTCGATGTGAATGTTTTGCAGAATTTACCTGTCATTCTTGAATTGGAGCTAATGTGCCGAAATATCGCTCTTGTGAGGTGTATTCGTGCGACCAGTTTTCAAGGCCCATTCGACCGGCAATTCCCACTCCGATTTTGAGGTGAAGCTTGCCTCCGCCCATTCGCGGATCGAGAAGTCCTTTCTCGATGGCGGCGCCGTACTGGTATCGGTGATGGATAATCTCGGCAGTCTGGTGGATAGCCTCGACCAGTTGACCGGCGTTCTCGATGGCAAGACGACGACGGATACTGTCCAGGGTCTTCGCAAGACGGTTTCCGATCTCGCCTTGCTGCCCGCACGGGCATCGGCGCGCCAGGACTCCTTCAGCCAGATCTCCGATCAATGTGCCTCGACCTATTCCCATGTCGAGGAAATGCGTGAGACCATTCGCTACCTGCGCACATTCGCCATCACCGTGAAGATAACCGGGGCGGGGCTTGCCGAATTTTCGGGCTTTGCCGATGAGATCCGTGAGCGTATCCAATCCGGTGCCGAGGAAATCGACCGGTTTGCCGAGCAATTGGCGGGTATGCGCGGTCAGTTGGACACGGCACGGGCGTTTTCCGATGGCATCTTGTCGGATTTCAGCAACACCATTCCCACCATTGTCAGCTCGCTGACCCTAAGCTCCGACCAGTTGGCAACCCAGCACAAGACGATGGCTGGCATTGCCAATGATGTGAAAGGGCTCACCCGCGCCATTCAGGGCAAGATCGCCAACGTGCTCTCGGCTTTGCAAATTGGTGACATTACCCGTCAGCGCATTGAGCATATCCAGAGTAGCCTGGATTATCTGGAGGAATTTTTTGCGGCTGGCGGATTGCGTGACCCGGCTGAAAAAGAGGCGCTTCGTCAGGCTGTTCTGCATCTTGCCCACGCGCAATTGCAGGAATCCCTGGATGATTTCCGGCAGAAATGCACATCGATTGCCGCCAATATGTCGAGCTTTACCAGCGATGCTGCCCGCGTTCTGGCCCTGCGTGACGAATTGAACCAATCGGGCGGTGACAATGACCGCAGCCTGCTGCGCAAGATGGAAAGCGATATCAGCCATGCCTGCGCGCTTTCGGCGCGGGTACAGGACCGCAGCCATGAATCGGATGCTGTCGTCAGTTCCGTTACCCAGTCCGCTCAGGCGCTCCAGGAAGGCATTGAGACGATCCGGTCGATCAAGACCGATATTCACTACATGGCGCTGAATTCCAATCTTCGCTGCTCCCGTCTTGGCGATGCCGGCCGGTCCGTCAATGTCGTTAGTGGCGAATTGCGCACCTTTGCCGCCAAGCTGGAAACCCCAGCCGATGCTATTGTCGAGGACATGCGCTGCGTCGAAGAGGCGACGGCGTCGCTGACCCGCGACGACAATGACGACATCAACCATATTCATGAGCCGCTGAACCTGGCGCTGGATAAGATCCGCGTTGTTGCGACGGATATGGAAAAGGGTCTTGAGGCCTTTGGGGCTGAAGGTCAGCTGGTGTTCAGTCGGATCAGCGCGGCGGTGACCAAGCTTGATTTCGATGGCGAATTGGGTGGCCTGCTGCTGGATTGCCTGGCAATCGCCGACCGCGCCCGCGGGCATATGCCGTCGCTATCGGCTATTCCCGCTGCTGCGCTGCCGCTCAGCCAGAAAATCTTCGCCATCTACACGATGGCGCAGGAGCGCGATATTCATCAGCGTTTCTTGCCCTTGCAGGCTGGCTTTGACATGGTCGTAGATCAGGCCGAGGTTTTTGAAGACGACGAACAGTTGTTTGCCGGAGCATTGTTTTAGAGTCTTCCAGAGGAAAAGTGGAACCTGGTTTTCCCGAAAAGACAAATAAAAACAAGAGAGTTTAGCGTCTGTCTGGTTCAATACGAACCAGACAGACGCTAAAGTATCGCATCGGGATCTGGACATCGATTTTCGGAAAATCTGCTGTAAAAACCAAAGCCAAAGCATCCATGGATGTGCAGAAGACATAAAAAAACCCGGCAATGCCGGGCTTTTTTATGTTGGAGTAAACAAGCTTACGCTGCTTCTTCCTGAGTTTCGTCTTCTTCCACGGACTTGCCGCGCTTCGGGCCTTTGGCAAGATTGACTTCCACCAGCCGGACGGCTTCGGTTTCAGACATCTTGTTGACGGCGGCGATTTCACGCGCCATGCGATCCAGTGCAGCTTCATAGAGCTGTCGCTCGGAATAGGACTGTTCCGGCTGGTGTTCGGCACGGAAAAGGTCGCGCACCACTTCGGCAATGGAAATCAGGTCGCCGGAATTGATTTTCGCATCATATTCCTGTGCCCGGCGTGACCACATGGTCCGCTTGACACGCGCTTTGCCCTGAACGACTTTCAAAGCCCGATCAACAAAATCGGTTTCTGAAAGCTTGCGCATTCCAATGGTGACAGCCTTGGTGACCGGCACTTTCAAACGCATTTTATCTTTATCGAAATCGATTACAAAAAGCTCAAGCTTCATGCCCGCGACTTCCTGCTCTTCAATGGCGGTAATCGTACCGACGCCATGGGCCGGATAAACGATCGCCTCACCTGTCTTGAAGCCCTGACGCGTCGAGGATTTTTTCTGCTGGGTCGTCATTCGCTCTAAAAACTCCCTGTTACTGTATCGGCGACAGCCGACCCCAGGCCGAAAGACCCGGATGAGACGGGGGAACCGTCGGGTGACTCCATGCTGATCCAGTTACGATCAAACGAATAAAAGCACATCAGCGACAGAACCGGCGAGGTTTACATGTCACAAACATAACTTTCGTGGATTTTTCGGCTTTCGCGGTAGGTTTGGGCACACAAATGCCCTCACGTGTGGATCAGTTCTATAGGCTTAACATAAAAAAGTGAGGAAATCAATATTTTGCTGCCTTGCGACCGCTTGACGGCGGAAACTGTTCTTCTTTAAGGGTGCGGTTTGACCTGTCATTGGCTAGCCTCGCCAAGGTAAAATAAAATATCTTTTAACCTATTGATTTTTTTAGAAATTCAGAAAATCGTCAAGCTGCGGTAACGATTCTTTTTGCTCGTTGACGCCGCCCTGGTCTCGTCAATTCGTTCACAATGACACGCAATTGCATGGCTGCTGTCATAAAAAACAGAAGCTGCCATGCAGTTTTATCCCAAGTCTTAAACAGGTGAAGCGGAAGGCGTGTCAAATATCTCAAATGCGGCAAGGGCTTGAGACATTTGAAAAGGAATAGGACGAGGTGATCGTCAACAGGCAGCCCATCGTCCATTGCCGCCCAATTGGCGGCATCCGGAATTGGGTGAGACCGCGTCGCAACTCGCCAATCAGTCGCCCGTGCCAGGCTTTTCCGAGAAATAAAGCTCGAACTTGCCTTCGACGCCATCCATTTCCTTGGCTTCAGGCAAAGCATCGCGCTTGGTGGTGATGTTTGGCCAGACCTGGGCAAACTCCGCATTGATTTTCAGCCACTTATCGAGACCCGGCTCCGTGTCCGGCTTGATGGCTTCCGCCGGACATTCCGGCTCGCATACACCGCAATCGATGCATTCATCGGGATTGATGGCCAGAAAATTCTCACCTTCGTAAAAACAGTCGACCGGGCATACTTCCACGCAATCGGTATATTTGCAGCGTATGCAGTTGTCAGTCACGATATACGTCATGCGGTACTCCAGAGATCTCTCGATGGCGAGTGCGACGCCGCGTCTTGCAGGAACGGATTAGGCAAGGAAAAATCGACTGTCCCATATCATGCACAGCTTTTTCCACAAGGGCAGTGAGCTACTGCTTTCCAGACCTGTTAGCAAGGATAAATCATCCCTATCTCGATGCGATAGAGGTCGATTTTCCTAGTGTCCGTCAGGCGACTCTCAAACCAGACCGGCCAGCTCTGATACCAGGCTTGAAGATACGGCGTATCCTTGCCTTCCGCAGATTTCGAATATCTCCAATGCATCAAAGGCTTGAGATATTCGAAAATGGAAGACGGCCGGCTATTTTCGGTGGCCCTTCGTGTCAATCGTCGCCATCCATCAGGCGGTCCACTTGCCGGCGCTCGCGCTTGGTCGGACGACCGGAGCCGGGAAGTCTTTGTGCCTGTTCGAAAGCGGTCATGGCGTCACGGGGCGGGCGCGGCGGTGACTGGTCTTCATAGAGAAGTTTTGCCTGCTCGTAAGGGCCGCGATGCGTGCCGGGCTGGCGAACGACAAGTTTCATGTCGTGATTTGGAAGAGTGATATCCAGCACGTCGCCGGGCCGGACAATGGCGCTGGGCTGCTTGGCCGGTTTGCCGTTGACCCGAACCCGGCCCGAGACGATCTGTTGCTGGGCCAGCGTCCGGGATTTGAAAATCCGCGCAAAAAACAGCCACTTGTCGATCCGTTGAGAGGGTCCGGCGAGTGGCTGTTGTTCGCTCATGGCTTACTTCTTCATCTGCTCCTTCAAGGCAGCCAGTTTGGCGAAAGGAGAATCCGGATCGATCGGCTTTTCCTTGCGCGGCGGCTTTGCCTCGAAACGCTGCGGCTGGGCTGACTTCGTGTCCCGGTCGCGATCCTTACGCGGACCGCGATCATCGCGGTCGCCCCGGTTTGCGTGTTTGTCACGGTTGCCGTCGCGGTCGCGGGGCTTGCCGTGATGGCCACCCTCGCGGCGCTTGTCGTCGCGGTCACGTCCACCTTCTGTACGGGCACCTTCGGTACGAGCGTCCGGCTTCTGCTCGCCCTGCTGCGGGGCGCGCTTTGCACCCTGCGGACGGCGGTCGCCCTGTTGTGGACGTCCGGCCTGGCGCTGGTTGTCGTTGCGTCCACCAGGACGCCACAGCAGAACCGGCTTGGGTTCCGTTGGTCCTTCCGGATTGGCAAGAAGGTCAGCGGATGGAGCCTCGGTCGCTGCAACTTCGGCCTCTTTGGCCTCCGCTGGTGCTTCTGGTGTTGCTTCGGCGCTGATCTCAGCACTTGGAACGATCTCGAGCGCTGCCGGTTCAGCAGCGACAGTTTCCGTCGCTGAGGCTTCGCCATGCTGATCCGCATCGTCTTCGTCGGTTTTTTCGACGCTTTCGGTTGTCTGCGTTGGTGCATTGGCAGCTGCTGCGGCAGGCTTGTCGTCCTGGGTGCCGAGATAGGCCTGGGCCTCTTCTGCCTTGACGGCATCGGCACGGTAGCCGAGGCCTTTCAGGATTTCTTCCATGTCATCGGGTGTCGCACCGAGGATGGAGAGCATGGCCGTGGTGGTGGTGAAGCGGCGGCCATCGTAAGCACCGTCCGGGCGCGGCGTGGTGCCTGGCTTCCATTGCAGCAGTGGACGGATCAGATCCGCCAACCGCTCCAGAATATCGATGCGCACGGCCCGCTTGCCCAGGAAGCGGAAGCCCGCCAGCTTATAGAAATTGCGCTCAAAGCTCGGATCAGTCACCACTGAGGTGCGGCCTGCGGCCAGAACCGGAATGAGATCGCCATAGCCGGGCTTGTCCAGGCCATCGTTCTTCAAGGCCCAGAGCAGGGTGATCAGTTCGGCCGGTGCTGGCTTCAACAGGGCCGGCATGAAGATGTGATAGGCGCCGAAGCGCACGCCGTAGCGGCGCATGGAGGCGCGTGCATCCTGGTCCAGCGACTTGACCTCTTCGGTGACATCGCGGCGGAACAGAATTCCAAGCCCTTCCACCAGCTGGAAGGCCAATCCCTTGGAGAGGCCTTGCAGGTCCTCGGCCCGCGACAGATCGTCGAGTGGCTTCAGAATGGTCGAGATATGATGATTGACGAAGCGCTCGATGCGGGCGACGACGTGCTCGCGGGCATTGCCGCTCAGCGGTTCGTCCGCCAGCAGCAGAATGCGGGGGCGCATGATGTGATCCGAGCCGGTCAGCCGGGCGACGGGATCACCCAGCCACCGGACGAGACCGTCGGAACTGAGCGCCAGATCCCCATTGCCCGAAGCATGCAATCTTGCAGCCCGCGCTTCGAATTCCAGGCCAAGCGCCTTTTGGGCAGCAGTTTGCACCGCCTTGGCGTCCGGCCCCTCGGTTCCAGAGATCGGCGTAAACCGGAATCCGGAGAGTTGGCCCACGTGATGTCCCTCAACGAAGACATCACCGTTCACACTGATTTCAGCTTCCAGCATCCCATTCTCTCTCAAGCGCTTCATAAGCACAGATGTCCTGCGATCAACAAAGCGTTTCGTCAACCTTTCATGTAACGCGTCAGACAATCGATCTTCGATTTCCCGCGTCTTTTCTTGCCAGTGTGTCGGATCGGCAAGCCAACCTGGCCGGTTCGACACATACGTCCAAGTTCGGATCTGCGCAATGCGCGCAGAAAGAGTATCTATCTCGCCGTCTGTCCGGTCGGAGCGATGCACCTGCTCTGCCATGAAATCTTCGTTCACACTACCGTGCCGGGCAAGGTCGGAATAGAGGGTAAGAATCAGATCGGCATGTTGTGCCGGGGTAATTCGCCGATAATCCGGTAATGCGCAGGCATCCCACAGCAGCGAGACCCGATTTGGTGACGAAGCAAGGTCCTGGACTTCCGGATAGCGGGCCAAATAATCCAGCGCCTGCTGATCGATTGCCGGCAGCGCCCGCACCAGTCCCGCCACCTTGGGGGCGGCATCCAGGCTGCGGCGCAGGTTGGCAATCGAGGAAAAATCGAATTGGGCGGTGCGCCATTGCAGCACCTTGACCGGATCGAAATGATGGCTTTGCAACCGTTCCACCAGTTCCGGCTCAAAGGGATCGACCCGTCCCGTCACCCCAAAAGTACCATCTTTCAGATGGCGTCCGGCGCGCCCGGCAATCTGGCCCAGTTCTCCGGGGTTGAGATTGCGAAACTGATAGCCATCGAACTTGCGGTCCTGGGCAAAGGCAACATGATCGACATCGAGGTTGAGGCCCATGCCGATCGCATCGGTTGCGACAAGATATTCGACATCGCCGGATTGATAGAGGCCGACCTGGGCATTGCGGGTGCGCGGGCTGAGTGCGCCGAGCACCACAGCCGCTCCGCCGCGCTGGCGACGGATCAATTCGGCAATGGAATAGACCTCGTCGGCGGAGAAGGCGACAATCGCCGTGCGCTGCGGCAGCCGGGTGATCTTCTTTTCGCCAGCATAAAACAGCTGCGACAGGCGTGGACGCTCAACGACAGTAATACCCGGCAGAAGATGCTGAAGGATCGGCTTCATGGTCGCCGAGCCTAGCAACAGGGTTTCCTCGCGTCCGCGCAGATGCAAAAGCCGGTCGGTAAAAATATGGCCGCGCTCGAGATCGCCCGCCAACTGGATTTCATCAATGGCGACAAAGGCGACTTTGGTTTCGCGCGGCAGCGCTTCGACGGTGCAGACAGAAAACCGTGCATTGGGCGGGGTGATCTTTTCCTCGCCCGTGATAAGGGCGACATGCGCCGCGCCGACCCGCTCGACCACCCGCGTATAAACTTCGCGCGCCAGCAACCGCAAAGGCAGGCCGATCATACCCGACCCATGGGCAACCATGCGCTCGATGGCATAATGGGTCTTGCCCGTATTGGTCGGCCCCAGCACAGCAATCACGCTGCGGCCGCTCAGGATCATGGGTTGCGAAGTCAAATCGTCGCTCCGGACTGCACTGTCAAAAGAAGATGGCAACAGCCGATCTTCCTTCGGGACCACACATGGCGATGCCTTGGAGCAAAGGCAAGAAAAGAATTACCCAGGCGCTGCTTTTCCGGCTCCAGAGGCGAATAGAAGGGAAATAACCTCCGGTTGTGGTAAATTTTGGTCTTTTTGAGCGTCAGGCTTTGATTCGGAACAGCTAAAGAACGAATCGGCGACGAATCACTGACTCCTCCTCTTTCATGTTTTGTTCCAAACCTCATCTTGTGGGTCAATGGCATTAGAGCGACAAGATAATGGAAGCCCCTCACAACCGAAAACAGTGCCGGTCTTTGAAACAGTGTCTTGTAGAGGAAAGGGCAGACCGGGTGGAACAATACAGGACCACGATCATTATAGGGTCACATGAATTAAGACATGCTGAAAAGTAAAGGGAAACACCATGCTAGGCACAATTCT
This sequence comes from Agrobacterium vitis, assembly GCF_014926405.1. Lineage (NCBI taxonomy): Bacteria > Pseudomonadati > Pseudomonadota > Alphaproteobacteria > Hyphomicrobiales > Rhizobiaceae > Gillisella > Gillisella vitis. Next base: position 3,328,581 of record NZ_JACXXJ020000005.1, read on the forward strand.
CGTCATCATCCTCATATTGTTGCTGCTTGGGGCACTTCCGACTTGGGGTCATAGCCGCAACTGGGGCTATGGTCCGTCCGGCGGCTTGGGTTTGGTTGTGGTCATCATCATTATTCTGCTGCTTATGGGCCGTATCTGACGGTTATCCAGGCCAGGAAGAAGAGGAAGTTTTCATGAAAAAGACAGTGATTGCAGTCGCCATGCTCTTGCCGATGATTGCGTCTTGTACGCCGACGGAGCGCGGTGCCTCGATTGGTGCAGCATCCGGCGCGGTCATCGGTGGCGTTGCTACCAATTCGGTTGGGGGCGCTGCGGTGGGTGCCGTCGGCGGTGGTGTGATTGGCGCTTTGATTGGCCAGTCAACAGAGCGTCGTGGCTACTGCGTTTACCGTGACCGTTACGGTCGCCAATACGAGCGCCGTTGCCGCTAAGCGGCATAGATCTGAATGCTAAAAGCCGCCGGATCACTCCGGCGGCTTTTGTTTGTTGGGATAAGACAATCGCGGGTGGAGCAAAGCCGCTGCTGTCAGACGAAGAATTGGCCACCATTGGCGGAAATCGTTGAGCCGGTGATGAAACCGGCGTCATCGGAAGCGAGAAACACCACGATACGGGCAATTTCCTCCGGTTCGCCGAGGCGTCCGACCGGAATTTGCGGAATGATCCGCTCGTTCAAGACTTTTTCCGGGATCGCCCGGACCATTTCCGTGCCGATATAGCCCGGGCAAATGGCGTTGACGGTAATATTCTTCGCCGCACCTTCCTGGGCAAGCGCCTTGGTAAAGCCGAGATCGCCAGCCTTGGCGGCAGAATAATTGGCTTGGCCCATCTGGCCCTTCTGGCCGTTGATGGAGGAAATGTTGATGACGCGGCCAAAGCTGCGGTCGCGCATGCCCGTCCAGACCGGGTGGGTGACATTGAACAGACCGCTCAGATTGGTGCCGATCACATCGTTCCACTGCTCAGGCGTCATTTTATGGAACATGGCGTCGCGGGTGATCCCGGCGTTGTTGACCAGGATTTCAACCGGCCCGAGGGCCGCCTCGACGGCAGCAATGCCCTGCTTGCAAGCCTCGTAGGAGGAGACGTCCCATTTAAAGACCGGAATGCCGGTTTCGGCTTCAAATGCCTTTGCGGCCTCGTCATTGCCAGCATAATTGGCGGCAACCGTATATCCAGCTGCCTTCAATGCCGTTGAAATTGCTGCGCCGATGCCACGTGTTCCGCCGGTTACCAAAGCTACCCTGCTCATTCCAGTCTCCTCTCAATAAGTGTTTTCTTGTGTTGCGTCTCTCCGTTACCCCAGGGGGCAAGGAGTGACATCCCCCAATTCAATGGGTGTTTCTGCGAAATACACAGAGAACGCCAGTCACTACGGTTTGACGCCGGAAACATTGAACTGGAATGATGCAGGTAAAATATGGCCGGATCGGTTCCCGGCTCGTTTATTGTCTTGGCGGTGCGCATGCGGTCCGCTGCTGAAACCAGTTCCGTTGATTCCATCCGGCAAAAGGAAAGGGTGGCGATCAGGCGATACCCTCTCACCGTTTACGATATCAAAGCCCGATGGTTCCCCATCGGGCTTCTGGCTCGATAGGCTCAGAGACCTTCGATGCACATGGCAACGCCCATGCCACCACCGATGCACAGGGTCGCCAGACCCTTCTTTGCGCCGCGCCGTTTCATTTCAAACAGCAGGGTGTTGAGAATACGGGCACCAGACGCCCCGACCGGGTGGCCGATGGCAATGGCGCCGCCATTGACATTGACGATTGACGTATCCCAGCCAAGATCCTTGTTGACGGCGCAGGCCTGGGCGGCAAAGGCTTCGTTGGCCTCAACGAGATCGAGATCGTTCACGCTCCAGCCAGCCTTTTCAAGCGCCTTGCGGGATGCGGGGATCGGACCTGTGCCCATGATCTTCGGATCGACGCCAGCTGTGGCCCAGGAGGCGATGCGCGCCAAAGGCTGGATACCGCGACGGACGGCTTCAGCTTCGGTCATCAGCAGGGCGGCGGCGGCTCCGTCATTGATGCCAGATGCATTCCCGGCGGTGACGGTGCCTTCCTTGTCGAAAGCGGGACGCAGCTTGGTCATGCTGTCCAGGGTCGCACCTGCGCGGATATATTCATCGGCATCAACGATCACATCGCCCTTGCGGCCGGGCACAGTGACCGGGACGATTTCGTCCTTGAACCGTCCTGCGGCCTGGGCGGCTTCGGCCTTGTTTTGCGAGGCAACCGCAAAGGCGTCCTGCTCGTCGCGGGTCAACTGCCACTGGCGGGCAACATTTTCGGCGGTGACACCCATGTGATAGCCGTAGAAGGCATCGGTCAGGCCGTCCTTGATCATGGTGTCGATCATTTTCATGTCGCCCATCTTGGTGCCGGCGCGCAAATGGGCGCAGTGGGGGGCAAGCGACATGGATTCCTGGCCGCCAGCAATGATGATCGAGGCGTCGCCGGTGGCGATCTGCTGCATGCCGAGTGCCACGGCGCGCAAGCCGGAGCCGCAAAGCTGGTTCAGGCCCCAGGCAGTTTTTTCCTGCGGAATGCCAGCCTTCATGGCGGCCTGGCGGGCGGGGTTCTGGCCCTGGCCGGCGGTCAGGATTTGGCCGAGGATCACTTCGTCGACTTCGGCTGCCTCGATGCCGGCGCGTTCCAGCACGGCCTTGATTGCGGTCGCACCCAGATCATGCGCGGCAACGTTGGCAAATGCCCCGTTGAAAGAGCCAACTGCCGTTCGAGCCGCGCTGGCAATGACGATGGAAGGCGTAGACATGGGTATCTCCTCGATAGTGTTCTTTGCTGCGGCTGAGACTGTCAAAGCTTCCCTGAGAAGTCAAACTCAAAGCATTGGGAAATTTCAGTCTTTGGTTGCATTTCAGCGGATGGCTATCGCTGCTTTCGATAGCGCAATCCCGCGACGCACAAAGAGATTGTCACGCCCGTCGATTTGCGATTACACTTCCCTCTCAGGGAAGAGCAATAATAACGACATAAGCCGGGTTAGGAGACACAATGGCCAAGACCGATGGCGAAATCATCATTAAGAAATATGCCAATCGCCGCCTCTACAACACGGGGACCAGTACCTATGTAACGCTGGAAGATCTGGCCAAGATGGTAAAAAAGGGCGAGGAGTTCACCGTGCAGGATGCAAAATCCGGCGAGGATATTACCCATTCCGTCCTGACCCAGATTATTTTCGAGCAGGAAGCCAAGACCACCAATACGTTGCTGCCGATTTCTTTCCTGCGCCAGTTGATCAGCTATTATGGCGATCAGATGCAGATGGTGGTGCCGAGCTTTCTCGAACATTCGATGAAAGCCTTTACCGAACAGCAATCCCAGATGCGCGACCAGATGACCCGCGCTTTCGGTGAGACACCACTTGCCAAGAATTTACAGGCACCGATCCAGCTGATGGAGGAGCAGGTCAAGCGCAATACCGAGATGTTCCATCAGGCCATGCAGATGTTTTCGCCCTTCATGACGCCGACGCCAGCACGCGAGACGAAGCGGCCGGAAACCAAGGATATCGACGATCTGAAGGAGCAGTTGCGCAATCTGCAAACCAAGCTCGATAAGCTCTGACAACTGGTGCCGCAACGGCGTTGTGCAGGGGTGTTTTCCTGCACCGCGCGGTTTGTAATATCTGTAAAGGACGCTGCAAGCAGGCGGTTTAATCAAAAAATGGCAAAGAAAAAGGCCGGAAAAACCGGCCTTTTTTATATAGTCAGATAGAAAAAGCGCTTATGCGCTTTCCTTCGGCGTCAGAACCTGACGGCCGCGATACATGCCGGTCTTCAGGTCGATATGGTGCGGACGGCGCAGTTCGCCGGAATTCTTGTCTTCGACATAGGTCGGAGCCTTCAGACCGTCGGCAGAACGGCGCATACCGCGCTTGGACGGGCTTGTTTTTCTTTTTGGTACAGCCATTTCAATTACTCCACGTGACGGTCGAAAACCGATGAAACGGCCCTTTTGGAGCCGCACAATCACTCATCCGATCTTCGAATTTGGCGGCCTTATACATGCCGCCCAGGGGTTTGACCAGTCCCCGGCGGGATTTTTTTGACATCGTGCGGTCGCAAAACGTCGCCTCTGCCCGGCCTTTGCAGGCATCGAGCAATCGGTTCAGGCTTCGTCCTCCGGCACGATCCAGGGTTCGGCCAGGGCAGCATCGCGCCACTTGATCCAGGCGGGATGGGCCTGCATGCGATCCATATAGGCAAGACTAACCGGATCAGAGGTCAGTTGATAGGCTGAAAAACGGTTGACCACAGGTGCATACATGGCATCCGCAGCGCTGAAGGCACCAAACAGGAAAGGACCGCCGGAACGGGCCAATTGCTCGCGCCAGATGGTTTCGATGCGGGAGACATCCGCCATCACGGCTGCCTGTGTCTCAGGGCTGAAGGCAAGCGCCTGTGGCGGGCGACGGAAATTCATCGGGCAGGCATTGCGCAAGGCCCGGAAGCCAGCCAGCATTTCGAGCGAAATTGCTCGAGCAACAGCCCGGTCCGACTGCGCCGATGGCCAGATACCGCCATTGGGGAAAAGCTCGGCGGCATATTCAATAATGGCCAGCGATTCCCAGACCTTCACATCCCCATGCACGAGGACTGGCACCTGGCCGGTCGGCGATATGGCCTTGATGCCGGGATTGCCGGCTGGAAAGTCGAAGCGGATCAGCACCTCTTTGAAGTCGATCCCGGCTGCGGTTAGAGCGATCCAGGGCCGGAATGACCATGAGGAATAATTCTTATTGGCAATATAAAGGGTTAGGTTCGTCATCGGTTTTGTCTCCTGAAATGTCCACAATCATAACAGGCGCATACGGCTCAAAGCCAATGCCAAGTTTTGACATCACTTATCAATGCAGCTGATATATGGATCGGCACCCCGGGCGCGGCGTTCCACCATGGCAGCAAGCCGCCGTAGACCGGGGCCAGGCTTGCCAGCATTGCGGTCGATGGGATTGGGCAGGGAGACGGCGAGCAGGGCGGCCTGACGGGCTGAAAGCCGGGCGGCCGGGATTTTGAAATGGTGGAGTGCTGCGGCCTCTGCACCGTAAATGCCTGGTCCCCATTCAGCGATATTGAGGTAAATTTCCATCGTCCGGCGTTTCGACCAGACCTTATCGGCGGTGAGAGCCAGGGGGATTTCCATGCCCTTGCGGATGAAGGACCGGCTGTTCCACAAAAACAGGTTTTTCACTGTCTGCATGGTGATGGTGCTGGCGCCACGGGTTTCCTCGCCGTCCAGCGCATCGTCGATCACCGAGCGCATCTGCACCCAGTCAACGCCGCTATGGCTACAGAATTGCCCGTCCTCCGACATCATCACCGCGCGGATCAGATTGGGCGATATGCGCTCCAGCGGCACCCATTGCCGGTCATAGCCACGAAACAGAACGAGATCGGCCAGCATCAAGGTGGAAGGGGGGTGAATGAAGGGCAGCAGATAGAGCGCCATCAGTGCGAAAGGCAAAAGGGCAACAGCAAGCAGTGCCTTGGCTATTCGATGCAGCACCAGCCGCCGGTCTCCTTTTTCGCCCTCCTGGTCGAGGTGCTCGTCTTGTCCGGGCACAGTCGCGTCCAGAGGGTCGATAGCATCAGGTGCGTTGTCCGTCGTCAATCCTGTCACCTGCCCCGACGCCTGCTTGATTTGCGCATTTGTTTTCTTAGCCGTGAATAAGGCTAAGCGCCAGACCAAGGTACTTTGGCGGGCCGATACCCCACAGATAGTCCCCCATACTCATTGTATCTTGCGCCTTCTGAAGGCGCATGGCAAAGAGCAGCCGGCAAACCTGAGGCATGCGATGTTTGACGATCATCTCCGCGATACAGCCGCGCGCGTCCAGGCGCTGCTGACCGAGCTTTTGCAGCCTGAGCCTCTATCGGATGAAATCGCCAGGCCCGGTCAATTGCTGGCGGCAATGCGCCATGCCGTCCTGAACGGCGGCAAGCGGCTACGGCCATTTCTGGTGGTGGAAAGCGCCCGGCTGTTTCGCGGCCAGGACGATGCCGCCCTGCGGGTTGGGGCCGCGCTGGAATGCCTGCATTGCTACTCTCTCGTGCATGACGACTTGCCCGCCATGGATGACGACGATCTGCGTCGTGGTCAGCCAACTGTGCATATCGCCTTTGACGAGGCGACGGCCATTCTGGCCGGTGACAGCCTGCTGACTTTTGCCTTTGAAATCATTGCCGCGCCACAAACCACGCTGCCGGACGCCGCCAAGATCGCGCTGGTTCTGGCGCTGGCGCAGGCTGCCGGGCTTGGCGGCATGGCGGGCGGGCAGGCGCTGGATCTGGCTGCCGAGAAACACGCTCCAGATGAGACCGGCATCGTCACATTGCAGGCGATGAAAACCGGCGCGCTGTTGCGCTTTGCCTGCGAGGCCGGGCCAGTGATTGCCGGGGCGTCGGATCAGGACCGGCAGCGGCTGCGCCAATTTGGCGAGCTGATCGGTCGGGCGTTCCAGCTTGCTGACGATCTTCTCGACTTGACGGCTGATGCTGCGACCATGGGCAAGGCGACAGGCAAGGATGCCGGGCGCGGCAAGGGGACACTCGTCGCCCTCAAGGGCCAGGTCTGGGCGGAAGCCGAGCTGGATCGGCTGGTCGATCAGGCGGTCGCGTTGCTGTCTCCCTATGGCGAACGCGCCGCAGTGCTGATGGCTGCCGCCCGTTTTGTCGCCAATCGCAAGAATTGAATTGCCACTGTGACAGGTTTTCAGGTGCGGACTCTGGTTTGATGTTCTAGGGCTCACTGACCGTTATTCTCTCCTGAAAGCGCCTGACATGATTGCCGATCATTTTGCGCCGTTTTTCTCCGCCTATCTCGTCTATCTGGTGGCGGTGATCAGCCCCGGCCCGGCCAATATGGCGATTATCTCGACGGCCATATCGCAAGGGCGCAAGGCTGGTCTGGTGATTGCGCTTGGCATATTTGCAGGTTCTTTTACCTGGGCCATGGCTGCATCCTTTGGCCTTGCCGCGTTGCTGCATCATTACGGCCAGGCCCTCATCCTGCTGAAAATCGCCGGCGGGCTTTATCTTTTCTATCTCGCCATCAAGGCCGGAGTGTCTGCCTTGCGAAAACAACAGCCTGCCGGGGAGCAGGTCGGGGCGGTCAAGCGGGGCCGTTATGGGTCAATCTTTTTGCGCGGCTATCTCATTCACTTGACCAATCCGAAAGCGATTTTCGGCTGGCTGGCGATTATTTCGCTAGGCGTGCCAGTGGATGCCTCACTGGGGTCCGTGGTGCTCGTGGTCGGTGGATGTCTGGTGACCGGGTTTTCAGTCTTCTGCGGCTATGCTCTGGTGTTTTCGACCGCCCAGGCCGTGCATGTCTACAGGGCCAGCAGGCGCTATGTGGATGGCGTTCTGGCGCTTCTGTTCGGGGCGGCGGGTGTGAAAATGCTGACAACCAGCTTGTGACAACGCGCTTGTGACAGGCCAGCTTGTAACAAGAAAGCCGCCTTTCGGCGGCTTTCTTTATCTTTGAATGAACTGCGGCCTTGGCTGCGATCAATTGTCCTTGAGCGGTGAAATCGCCACTTCGACGCGGCGGTTCTGGGCGCGGCCTTGTGGCGTGGCATTGGTGGCAATCGGCTGGCTGGGGCCAAAGCCCATGGCAGACATGCGGCGTGGATCGACGCCCTGTGAGCCGAGATAGTCCAGCACGGATTCGGCGCGGCGCTGCGACAGATCCTGATTGTGCTGCAAGCCGCCGGTCGAGTCGGTATGACCGTTGACATCGACCAGGGTGCGGTTGAACTTCTTCAGCACGATGGCGACAGAATTCAGCGTTGGGTAGAATGGCGGCAACACCTGGTCCTGATCGGTCGGGAAGGTGATGTTGGACGGCATGTTGAGGATGATCCGGTCGCCCTGGCGGGTGACGGACACGCCGGTGCCCTGAAGCTGGGCGCGCAGTTCGGCTTCCTGATTGTCCATGTAACTGCCAATGGCGCCGCCTGCCAGCGCACCGATGCCAGCGCCGATCAGGGCGGCATTGCGCTTGCCGTGGCCGCCGCCGCCGACCGCCAGGCCGCCGAGCGCGCCCAGGCCCGCGCCAATCATCGCGCCACCGGCGGTGTTCGACATTTTCTGTTCGCCCGTATAGGGGTCTGTGGTGGTGCAGGCACTCAGATAGGTAGCAGTCAGGGCAAGAAGGATGAATTTCTTCAGCATCGGGATAGGGCTCCGTAGGTTCATTTCATCCTGAACATAGCAATTGCGGCAATATGAAGAAAACATCCCACCTGCTACAGAACTGCTTGCTGACAGAACGGCTCTCTTACTCCGCTGCCGACCGCTGACCGTAGCGTTTTTCGATATAGTCGATCACCAGAGTTTCGAAATCCTCGGCGATTTTCGGGCCACGCAACGTCAACGCCTTCTCACCGTCGATAAACACCGGTGCCGCCGGGTTTTCGCCGGTGCCGGGCAGGGAAATGCCGATATCTGCATGTTTGCTTTCCCCCGGGCCATTGACGATGCAGCCCATGACCGCGACATTCAGGCCTTCCACACCAGGGTATTTTTCCCGCCAGACCGGCATGTTCTTGCGGATATCGCTCTGGATCTTCTGCGCCAACTCCTGGAACACCGTAGACGTGGTGCGCCCGCAGCCCGGACAGGCAGCAACGACCGGGATGAACTGGCGAAAGCCCATGACCTGCAATAGTTCCTGTGCCACCTGCACTTCGCGGGTCCGGTCGCCGTTCGGCTCCGGCGTCAGCGAAACGCGGATCGTGTCGCCGATGCCCTGTTGCAGCACATAGCCCATGGCCGCTGATGAGGCGACAATGCCTTTCGAGCCCATGCCCGCTTCCGTCAGGCCCAGATGCAGCGCATGGTCGGAGCGCGAGGCCAGCATGGAGTAGACGGCGATCAGATCCTGAACCTGGCTGACCTTGGCTGACAGGATGATGCGATTGCGCGAAAGGCCGATCTCTTCGGCCAGTTCGGCAGACAGCAGCGCCGATTGGCAGATCGCTTCACGGGTCACCTGCCGGGCCGAGAGCGGAAAGCCCTTGGCCTGGTTCTCGTCCATCAACTGGGTCAGCAGTTCCTGGTCGAGCGAGCCCCAATTGACGCCGATGCGCACCGGCTTGTCATAGCGGATCGCCATCTCAATGATATCGGCAAACTGTTTGTCTTTCTTGTCCTTGAAGCCGACATTGCCCGGATTGATCCGGTATTTGGCCAGCGCCTCGGCACAGGCTGGATGATCGGCCAGAAGCTTGTGGCCGATATAGTGAAAGTCGCCGATCAAAGGGACATCAAGGCCGAGCCGCTCCAGACGGTCGCGGATTTTCGGCACGGCAGCCGCACTCTCGTCGCGGTCCACGGTGATGCGGACGATTTCCGATCCGGCTTTATGCAGGGCTGCGACCTGCGCCACCGTGCCGTCGATATCGGCGGTATCGGTATTGGTCATCGACTGGACGACGACAGGCGCGCCGCCCCCAACAATGACGCCGCCGACATCGACGGCCACGGATGCGCGGCGTGGTTTCGGGTCAAAGTCTTCGGCTGGCGCCATGGTGGTCATCCCGATCTTGCGGATAATTCGCTTTCAGGTGGATCAATCATGTTCGCTTGTCAACATCGTGACAGCGGCTTGTGTCGATCAAACTTGGGGCCGGTCGGCATGCCGGGCAAGGCCGGAGAGCAGCAAGGCAACCAGGATCAGCACTGGGAGCACGCGAAACACCAGCGCCAGCGACGTATGCTCGGCGACAAAACCGATCAGCGATGGGGCCACCAGAATACCGGAATAGCCCATGGCGCTGACCACCGACAGGCCGACGCCTGGTGCCATGCCCGGCAGGTTGCCTGCGGCAGAAAAGGCGATGGGAACCAGGTTGGAAATGCCGATGCCCATGATGGCAAAGCCGATGACGGCGGTCCATGGATCGGTAGCAAAGCCGGAAATGGCCGTGCCGATTATGGCGATCAGGGCGCAAATCCGCATGGTTGTCACCGCCCCCAGCCGGTCGCGGACGATGTCGCCGGCAAAGCGCATGATTGCCATGGTCAAGGAAAAGCCAGCATAGGCATAGCTTGAGGTGGCAATGGAGCCGCCCAGTTCATTGCGCAGATAAAACGCCCCCCAGTCGAGCACCGCACCTTCCGGGATCATGCAAAACAGTGCGACGAGGCCGAGAAGCCAGGGCAGCGGCGTCATCGGCAGACGCGCCTTGCGATGCTCGGCATCGGGATGGGGCTGGTCGTGAAGGGTGATCGGCCAGGCAGCAAACAGCATCAGGGCGGCGAGGACCGTGGCGACAAGACTATGCACCGTCGATCCGGCCATGGCCAGCAGCGGTCCGCCTATGCTGGCGCCAATCAGGCCACCGAGGCTCCAGAAGGCATGGCAGGACGACATGATCGAGCGCCCCATCTGTCTTTCTGTCTCGACCGCATTGGCATTCATCGCCACATCCATGGCACCCATGAAGCCGCCAAACAGGAAAATCGCCAGGGCCGCCAAGGGAATATTGGGCGCAACCGTCAGCAGGAGCAGCGTCGGTAGAAATATCAGCGCGCAGGCGAGCGTGACCCGGCGTGAGCCGTAGCGGGCGATCTGGGCACCAGCCACCGGCATGCAGGCGAGCGAGCCGAGCCCCAGAACGAGGATCATCAGACCAAGCTGCGCTTCGCTCAGGTCGAGATTGCGGGCAAATTCAGGCACTTTGGGCGCCCATGAGCCGATAATGAAGCCGTTCATCAGGAACAGAAGTGAAACGGCTAGACGTTCCCTGTTGAAAAATCCTTGCTGCATGTCTGCACTCCTCCGAATGCGCGAAAACTCTCTTAAATCGATTAGAGTTGCAAGCGCAGACCGGGTTTGCGCTGTCACGAATCGTATCTTCCTGTTGGGAATGTTTGTTCAGGTGGGTGTTGATACCGACATTGCAATTTGGCGGCTTCCTTTCAAAGGTCTAAAACCGCCATCCTTTTTGTCAAGAAACGACGGAACCGTCCATGAGGACAAAGGCACGAACGGTATTGGATAACCTGCTCATTTTAAGAGGAAATTCGGAGCGGGCATGTTGGTTTTCGCTCTCATATCCGGCAGCATCGAAGTGGTTTGCGGGGCGGGTTTCTCTCTGGCTGCCACGTCTCATCAGGTTAAAAAAATCGTTCTACGCCATAAGTTTCCGGCGTTTTTCTTTCATGAGGCGGAGGCCTGCCTATGTGAATCCTGATTGACGCCCCTATGTCGCTTCTCTAAGTGAAGGATAATTATATCTGAGGACATCTGAAAGGCTATCAGACCTCGCTAAACTGTTGAGATCCGTACGAATAGATGACAGTAGAGATTATAGGGCGTGCCTGCGTGGCACCGGGGGCAAGATCTCCCGAAGAGTTGTTTGATCTTTTGCGTGCCGGCGCATGCACTGTCTCGACCTTGCCCGGGGATCGTTGGGATATTGCACGCTACTGGCATCCAGAAATCGGTACGCCTGGAAAATATTACACCTTCGCTGCCGGTGTGATGGATGGAATCTATCAGTTCGATCCCGCCCTGTTTGGCATGTCGCGGCGCGAGGCGGCTTTTATGGACCCGCAGCAGCGCATCCTGCTGGAGTTGACCTGGCGGGCGCTGGAAGATGCCAATATCCCCGCCAACAGTTTGGCTGGCCAGAACGTCGCGGTCTATGTCGGCGCCTCCAGTTTCGACCATGCCAATCTGGCGGCGGAAGATCCGGCTGGTCCCGGTCCGCATTTCATGACCGGCAATACGCTATCGGTGGTCTCCAACCGTATCTCTCATGTCTTCGGCCTGAATGGTCCGAGCATGACGGTCGATACGGCCTGTTCGTCATCGCTGGTCGCACTCGATCACGCGGTACGCGCGATTGCGTCTGGCGAGGTTGACACCGCCATTGTTGCCGGTGTCAACGTGCTGGTCCATCCCCTGCCTTTCGTCGGCTTCGCGCAGGCGCGGATGCTGTCGATCGACGGTTTGTGCAAGGCCTATGCCAATGACGGTATCGGGTATGTTCGCGCCGAAGGCGGTGCCGTGCTGGTGCTGCGCTCCAGCGAGAAAGCCCGGCGCGAAGGCGACCGCAGTCACGCGACTATTGTTGCCAGCGGCACCAATGCGGCCGGGCGCACCAACGGCATTTCGCTGCCATCACGCGAAGCGCAGGCCGTTCTGCTGCGCGCCGTCTATGACGGCAATGGTCTCGACCCGGATCGGCTGGCCTTTATCGAAGGGCATGGCACCGGCACCAAGGTCGGCGATCCCGCAGAAGTCTGGTCGCTTGGCACGGTCATCGGCCAGCGCCGCAAGGAGCCGGTGTGGATCGGCTCGATTAAGACCAATATCGGCCACGCCGAACCCGCATCCGGCCTGCTTGGCGTGATGAAAGCGATGATGGCCTTGCAGCACGACCTGCTGCCAGCCTCGCTGCATTTTAATGAGCCGAATGACACGATTGATTTCGATGGGTTGAACGTCCGGGTTGCCTCGCAGGCCGTTGCACTGGCACGTGATGGTGCGCCGCGCCTTGCCGGGATCAATTCCTTTGGCTTTGGCGGCGCCAATGCGCATGTGGTGATTGCCGATCCGCAGAGACCTGATTTGGCGCAAGACGCGGCTAATCCAGCCGGTGCCGGTCGCTTGTTCATGGCCAGCGCCCATTCTCAGGAAAGCCTGAAAGCGTTGCTGGACAGTTACGACAAGGCCTTTGCGGCAGCTGGAAGCGATGGTGATCTGGAAGACCTGATCTCGGCTGCCGCTTCAAACCGTGCGCCGCTCCGGCACCGCTTCGTTGCCAGTGGCAGCGCGGATGCCATCGTCAAGGCAGTGCGGGAACGGCTTGCCACAGCGAAGACCGGCGGCGAAATCGGTGAAGCCTCGTCGCGCAACGGTAAGCTCGCGTTTGTGTTTTCTGGCAATGGCGCTCAATGGGCGGGCATGGGCCTCGATGCCTACCGGGCAAATGCCCGATTCCGCGAGAGCTATGAGCGGATCGCCGCGCTGTTTACGGCGCATTCGGACCTTGACCTCGTTGCGGCACTGACCGATCCGGATCTGGAAGCCCGATTGAAAGATACCAGGCTTGCCCAGCCCATGCTGTTTGCCATCCAGGCCTCGCTGTCGGATGCGCTGCAACTTGCCGGTCTGGTGCCGGATGCTGTTTACGGTCATTCGGTCGGTGAAGTTGCTGCCGCCTATGTATCGGGTGCGCTGTCGCTGAAGGATGCCGTCTGTGTGATCGCCAAACGGTCGCAGCATCAGGCGGTGTTGGCCGGTGAAGGCACGATGGCGGCCCTTAAGCTTGGCGAGGCCGATGCGCGCGCCATGCTGGCCGAGCTTGGCTTTGATGACCTGACGATTGCCGCGATCAATGCACCCAATTCGGTGACTGTGTCGGGTCGTGAAGACGCAGTCCGGGCGCTGAGGGAACATGCCCGCAAGCAGCGGGTTCCAGCCCAGGTGCTGGACATTGATTATCCCTTCCATCATCCGCTGATCGATAAGGCGAAGGCTGCTTTTTCGGCCGATCCGCCGCTGATTACCCCGCGCCAGACCACCCTTCCATTCATCTCCACGGTGACGGGCGAGCAACTGGAGGGCACCGCGCTAACCTCGGATTACTGGTGGAAGAATGTCCGTCAGCCTGTGCAGTTCCAAGGGGCGACGGAGGCAGCTATCGCGCTTGGTTGTAGCGTGTTCGTTGAAATTTCTCCGCGTGCGATCCTTGGCGGCTATGTGTCGGAAACGGCGCAGCATGTGTCGTCGACGGTTGCCGTCAGTGCCAGCCTTAGCCGTGAGGCTCTGGATGAGACGGTCGACCCGGTGGCGCGGGCTTTGGCGCGCGCTGTCGCCAGTGGCGCCAAGGTGGATGAGGCCAAGGTCTTCGGTCCGCGTCGCGCCGATATCGTCCTGCCGGGCGTGCCTTTCGAACGGGCGGATCTGCGACCGGAGCCGACCAGCGACCGCGTCGATCTCTATGGCCGGTTCGGCCAGACGGCCTATCGGTTAAGCGGCTGGCGAGTCGATTTGAATGGCGGGCATTGGAAAAACCATCTCGACGCGCATCTATTTCCGGATCTGGCCGAACATGTGGTCGATGGCCGCGCTATATTGCCGGGCAGTGGTTTTGTGGAAATTGCCATTTCGGCGGCGCAGGCGCATTTCGGCTCCGACCAGCTTGAGATCAGCAATGTCGAGATCATGCGACCGCTGGAATTGAGCGACAGCCGGATCGTCGAACTTTCCACGCTGATTTCCGCCGCGACCGGCGATCTCCAGATCCGCTCACGTGAGCGGCTGAGCGATGACGACTGGACGGTCAATGCGGTTGCCCGAGTTCGTAAACTCACGGCCTCCGAACTGGACGATGCAGTGGATTTCGACCTGTCCAGCCCGACATCGGAGCTGGATAAATCTGCCGCCTATCGGACGGCGCGCAATTTCGGCCTGGATTACGGGCCGCGATTCCAGTTGCTGGAAAAAGCGATCTGCCATGGCGAGCGGCTTGTCGAGGTGTTCCTGAAACCGGCAGCCGCGCCGGGCCACCCGTTGCTGCGCTATAATCTCAACCCAATGTCGGTTGATGCGATGTTCCACGGGTTGGTGGCGCTGTTTGGCCGCTTCAGCGGCGAGCAGGGCGGAGCGCCTTATATTCCCGTGCGTTTCGGACGCGTCCGCACGCGGGTTCTCGGTGTTCCCGTCCATCGGGCGGTGATCGAGATCGAGCGGATCAGTGATAGTTCGATCAAAGCCAATTTCCATCTCTATGGTGAGACGGGCGAGCGGATCGCCAGCTTGAGCGATAGCCGGTTCCGACGCACCTATCTGAAACAGCATAAGACGCTTGACGGTCTTGCCTATCATTATGAAACCATCGCGCTACCTCTGGTGAAAGATCAGGGTGTGGCCCTGGTTGCACCGTTGGGCGATGTTTTCGCCTGTCAGGAACGTGAGCTGGACAATGCCACGGTGCTGATCCAGGCCTGCGTGCTCAGCGCCTTCTATGCGCTGGCCGAGCGCCTTGCCGGTCAAGATCGGCGCGTGTCGCTGGTCGATCTGCCGGGCGATGTGCGGTTGCGGCGGTTCTTGGCCAATGCCCTGCACAGTCTGACCGATAGCGGCTTTGCCCAGTATGCGGATGGCAGCTGGACGATTGAAGATGGCAGCGATCTTCCGCCCGCTTTCGAGCTGATCGGGGAACTCTATCGGGATTTCCCGGAACGCACCGTTGAACTGGTGATGATCAATGACGTGCTGACAGCCGTCAATGAATCGCTCAATCAGCCTGCAGGTGTTGTGGACGAGGTTCTGGATTGGGACGGGGTGATCAGCGAAGCGACGCTGGACCATTTCGCCGTTCATTCCACGCTCGCCACCGAGAGTCATAGGGTGTTGTTGAAGGCGGTGGTCGACTGTCTTTCGACGCTGGATGCCGATGCGCCGCCGCTGGTGGTCGAGCTTGGCGCCAGCTCGCTTCATCTCAGCCGCAAGCTCGCCGATCTGGTTCGTGCGGCTGGCGGCAATCTGGTGATTTACGAGCCTGAGGCAGGCCTGCGCCGCAATCTGGAATTGTCTTTCGAGGCTGATCCGCGCGTCACTGTCGTGGACGCAAAGGGATTGGACCAATTTTCGCTGCTGAAAGCGCCGGTCGATCTAATTGCCAGCGCCCATGCCGATCTTTGCCGCTTGCTGGATGGTGAAATGCTGGCACGGCTCAGCCATGGGGCCTTGGCCTCGGCGCGCCGCCTTGTCGCCGTGCAACCAGCGCCCGGCCTATTGCATGATTTCGCCTTCGGTCTGCTGGATGGCTGGTTCGACAGGACGGTTTCGGAGGAATTTCCGCTCGGCCGATTTGGCGGTAGCGAAGATTGGATGAAATCCCTGCAACAGGCCGGTTTTGCTGCGGCCCATGCCCGGCAATTGCAGGTGGATGGCGGTAGCCTTATCGTGGCGGAAGCCCAGGGCCGGGCTGACGTGGCTGAGCCATATGATGCGACGCGTCAGGACGGTGGGTCGGTGGACGAGGTTGTGGCCAGCGGGCCGGTGATCATCGTTCATGAAAAAACTGCGGATCTTGCCCGGCTTTCGGCGGCAGCAAGAGCGCTTGGTGGTTCCCAGGTGTCTTTGCTGTGTCTGTCAGGCAGCTTTGAAACGGACAGGTCGATGCTGGCCGACGCACTGGGCAAGGCTGGACCAGCCTTGGGCGGAATGGTCTGGCTGATGCCGGATACCGATGCGGCTGTGGATGGATCGCTGCTGTTGCAGGACCGGGTCGGCGCTCTTAGTGCGCTGGCCATGGCGCTTGGCGACGTTGCGGTATCGGCGGCTGTTGCTGCTAGGAAGCTCCCTGTTACCCTGGTGCTGCCCGGCGGCGCGCCCGTTACCGGCATTACCGGCAAGCCCATCACCGGCCTTGCCGGCAAGGATATGGCCCGCTCCAGTCACGCCGGGCCTGTCAATTCAGGCCTTTGGGCCTTTGCCCGTGTGTTGCGCAATGAGTTCGACCTGTTCGACATGCAGGTCGTCGATACCGGACCCTCCAGCAATACGCTGGAAATCATGCTGGACTGGGGCATGCGCCTGCTGGCCGCCAAGGGCGACAACCGCGAATGGCTGGTGGAGCCGGAAACCGGGCGGATGGCTGAGATTCGTGCCGTGCCTGGTCCTGCCTCGCTGACGGCGCAGCGTACCGATGCTTTTGAGGCGGCAGTCATTCGCCAGCAGGTGCCGTCGCAGGTCGCCAGCATTCGCTGGGAAAGCTGCCCGGTCCCAGTCATCGGCCCGACCGAAGTGCTGGTGAAGACCGCAGCGACAGGCTTGAATTTCCGCGACGTGATGTGGGCCATGGGCCTGCTGCCGGAAGAAGCGCTTGAGGACGGCTTTGCCGGGGCCTCCATCGGCATGGAATTTGCCGGTGAGGTGGTCGCTGTCGGCGCCAAGGTGAGCGATCTTGCCCTCGGGGACAAGGTGATGGCAATCGCCGCTGCGGCTTTCGGCACCCATGTCAAGGTTGAGCGGGCTGGCGTGGCCAAGCTGCCGGATGGCGTGGACCCGGTATCGGCGGCGACCATTCCGGTGGTCTTCCTAACGGCTTATTATGCCATTCACGAGCTTGGGCGGGTGCGCCCGGGCGAAACCATCCTCATTCACGGTGCCGCTGGTGGCGTTGGGCTTGCAGCCTTGCAGGTCGCCCGGCATTTCGGCGCCAAGATCATTGCCACGGCAGGCACCGTCGAAAAGCGGCGCTTCCTGGAAACGCTGGGGGCGGACCATGTGTTCGATAGCCGCTCGCTCGGTTTTGTCGGCGATGTGCTTGACGTGACCGGCAGCGAAGGTGTCGATCTGGTGTTGAACTCGCTGTTTGGCGAGGCGATGGAAAAATCCCTGTCGCTGGTTAAGCCGTTCGGGCGTTTCCTGGAGCTTGGCAAGCGCGATTATTACGCCGACAGTAAGATCGGCCTGCGGCCATTCCGTCGCAATGTCAGTTATTTCGGCATTGACGCCGACCAATTGCTGGTCCTGCATCCCGATCTGTCGCGCCGCATGCTGGCCGAGATCGGCGGCCTTTTCGAGCAGGGCGTGTTCACGCCATTGCCGTTCCGCGCCTTTGAGCATGACGAGATCGGCGATGCCTTCCGGCTGATGCAGAATGCTGGCCATATCGGCAAGATCGTCGTGCTGCCGCCTGTTGCGGGTCGTGACCGCGTGGCGGTGAAGTCTGCGCGCCGGATGGTGGTCGATGCGGATGGCATGCATCTGGTGGTCGGCGGTATCGGCGGTTTCGGCCTTGCCGCAGCCGATTGGCTGGTAGAGCAGGGCGCGCGCCATATCGTCTTATCGACGCGGCGCGGGCTGGTTGATGCCGAGACGCAAACCGTGGTCGACCGTTGGGCCAAGCAGGGCGTAACGGCTTATATTCGCGGCTGTGATGTTACCAGCGAAGCGGCCTTGTCGGCGCTTTTGACTGAGCTTCGTGCCATTGCGCCGTTGAAGACCGTTATCCATGCGGCGATGGTGCTGGATGATGCCTTCGTCTCCAACCTGACGCGGGCGCGAAACCAGCCGGTCATCGACGTCAAGGCCAAGGGTGCAGCCCTTCTGGACCGGTTGACCCGGCAGGATTGCATCGACAATTTTATCCTGTTTTCGTCGATCACCACCTATGTCGGCAATCCCGGCCAGGGCAATTATGTCGCTGCCAACGGCTTCCTGGAAGGTTTGGCGCGGGCGCGCCGCGCCGAGGGGCTGGCTGGTCTTGCCGTCGGCTTCGGGGCAATCGGCGATGCCGGTTATCTGGCCCGTAATGCGCAGGTTAATGAACGGCTTGGACGCCGGATTGGCAAGACGGCGCTGGATGCCCGCGATGCGCTGTCGGCGGTCGGGCGCTATATTGCTGCCGATACTGGCTCCGTCGATGCAGCTGTGGTGATGATTTCCGAATTCGACTGGGCTGCCGCGCATTCGCTTGCCGTGGTCAACGAACCCTTGTTTTCGCTGATCATGCGCCGCAGCAACCAGCATGTTGGCAGCGGTGAGGGTGGCGAGATTGATTTGGTGGCGCTGATCGACGGCAAGGCACCGGCTGCGGCCCAGGATGTGCTGTTTTCGGTGCTTGCCGGTGAAATTGCCGATACATTGCGGGTGCCCAAGGAAAGCATCGGGCTGAACAGTGTGCTGAAGGATATCGGGCTGGACAGTTTGATGGCTGTCGAGCTGGGGATGAATTTCGAGCAGAATACCGGCTTTGACATTCCCCTCAGCAGTCTTGCCGACAATGCCACTGTCGGCGATCTGACGCGCCGCCTCTATGAGAAGGTCAGCCTGCGCGGACGGACGGGCGACAAGGACGAGGCGATACCGCAAGACAGTAAGATCATGGACGATCTGCATCGTCGCCACAGTGGGCAAGACCAGTAAAACTGGCCCAGTTTTTGCCGTCCGTTACGCCGTTGTTCATGTTTGTGTTGATAAACATCGTTCTGTTCGGCATAGGTGATAGACGATTGACTAAAATTCTAGGGTTTTCTGCGGATGAATGAGAACAAGCGTCAGGATCTGCTGGCCCGTATGCGTGGCGTACAAAAGGATGTGGACCGGAGCCGGGCCAGCCGCAGCCAGCAGAGCGTGTCGCGCAGCCAGCCTGGTTTTGCCGAACTGCCTGAATATAAGCAGGTGGTGATGCAGAAGCTTGTCAGCGAGCAGCTGAACATGCCCAATCCGTTTTACCGGGCGCATGAGAGCGCTTCCGGGGCAACGGCTGATATCGACGGGCGCGCCTATGATAATTTTGCCTCCTATGACTATCTCGGTTTGAACAGCGATCCGCGCATTCGCGACGCTGCTATGGCCGCCATCGACCAGTTTGGTATTTCGGCGTCTGCCAGCCGGCTTGTTGCCGGTGAGCGCACCATTCATGCTGAGCTGGAAAAGGCCTTTGCCAAAAATTACCAGACCGAGGACGCTATCTGTTTCGTCAGCGGCTATCTGACCAATGTCACCACCATTGGCAGCCTGATGGGGCCGAAAGACCTGGTGATCCATGACGAGTTCATTCACAACAGCGCCCTGACCGGCATCAAGCTGTCGGGCGCCAATCGCCGCTTCTTCAAGCATAATGACATGGCGGATCTGGACCGTATTCTTGCGAGCCTCGCCCCCCTGCATGAACGGATCCTGGTGATCTCGGAGGGCATTTTCTCCATGGATGGGGATGTTGCCGATCTGCCGGGCCTTCTTGCCTTGAAAAAACAGTATAATTTCTGGCTGATGATGGACGAGGCCCATTCGCTGGGCGTACTTGGACAGCGTGGCCACGGCATTTTCGAACATTTCAATCTCGATCCCGCCGATGTCGATATCTGGATGGGGACGCTGTCGAAAACCACCTGTAGCTGCGGCGGCTATGTTGCCGGCAGCGAAGCGCTGATCACGCTGTTGAAGGCGCAGGCTGGTGGTTTCGTCTATAGTGTCGGCCTGGCGCCAGCGCTCGCGGCGGCAGCCATCGCCAGCCTGTCGGTGCTGGACGAGGAGCCGGACCGGGTAGAGGCTTTGCGTCGCAACAGCCAGCTTTTCCTGGAACAGGCCAAGCTGCGGGGTCTTGATACCGGTCTGAGCGAAGGTTTCTCGGTGGTGCCAGTGATCGTTGCGGATTCGGTGCGCGCTGTGCAGCTTTCCAATGAACTGTTCGAGGCGGGCATCAATGCTTTGCCGATCATCTATCCGGCGGTGCCGGAAGGCTTAGCGCGCCTGAGGTTCTTCATCACCAGCGCCCATACGCCCGACCAGATTACCCGCAGCGTGGACAAGGTGGCGGACATTCTGGATCGGCTGAAGGCCGAGAATTTCGGCATGGGCTCGATGGATGTCCAGAAGGTCATGCTGCAATTGGCGCAGCGCTGAAGGACAAGAGCGTGAACAGCCGCAACCCGCCGCGCCATGTGATCATTACCGGCGGATCGAGCGGGATCGGGCTGGCCTTGGCGAAAGCCTATCTGTTGGCGGGGTCAAAGGTCAGTCTTGTTGCCCGCTCGCTGGTGCGGCTTGAGACGGCTCGCAGCCAGCTGCCGGAAGCCTGTTTTTCACATATTGGACTTCATGCTGCGGATGTAACGGATTATCACGCCCTGTCGGTGGCCTTGCTGGCGGCTGAAGACAGTTTCGGACCCTGCGATCTGCTGATCACCTGTGCCGGCATCGTTCATCCGGCCAGCATGGAGGCCATGGACGTGGCCGATGCGCGCCAGCAACTCGACATCAATGTCATGGGAACGATCCATGCCGTTAAAGCCTTGTGGGCTGGGATGAGCGTACGGGGCGGCACCATGTTGTTGGTTTCCTCCGGGGCCGCATTCATTGGTCTGCACGGCTATGGTCCTTACTGCGCCTCCAAGGCGGCGCTGGTCGGGCTGGCCGATTCGTTGCGCATGGAAGCGGTTGGTACCAAGCTGAGGGTGGCGATCTGTTTTCCACCCGATACCGATACGCCGCAACTGGCCGCAGAATTGCCCTTGCGCTCGCCTCAGGCACAGCGTGTGATGGGGACGGTCAAGCCCTGGAATGCCGACGCTGTGGCGGCACGCATCGTTCGTCAACTCCAAAAAGGCCGCCGGGAGATTGTCTTCGGCATGACGCTCCTGTTGCTCGCCCGCTTCGGCTCGCTGGTGCGACCGGTTTTATATTGGTGGTACAGCCGCCGTTGAAGGCTTGCAGTCACTGCGCGCCAATCTCGTCCTTGAGAACCTGAATCCGTCCGGCGCTGACGTCAACGATCATGCCAAGGGTCGCTTCCAGCCGTTCCTCCGGGATGGCGAGGGTCAGTTCGGCGCCGGTATCGGTAAAACTCTCCTTGATGACAAGCAGATCTGCGACTGTGGTCAGCCGGGCCTTGACCAGTGCCAGATCGGAAAAGCCGACGCGGATGGTCTTTGTTGCCCGCAGGATGATTTCCACCTTTTCGGCTTGCCGCAGGCATTGCGCCGCCGTGACGCCATAGGCCCGGATCAGGCCGCCGCTGCCCAGAAGAATGCCACCGAACCAGCGGGTGACGATGACCAGCACGCCATCCAGCGTCTGGCCGTCGATGGCTTGCAGGATCGGTTTTCCGGCAGTGCCGGAAGGCTCGCCATCGTCGTTGAAGCGATAGGTCTGCCCCAGCCGCCATGCCCAGCAATTGTGGTTGGCGCTAGCATCGGATTCCCCCTCCAGAAGGGGGCGGATGTCATTTTCATGGGAGATCGGAAAAGCGATGGCGCGAAACCGGCTCTTCTTGATCTCCTGTTCATAGCTGTGTAGGCCGAGAAGGGTAAACATCACCCTTTGTGACGTGATTTGAGTCGCAAGAAAAGACCGATCGTTGCCGCGATAGCGGCTCATCAGAGAAAAGGAGACGATCCAGTTCCACGCAAGCGACGGCTTCTAGGGTTATCAGGGAGAGCTTGGAGATCTGGCTCGGGTTTTGGGCTTTGATCCGGCAGTTTGACTGCCTGCCTTGGCCGGCCTGATCGAACTCCTTGGAAAATGACAGTGTTGCGGCGTCTTTTCGCGTCATGAGGACGTTGGTCGCTGCCAGCAGAAAGCCGGGATGATCCCGGGGAAACAGGATAGGCCTATGTCTGACGATTTCGAACCAGAAGCGACCATCGAAACCTCCAATCTGGCAGCTCTGGTTCTGAGCCAGGAAATCGATTCGCTCACCGATGTCCTCGTCAAGGCCCTTTACGAAGTCTACCGCATTCTCGACGACAGCCATGAGCAGCCCGGCACTGTGCACTGACGGGTAAGGTCGGCAAGACAAAACCGTTTACCGCCCATATTCCTTGACGGCCTGCATGACGACGAAGGTCGATGTGCTCGCCACATGCGGCAGGCTGGAGATCTTCTCACCCAGAACCTGCCGATAGCGACGGATATCGCCGGTGCGCACCTTCAACAGATAGTCGAAGGCGCCGGCGATCATATGGCATTCCTCAACTTCCCGGATTTTACGCACCGCCGTGTTGAATTCCGTCAATGCCGTTTCACGTGTGTCGGACAGTTTCACCTCGGCGAAGGCGATGTGGTCGAGGCCGAATTTACGGGCATCCAGCACGGCGCGGAAGCCGAGAATATAGCCCTCATCCATCAGCCGTTTCAGGCGCACCTGGCAGGGTGTTTTCGATAGTCCGACCCGTTCGGATAGGTCTGTGATCGACATCCGGCCATCCTGCGAGAGGGCCTCGACAATTTTCATGTCAAATTGGTCGATCCCACTGTCCGATTCCATTTTGGCCATCATATCTCCTGAAAAACTGCAATTTTTTAGAGAATTTACCTAGATTGTCCATGAATTCAAGTTCGCTGATCGAGCTTGCCCCATGGTATGATCCGGCTACCGCCAAAAATTCCGTCGAGCCAGGATAACAGTGATGAACCAGACCATTTCCGTCGCATCGCAGGCCGTTTCATCCTCTCCAGATCCGATCTTTGCCGCTTTCGCACCGCCTTTGCGTCAGCCAAGCCCTTTGCGTCAGGCGATCACGGCGGCCTATCGCCGCCCGGAGCCGGAATGCCTCTCACCGCTACTGGAGGCAGCCCGCTTGCCGGATGCGATGCGGCGGTCCGTTGAAGACACCGCCCGCACATTGATCGAAGCCCTGCGCGCCAAGCACAGCGGCAGCGGCGTAGAAGGGCTGGTGCATGAATATTCGCTGTCCAGCCAGGAAGGCGTGGCGCTGATGTGCCTGGCCGAAGCGCTGCTGCGCATTCCCGACCACGCCACCCGCGATGCGCTGATCCGCGACAAGATTGCCGAGGGCGATTGGAAAGCCCATCTCGGCGGTGGCCGGTCGCTGTTCGTCAATGCCGCCACCTGGGGACTGGTGGTGACCGGCAAACTGACCTCGACCGTCAATGATCGCGGTCTGTCCGCAGCTTTGACCCGGCTGATTGCCCGTTGCGGCGAGCCGGTCATTCGCCGGGGTGTCGATATGGCCATGCGGATGATGGGGGAGCAATTCGTTACCGGCGAAACCATCGAGGAGGCGCTGAAACGCGCCCGTCCGCTGGAAGTCAGGGGCTTTCGCTATTCCTACGACATGCTGGGCGAGGCGGCGACCACGGCTGGCGATGCGGCGCGGTATTTCCGGGATTACCAGCAGGCCATCCATGCCATCGGCAAGGCCTCGGCGGGACGCGGCATTTATGACGGTCCCGGCATTTCCATCAAGCTGTCGGCCCTGCATCCGCGCTACAGCCGCACCAAGGCTGAGCGGGTGATGGGTGAATTGCTGCCGCAGGTCAAGGCGCTGGCGCTGCTGGCCAAGCAGTATGATATTGGCCTCAATATCGATGCCGAAGAGGCCGACCGGCTGGAACTGTCGTTGGATCTGCTGGAAGACCTCTGCCTCGATCCCGCCTTGTCGGGCTGGGATGGCATGGGCTTCGTGGTGCAGGCCTATGGCAAGCGCTGCCCCTTCGTGTTAGATTTCATCATTGATCTTGCCCGCCGCGCAGAGCGCCGGATCATGGTGAGGCTGGTCAAGGGGGCCTATTGGGATGCCGAGATCAAGCGGGCGCAGGTCGATGGGCTGGAGGATTTTCCGGTCTATACCCGCAAGGTCCACACCGACGTTTCCTATATCGCTTGCGCCAAAAAGCTGCTGGCGGCGCGGGATGTGATTTTTCCGCAATTTGCCACCCACAATGCCCAGACGCTGGCGGCAATCTATCATCTGGCCGGCCCTGATTTCAAAACCGGCTCCTACGAGTTTCAGTGCCTGCATGGCATGGGCGAACCGCTCTATGACGAAGTGGTTGGCAAGGCGAAGCTTGGCCGGCCCTGCCGGATCTACGCGCCTGTGGGTACGCATGAGACGCTGCTGGCCTATCTGGTGCGCCGCCTGTTGGAAAATGGTGCCAATTCCTCCTTCGTCAATCGGATCGCCGATCCGGCCATATCCGTGGATGCATTGATCGCGGATCCAACCGAAACCGTGCTCGCCATGCCGCAGCCGGGGGCAAAGCATGACAGGATTGCCTTGCCCGCCGATCTTTTCGAAGGTCGCAAAAATTCCGCAGGCCTTGATCTTAGCAATGAAGCTGTGTTGCAGGCGCTTGGCGAGACCCTGCGCCAAACCGCTCGCGGGTCTTGGGACGCGGTGCCCGCTTTGATTGCCGGGACAAGTGCCGGGCCTGTCCGTCCCGTCGTCAATCCTGGCGACCACCGTGATGTGGTTGGCAGTATCAGGGAAGCAACCGAGGAAGAGGCGCGTCAGGCCGTGGCCGATGCTGCGCTTCATGCGCTGACGTGGGCGAAGACGGCACCTTTGGAGCGGGCGCGGATGCTGGACGAGGCTGCTGACCTGATGCAGGCACGGTTGCCGGTGCTACTGGGGCTGATCATGCGCGAGGCGGGCAAATCGGCGGCCAATGCCATTGCCGAAGTGCGCGAGGCCATCGACTTTCTACGCTATTACGCCGAACAGGCGCGTCGCACCTTGGGGCCGGTGCATGCGCCATTGGGGCAGATCGTCTGCATCAGTCCCTGGAATTTTCCGTTGGCGATTTTCACCGGACAGGTGGCGGCAGCGCTGGTGGCAGGCAATCCGGTTCTGGCCAAGCCCCCCGAGGAAACACCGCTGATCGCCGCTGAGGCCGTGCGCCTCCTGCATCAGGCAGGTGTCCCCGGTGCTGCCCTCCAGCTTTTGCCCGGTGACGGGCGGATCGGGGCGGCATTGGTCGCCTCGCCGCAGGTGGCAGGCGTGATGTTTACCGGCTCGACCGAGGTTGCCAAGCTGATCCAGAGGGAACTTGCCGGGCGTCTGCTGGCCAATGGCAGGCCGATCCCGCTGATTGCCGAGACCGGTGGCCAAAATGCGATGATTGTCGATTCCTCGGCGCTTGCCGAACAGGTGGTGGCGGATGTGATTGCCTCGGCCTTCGACAGCGCCGGTCAGCGTTGTTCAGCGCTCCGGGTTTTGTGCCTTCAGGACGAGGTGGCGGATCGCATTCTTGCCATGCTGAAAGGCGCGCTGCATGAACTGACCTTGGGCCGCACCGACCGGCTGTCTACCGATATCGGCCCGGTGATTACCGCCGAGGCCAAGGGCGTGATCGAGGCACATATTGCTGCCATGCGCGCCAAGGGCAAGGCGGTGGAGCAGATCGGTGCGGGTGATGGCACTGAGCACGGCACCTTCGTTGCACCGACCATCATCGAGATCGGTGCATTGTCTGATCTTAAGCGGGAAGTATTTGGCCCGGTCCTGCATGTGCTGCGCTACCGGCGCAACGATCTCGATCGCCTGATCGACCAGATCAATGCCACCGGCTATGGCCTGACCTTCGGCCTGCATACACGGCTGGATGAGACCGTTGCCCATGTGACATCAAGGGTGAAGGCGGGTAATCTTTACATCAACCGCAATGTCATTGGCGCGGTGGTCGGCGTGCAGCCGTTCGGTGGCCGTGGCCTGTCCGGCACCGGGCCGAAGGCTGGCGGGCCGCTCTATCTGGGCCGTCTGGTTGAAAAGCCGCCTGTGCCGCCGCAGCATAGTTCGGTTCATGTCGATCCGGGCCTGCTGGATTTTGCCAAATGGCTTGACGAGCAGGGTGAAACAGCAGCGGCGGAAGCAGCACGCAGCCTCGGCAGCCTTTCGGCGGTCGGTTTGGTTCAGGATCTGCCTGGGCCAGTCGGCGAGCACAATCTGTATGCCCTGCATCCGCGTGGCACCATTCTGCTGCTGCCCCGCACCAGGCAGGGGCTTTACCGGCAAGTGGCCAGCGCGCTGGCGACGGGCAATAGCATGGTTATCGATGCAAGCGCCGTTCGCCACGAAGCGCTGGCGGGTCTGCCGGATGGTGTGCTTGCCCGTGTCCATTTCGTCCAAGCGTCAGGCTGGGCTGAAGCCGGTCCTTTCGCAGGCGCATTGCTGGAAGGCGAGGGGGAGCAGATTATCGAGCAGGCAAAAGCCATTGCCGCCCTGTCCGGTCCACTGGTCCTGACCCAGGTGGCTTCCAGTGATAAGCTGGCTAAGAAAATTGGTGTTGATGATGCCTACTGCCTGAACTGGCTGGTTGAGGAAGTTTCGGTGTCCACCAATACGGCTGCTGCCGGAGGCAATGCCAGCCTGATGGCCATCGGCTGAGGGTTCCGCTTGCTTTTAACCTGTCCTTTGCCCAAAAACGCCTGATAGTCGAACGCAAGGCACGGGCATGGCAGGCAAGACGGTTGCAATCATCGGCGGGGGGCCTGCGGGGCTAATGGTGGCGGATAGTCTGTCGCGGGCTGGTCTGACCGTGACGATCTATGAGGCTATGCCGACACTGGCCCGGAAATTTCTCCTGGCCGGGAAATCGGGCCTGAATATCACCCATTCCGAAGAGTATGCGCGGTTTTCGAGCCGCTTCGGGGAGGCCGGAAGCCATTTAAAGGTAGCTCTCGATGATTTTACGCCGGACGATGTGCGCGCCTGGGCGGCGGATCTTGGAACGGAGACCTTCATCGGCTCCTCAGGCCGGGTCTTTCCAAAGGCGATGAAGGCCTCGCCACTGCTTCGGGCCTGGATCAAGGCATTGCAGGATCGGGGCGTGATGATCCGCACCCGGCATCGCTGGACCGGCTTTTCCAAAAATGGCTATCGGTTTGCAACGCCGGATGGCGATGTCACTGTTATGGCAGATGCCGTGGTGTTGGCGCTGGGTGGGGCAAGTTGGCCACGGTTAGGTTCGGATGCTTCCTGGGTGCCGTGGCTACGGGACATCGGCGTTGCAGTCACGGATTTCAAGCCTGCCAATTGCGGCTTTGACATTGCCTGGAGCGATGTGTTCCGTGAAAGGTTTGCCGGCCAGCCGATCAAATCGGTTGTCGCCACGTCTAGGTCGGGTCAGATCCAGGGCGAATTTGTCATTTCCCGGCATGGGATCGAGGGCAGCCTGATCTATGCCCATGCGGCAGCCCTGCGCGATAATCTTTGCCATCATGGCAAGGCAGAGCTTCTGCTTGATCTGGCACCCGGCAAGCGGCTTGAAAAACTGGCGGACGATCTTGCCCGTCAACCCGCAAAGGCCAGTCTCTCGACAAGGCTTCGTAAGGCAGCCTCTCTGGATGGCGTCAAGGCAGCGCTGTTGCGGGAGGTCGTACCCGATATCGCCACCCGGGATGCCACATCGCTTGCGGGTCTCATCAAGGCTTTGCCGGTGCCGTTGCTGCGGCCAAGACCGCTGGCGGAAGCGATTTCCTCGGCAGGGGGCGTCAACTGGAGTGGGATCGACAGCAATTACATGCTGGTAGACCGGCCTGGCCTGTTCGTCGCCGGAGAAATGCTGGATTGGGAAGCGCCAACCGGCGGCTATCTGTTGACCGCTTGCTTTGCCACCGGCCGGGCGGCGGCGGTTGGCGTGATTCGCTGGCTCACCGATGATGCAGGTGGTTGAGGCAAAGTATGGTATGCCACAATTGGCGGGTCTGATCCTGTCTGTTTTCGGGGCATGTGATCCGTCGACGTCAGGAAGTTTTTTACGCCCATTGGTTGTTTTTTGTCAAAAAAATATGGGATGAATCAACGAAAACAACGCGTTAATAAACCCCAAAATCCTATGGCTTATTAGAGCTATCAATTAAATATAGTTGTGGCCTAACAGTGTTAGCTCTATCTTAACTTACTAACGTGAGAATTCGATTCAGAAATCTGGAAATATTTAGGGCTCTGCCACAATGTTCCGGAATTCGCTCCCCGCATGATGCGGAATGGTCCCAAAAAATTCACAGATATTAACAGTGCTTGAGATGGCTTGTCGCATCGCATGGGAACATGCGCATGTCACCGTGCCTGCCCAAGCCGTCATGGCGGAATGGAGCTTCCCTTGCATGCCGTTGTGATAGACGACAGCCGATCCACATTGCTGGCACTGCGTCTGGAACTCCTTGAAATTACGGGTCTGGAGGTGGAAACCTTCGCTGATCCCGAGGAAGCTATTCGTGTTTGTGAGACCCGGCAATTCGATCTGGTGCTGGTGGATTACAATATGCCGAAGCGCTCGGGTATCGAGGTGATTACCGCTTTGCGTGCCATGCCGACCTATGAGCTGGTGCCAATTTTGATGATCACTTCGGAAACTGAAACGGCAGTCTGCTTGAATGCGCTGGAAGCTGGGGCGACGGATTTTCTGCGGAAATCCGCCGATCCGGTCGAGTTGAAGGCCCGTGCGCGGAACCTTTTGAGCCTGCGGCGTGCCCAGGTGGAACTGTCGTTGCGGGCTGATGGCCTTGCTGCTGCCGTGACGGCGAAATCCGCGGCACTTGTTGCCAGCGAAGAGGAACTGATCTGGCGTCTGGCCCGAGCCATGGAATATCGCGACGGGGAAACTGGTGATCATGTCTCGCGTGTGGCGCAGATCTCCAGGCTGCTGGCGCAGGATCTTGGGCTCGATGAGGACCGGCAGCGCAAGATCTATCTGGCGGCTCCGCTGCACGATGTCGGCAAGATCGGTATTCCCGATGGCGTCCTGTCCAAGCCCGGCCGGTTGACCGACAGTGAGCGGGACATGATGCGCAGGCATGTCGATATCGGCGTAAGGATTCTGGAAAACGGGACCTCCGATCTGTTGCGGGTCGCCGAGCGGATTGCTGGCGGTCATCACGAGAAATGGGATGGAACCGGATATCCCAAGGGATTGTCTGGACGGGACATTCCGCTGGAAGCGCGCATTGTCGCGCTCGCGGATGTGTTCGACGCTTTGTGTTCGCCCCGTGCCTACAAGCCAGCGTGGTCGCTGCAAGACGCGCTGGATCACATCAGGTGCGAAAAGGGTCGTCATTTCGATCCGGACTGCGTCGAAGCGTTTGAGCGGCAATGGTCAAAAATTGCCTCAGTCATGGGAGCGCGTGAGACAGATATGAGGATCCATATGAAAGGGGCGCCGTCGCTAGATGCCGCCCATCCTGAAAACGCCCTTTGCCTCCAGAAGCAGACGAAATACCGATCAACACCCCAGCCAGCAGGACGGGAATGACAATGATAACGCAAACATTGCCGCATGAGACCATTGCCTTGCCACAGGCGCTGACCATTCGCACTGTGCAGACCACCCGGGATCAGCTCCTGACAGGCCTTTCGACTGGTCAGGCCGTCGTTATCGATATCCCTGCAGACGCGGAGGTTGACCTGAGTTTTATTCAATTGATTGAAGCGGCACGTATGTCTGCGCAAACGAATGGCCAGGACCTCACGCTGCAAAGCGCTGCGGCTGGTGGTGTTCTGTCCACGCTGGAGCGTAGCGGCTTCTTGACCGACATGGATCCGTCGGCTCGATTTTTCTGGTTACATGAAAGGTAATGCCATGAGTGCCCATATTCTCACCGTTGACGATTCCGCCAGCATCCGCATGACAACGAAGATCGCCTTGACCAATGCCGGCTACAAGGTGACCGAAGCCGTCGATGGATTGGATGGTCTGAACAAGGCCAAGTCATCGCAGTTCGATCTGATCGTTACCGACCTCAACATGCCTAACATGAACGGTTTGGCGATGATCGAGGCTCTGCGCCGGTCTCCGGCCCATACGGGTATTCCGATCATCTTCCTGACAACCGAATCCGACGCCGACATGAAGAACAGGGCCAAGGCCGCTGGTGCGACCGGCTGGATCACCAAGCCGTTCGATGCCGAACAGCTGGTGAAAATTGCTAGAAAGGTTCTCGGCAAATGACCAATCTGGATCCCATTCAGGTTTTCAGGACAGAAGCAGCAGAGCTGTTCGAGCAGATCGAAAATGGCCTGCTCGACCTCTTGCATGACCTGTCCAATCAAGATCAGATCGATTCGGTGTTCCGCGGTCTCCATACCCTGAAGGGATCCGGAGCCATGTTTGGCTTCGAGGCTCTGGCCGCTTTCACCCACCATTGCGAAACCGCTTTCGACCGCGTCCGCAAGGGTGAAGTACCGGCAACCGCCGAGCTTGTTGCAGCCGTTCTAGACGCCCAGGACCATATGAAGGCTTTGGTTGCCACACCCAATGGCGATCATGAAGCCGCAGGAGAGCGGCTGCTGGCCAAGTTGCAGGACGCGGTCGGCGACCATGGTGGCAATGCGCATGCGGTGCCGGCTGCAAAGCCCGGCAATGGCGGAGCCGCCAAGCCGCAGCCGGCAGCCCAGTCGGCAACGACGACATGGCGGATGAAATTCCGCCTGCCAGCCAATTCCATGGTCAATGGCACCAATCCACTCGGCCTTCTGAATGAGCTTCGCGACCTTGGAAAATGCACCGTTAAAGCGGATTTGAGCGCTATTCCGGGTCTTGAGGAGATTTCACCTGCCGATCTTTATATCGGCTGGAGCGTGGAGCTTGTTACCGAAAAGCCGAAGTCGGATATCGAGGATGTCTTCATCTTCGTCATGGATGACATGGATCTCGAACTGACTGAGGAAGCGACCGCTGTCTCTTCCGAGACCATTGCCGCCGATGATCCAGTCGAACAGGCTGTTGCCGCGCCGGTGGCATCTGACAACAAGCAGCCGCCAAGCCAGGCTCAGGCCGCTCAACCTGCCGCTGCTCAGACTGGTTCCAATGACGCCAAGCATGGCCGTGCCGCCGAAAATGTTCGCGTTCCGGCCGAGCGGCTGGACGAATTGATGGACAGGGTCGGTGAGCTGGTGATTGCCCAGTCCCGCCTGTCGCAGTTGGCCAATACCAGCGCTGACATCATGCTGCGATCCGTTTCTGAAGATGTCGAGCGGCTCTCCGGTGAGCTGCGCGACACGATGATGGTGCTGCGCATGGTGCCGGTTGGCAGCCTTTTCACCCGCTTCCGTCGCCTTGTCCACGATCTCGCTCGCGAGACCGGCAAGGTCATCGAGCTGGAGACGGAAGGCGAAACCACGGAAGTGGACAAGACCGTTATCGAGCGGCTGGCCGATCCACTGGTGCATCTGGTGCGCAATTCCATCGACCACGGGCTCGAACCGCCGGAAGAACGTCTGGCGGCGGGCAAGAACAAAGCCGGCAAGGTGGTGCTGTCAGCCCATCAGTCCGGCGGCGAAGTGATCATCACCATCAAGGACGATGGCCGTGGCATCAACCGTGACCGGGTCCGGGCCAAGGCGGAATCCTCGGGGTTGATCCAGCCTGGCCAGCAGCTGATGGACCAGGAATTGTTGCAGCTGATCTTTCAGCCTGGCTTTTCCACCGCCCAGACGATCACCAATCTTTCCGGACGTGGCGTCGGCATGGATGTGGTGAAGAAAACCGTCGAGGCCCTGCGCGGGGTGATCGACATCCGCAGTGAAAACGGCAAGGGCTCGGAAGTCTCCCTGCGCATTCCGCTGACGCTGGCGATCATTGACGGTCTTTTGGTGCGCGTCGGTACCGGGTGCTACGTCATTCCGCTGTCGGCGGTTGAGGAATGCCTGGAACTGTCGATCGAGGACGATCTGCGCTCCAGGGGCCGCAGTTTCATTTCGCTGCGTGACAGTCTGGTTCCTTTCCTCAGGCTCAGGGATCTGTTCCGCACGGGAACGCAGCCTGATCCGTTCCAGAAGGTCGTGGTGATCTCGACCGGCGATGAGCGCGTCGGCCTGGTGGTCGACCAGATCATTGGCGATCACCAGACCGTCATCAAATCCATGTCCAAGCTTCACCACGACGTCGTGACTTTCTCGGGTGCGACCATTCTGGGTGACGGCAGTGTCGCGCTGATCCTGGATGTGACGCATCTGGTCAACGCAGGCCAACAGCAGGAGGCGCAATTGCGTGTAGCAGGATGAGCATCGTACCCGGCAAACATGATTTCCAGCATTTCTGGGCGGACCGCGACGAAGTCGCCGTGCTGACTTTCAATCTGAATGGTGAGACGTTTGCGATTGAGGCCATCACCGTGCAGGAGATTATCGATCTCCTGCCGGAAACCAAGGTGCCCGGCGCAAAGCCTTTCGTCTCCAGCGTCATCAATTTCCGCGGCAAGGTCATTCCACTGGCCGATATCCGGCTGGCCTTCGGCATGGAAGCGACGGAGCCGACCATCGACAGCCGTATCATCGTCATCGAGCTTGATCTCGATGGCGAAACCACCCTGACCGGCATTCGCACGGACCGGGTGTTCGAAGTCACGACCTTGGCGCACTCCGCCAGCGAACCGCCCCCCAGCGTCGGAATGCGATGGCGTCCCGACTTCATTGAATGCCTGGTCAAGCGGGATGGAGAGTTCATCATTCTCCCCAATCTCC
The DNA here is from genome assembly GCF_014926405.1 of Agrobacterium vitis. Classification (NCBI taxonomy): domain Bacteria; kingdom Pseudomonadati; phylum Pseudomonadota; class Alphaproteobacteria; order Hyphomicrobiales; family Rhizobiaceae; genus Gillisella; species Gillisella vitis. The sequence continues at coordinate 3,361,291 of NZ_JACXXJ020000005.1, forward strand.
AGGCAATTTTCTCCAGTACAAGTGACCGGATCGCCGCTCCCACGGCTGGTCTGGCAACAAATTGAGGTCTGTTATGCGATTTACCATCAAACTAAAGCTGGGGTTGGCTTTCGGCATTGTCGTCGCCCTGCTGGTTGGAAGCTCCATTCTGGGCATTTCAAGCCTCAACTCCTTGAATACGGCCATGGGCGATGTTCTGGCAGGTCCCGTTGATCGCCTGAAACTGGCGCAGGAGCTTGAGGTTGAACAACTTCAGCAGATCCGCCAGCAGAAAAACCTGCTGCTCTCGCAATCGGCTGATGAGGGCCGTGCGATCATCGGAAGAATCAAGGAAGCCCGTAATAATTTCGACACGGCTTTTGCCGCTGTCACTGCCAAGGCGACGGAAGAAGGTAAGGTGACCTGGAACAAGCTGGCTGCCCTGGAAGCGGATTTCCGCAAGCAGGACGACGTCATCCAATCGTTGGCTTTGAGTGGTGACACTACGGGTGCCCTGAAGGTTTCGACCGGCGAAAACCGCGTGACGACCAACAATATCGACGAGATGATCTCCAGGATCATCACGCTTGAGCAAACGCGGCTGAAGGAGGCAGATGATGCTGGCGATGCCGAATATGCCAATGCACGCCTTATCCTGGTCAGTCTGGCAATTGGCGCGACCCTTGTCGCCATTCTTGCCGCATTGTGGATCGTTATCAGTATTACCCGCGGTCTCGGCCAGGCCGTGGCGTCGGTCCGCAAGGTTGCCGATGGCGATCTCACGCAATTTGCCGATATTCGCTCACGCGATGAAATTGGCGACCTGCTGCAATATGTCAACACGATGATCGAGCGTCTTCGCGGCGTGGTTGGCGATGCGCTGTCGGCGTCCGACAATGTGTCTTCGGGTAGCCAGCAGCTGTCGTCTGCCTCCGAGCAGGTCAGCCAGGGCGCGACGGAACAGGCATCGTCTGCCGAAGAAGCCTCCGCCTCGATGGAAGAGATGGCAGCCAATATCAAGCAGAATGCCGACAATGCCGCCCAGACCGAAAAGATTGCCCGCCAGTCCTCCAAGGATGCGGAAACCTCCGGCGAAGCGGTGAACCGGGCTGTCGGTGCGATGCGTACGATTGCCGAGAAGATCTCGATCGTCCAGGAAATCGCTCGTCAGACCGACCTTCTGGCCTTGAATGCAGCGGTTGAAGCCGCCCGTGCGGGTGAGCATGGCAAGGGCTTTGCAGTGGTTGCCTCCGAAGTGCGCAAGCTTGCCGAACGCAGCCAGGCGGCAGCGGCTGAAATCAGCACGCTGTCGGGCCAGACCGTACAGGTGGCAACGGAAGCCGGTGAAATGCTGACCCGGCTGGTCCCTGATATCCGCAAGACAGCGGAACTGATTTCCGAGATCTCGGCGGCTTGCCGTGAGCAGGATATCGGCGCCAGCCAGATCAATGAGGCGATCCAGCAGCTCGACAAGGTGACGCAGCAGAATGCGGGTGCCTCGGAAGAAATGTCTGCAACCTCTGAAGAACTGGCTGCTCAGGCTGAGGAACTGCAAACCTCCATCGCCTTCTTCAAGGTCGATGGTGCGCATCAGAAGAAGCCTGCACCACAGACCCGGACTGTTGCCGCTCGCGCAGCGCCAGCCCGGACGGCCGCACCGGCAAAACCCCGCACACCGACGTCGTCTCAGACGGTTGCTGCCCAGCAGGCGAGAGCCAAGGGCTTTGCCCTCGATCTCTCCATGGGCGGGCCGGATGAGGAGGATCTGGATTTTCGCCAGACGGCATAATCGACTTAAGGTGGATGACATGGGTTCGCCGTGACATCCACCCTTACTGAAGGCGTTCACACAGATCAGCCATCCGTCTGGATGAGTGGAGATATTTATGCGGTTCACAATAAAACTAAAACTGGTGCTCGCCTTCGGACTGATCATTATCATGTCAGGTGCAATGGCAGCGCTGTCTATCGATAAGCTTTCGTCTCTCAACGATGCAATTACTGTGATTGTGAAGGGACCGGCGGAAAATCTGCGAGATGCGGGCAGCCTGTCAAATGCGGTTCTTTCTGCTATGCGCCATGAGAAAAACGCGATTATCAACACCGATCCTGTCCGCATTCTCGGCTATATCGATAGCGTGAAGAAAGAGCAGGAAAAGATCGACAAGTCATTGGCGCTGTTGAGCGATACGACCGATCAAAAGTTGCTTCTGCCGTTGTCCGAGTTCCAGAAAAGCCTCGTGACGTGGCGGCAGGTGCAAGATAGCGTGTTGAAGCTGGCGGCTGACAATACGCCGGAAAGCAATCAGAAGGCCGGTGAAATCTCGATGGCAGAGGGCGCGAGGGCCGCTGACGCCATGCTCGCCCGCGTCGATGAAGTCAACGCGTCGATTGCCAAGCAACTTGCCGAAACCGATGAAAGCACCAACCAGGAATATGCCTTTTCACGAACAGTTCTGTTGGTGGGCATCGGGTTGCTTATGGTCTTATCGGTTGCTGTCGCTCTATGGATCGCTGTGGGTATTGCCCGTGGCCTCGGCAAGGTTACGTCCGTTGCCAATGCCGTTGCTATCGGTGATCTTGACCAGACCGTTGATGTGAAAACCAATGACGAGATCAAGGATCTTGTCACGACGATTAACGGGATGACCGAAAATCTGCGGGCAACTGCCGCTTTGGCAAACCGCATCTCCGAAGGCGATTTATCACAGGATATCACACCGCTCTCGAGCAAGGATTCATTGGGCATCGCTATGCGATCCATGACCCTCAATCTGCGGGAAACGACAGCGATTGCCGACAAGATTGCCAATGGTGATTTGACGGTGACGCCGACGCCGCGCTCCAATGTCGACACGCTGGGCCTTGCCTTGCAGAGCATGGTCGAGCGTCTTCGGGGTGTTGTCGCTGATGCCTTGTCTGCGTCTGACAACGTTTCCTCCGGCAGCCAGGAACTGTCCTCAAGCTCCGAACAGCTGTCGCAGGGCGCGACTGAACAGGCGTCGTCTGCTGAAGAAGCCTCCGCCTCGATGGAAGAGATGGCGGCTAATATCAAGCAGAATGCCGACAATGCCGCCCAGACCGAAAAGATCGCCCGCCAGTCGTCCAAGGATGCGGAAGCCTCTGGCGAAGCGGTAAACCGTGCAGTCGGTGCGATGCGCACGATTGCCGAGAAGATCTCGATCGTCCAGGAAATCGCCCGTCAGACCGACCTTCTGGCCTTGAATGCGGCAGTTGAAGCCGCCCGTGCCGGTGAGCATGGCAAGGGCTTTGCAGTGGTTGCCTCTGAAGTGCGCAAGCTTGCCGAACGCAGCCAGGCGGCAGCGGCTGAAATCAGCACGCTGTCGGGCCAGACGGTGCAGGTGGCGACGGAAGCCGGTGAAATGCTCGGCCGGTTGGTTCCCGATATCCGTAAGACGGCGGAACTGATTTCCGAGATCTCGGCGGCTTGCCGTGAGCAGGATATCGGCGCCAGCCAGATCAATGAGGCGATCCAGCAGCTCGACAAGGTGACGCAGCAGAATGCGGGCGCTTCGGAAGAAATGTCGGCGACCTCTGAAGAACTGGCCGCTCAGGCCGAGGAACTCCAGGCTTCCATTGCCTTCTTCAAGGTCGATGGACTGAAGGCGCAGAAGAAGGCGGCCCAAAACTATGTGCCGCAGCCTGCAAGACCGGCCAAAATCACGACAGCGGCGGCTGTTGTGCGCAGGCCGTCAGCAGCACAGACGGTTGCCGCTCAGCAGGCGAGAGCCAAGGGTTTTGCTCTCGACCTCTCCATGGGCGGACCGGATGACGAAGATCACGATTTCCGCCAGCTCGCGTGAAATCGGCCGACGACAAAGACCGGGACAGGCAAGAGATTGGCTGTCCCACCACGCTTAAATATGCGGAAATATCTGGGGGACTACCATGCGATTCACGATCAAACTCAAACTGGCCCTTGCCTTCGGCCTTATCATCCTGATGTCAGGCGCCATGGCGACGATGGCGATCATCAATCTTTCGTCACTCAATAGCGCGATCAGTGACATCATTGCTGGTCCCGCGGCAAATTTGCGTAACTCAAGCGATTTGTCGGATGCTGTCTTGTCTTCGATCCGCGATGAGAAAAACGCCATCATCAATGTGGACCCAAACAAGATTGATGAATATGTCGGCGGCGTGAAAGAGCGCCGTGCGCTTATCAATGATCTCCTGGTGAAACTGGATGCGGACACCAATCCGTTGATCAAGGAAAAAGTCGCGCAATTTCGGACCCACTTGCCCGGTTGGATCACCATGCAGGATTCCATCCTCAAGCTTGCCATCGAGAATACGGATGCCAGCAACAAGCAGGCGGGTGAAATTTCCATGGGCGATGGTGCCAAGCTGACAGCAAGCCTGTTGCAAAGTCTGGGTGCCCTAAACGGACAGATTTCCGCGGATCTCAAGCAGACCGATGAAGCTACCAACGAGCAATATGACTTCTCCCGCAATAGTCTGATTGCCGGCTTGGTTACTTTGCTAGTTCTGTCGATTGCTATTGCTGCGTGGATTGCCATGGGCATCAATTCCGGCCTGAAAAAGATCAAGGCCGTTGCAGATGCCGTTGCCATCGGCGATCTCGGTCAGGATATCGAGATCAGGACTAATGATGAAATCCGCGATGTCGTCGATAGCGTCAAGATCATGACCGGGAATCTCAGGGAAACCGCAGCTGTCGCCAATCAGATTGCCGATGGCAATTTGACGGTGGCGCCGAAATCCCTGTCCGACAAGGACACGCTTGGCCAGTCTCTTCAGTTGATGGTTGAGCGCCTTCGCGGCGTGGTCGCTGATGCCTTGTCGGCATCCGACAATGTGTCTTCGGGTAGCCAGCAGCTGTCGTCTGCCTCTGAGCAGGTCAGCCAGGGCGCGACGGAACAGGCATCGTCTGCTGAAGAAGCCTCCGCCTCGATGGAAGAGATGGCGGCCAATATCAAGCAGAATGCCGACAATGCCGCCCAGACTGAAAAGATTGCCCGCCAGTCCTCCAAGGATGCGGAAGCCTCTGGCGAAGCGGTAAACCGTGCGGTTGGTGCGATGCGCACCATTGCCGAGAAGATCTCGATCGTCCAGGAAATCGCCCGTCAGACCGATCTTCTGGCCTTGAATGCGGCGGTTGAAGCCGCCCGTGCGGGTGAGCATGGCAAGGGCTTTGCAGTAGTTGCCTCTGAAGTGCGCAAGCTTGCCGAACGCAGCCAGGCAGCAGCGGCTGAAATCAGCACGCTATCGGGCCAGACGGTACAGGTGGCAACGGAAGCCGGTGAAATGCTGACGCGGCTGGTCCCTGATATCCGCAAGACAGCAGACCTGATTTCCGAGATCTCGGCGGCTTGCCGTGAGCAGGATATCGGCGCCAGCCAGATCAATGAGGCGATCCAGCAGCTCGACAAGGTGACGCAGCAGAATGCGGGTGCTTCGGAAGAGATGTCTGCAACCTCTGAAGAACTGGCTGCTCAGGCTGAGGAACTGCAAACCTCCATCGCCTTCTTCAAGGTCGATGGTGCGCATCAGAAGAAGCCTGCACCACAGACCCGGACTGTTGCTGCTCGCGCAGCGCCAGCCCGGACGGCTGCACCGGCAAAACCCCGTACACCGACGTCGTCTCAGACGGTTGCCGCCCAGCAGGCGAGAGCCAAGGGCTTTGCCCTCGATCTCTCCATGGGCGGGCCGGATGAGGAGGATCGTCTCTTTCAGGAAAGCGCGTAACATGAGTGGACAGTCGTCAGAATCGCAGTTTGTCACCTTCAGCCTTGGTGAAGAGGTGTTTGCCGTGCCCGTTACCGTGGTCCGGGAAATTCTCGATCACGAGGACCCGTTCAAGATCCCGCATGGACCGGACTATCTTCTGGGCCTGCGGGATGTCCGGGGCCAGGGCGTGCCGGTCATCGATCTTCGTCTGCGGCTCGGGATGTCGCGCACGGTGAAGACGCCGCATACCCGAATTCTGGTGATGGATGTGCCGCTTTCCGACCGCAGTCTTGCGGTCGGGGTGGTGGCCGACAAGGTCTTCGAGGTCATTCCCTTCCGGCATGCCGATATCGAGCAGGCGCCCGATATCGGTATCCGCTGGCGCTCAGACTATATCCAGGGCGTGGTGCGCCGTGAGGCGGGCTTTGTGGTGATCATTGATCTGGCGCGGTTGTTTTCGGGCGATGAAACCGCCCTTGCCTCTTCTTCTGCACCGGCTTTTGCCGTCGCGTGAAAAACCATTACAGGGAGGCCGCCAGCGTGAATGCATTGGCAGAAGCAGTTGTTGGAGACCACAGAATCAGCCCGAAAAATTTCAGGCGTCTGTCGAACTACATTTTTGAATATAGCGGCATCAAGATGCCGGAAACCAAGACGACGATGCTGGAAGGCCGGTTGCGCAGGCGCTTGCGCGCCACCGGCTTTACGGACTTCGACAGCTATTGCCATTATATTTTCGAAGAGGGCGGCCTTGCGACCGAATCCGTCCATCTGATCGATGCGGTTACCACCAACAAGACGGACTTTTTCCGCGAGCCCAACCATTTCGACTATTTGACGCAAAAGGCCTTGCCGGATCTGGAGGCCAGGGGCGTGCGTCGGGTTCGCATCTGGAGTTCGGCCTGTTCGATCGGTGCGGAGCCCTATACGCTTGCCATGGTGATGGCGGAATATATGGAACGCCGCAGCGGGATGGACTATCATATCCTGGCAACCGATCTGTCGACCGACGTGCTGCAGAAGGCTCGCCGGGGTGTCTACCCTGCCGAAATGCTGGAGCCGGTGCCGCGCACCATGGCGGCCCGATACGTGATGCACGCGCGTGACAAGCAGCGGAACGAGGTACGGATCGCGGCGGCACTTCGCACCCATGTCGGTTTCGCCCGGCTCAACCTGATGGACGACAGCTATCAGGTGGGGGAGCCGATGGATATTATATTCTGCCGTAATGTATTGATTTATTTTGATAAAAAGACGCAGTTCAATGTACTGCGACGCCTATGCGATTGCCTTGGCCAAGGGGGCTATATGTTCATAGGCCATTCCGAATCAATTACTGGGTTGGATCTTCCGCTCAAGCAATTGGCCAATACGGTTTTCAGGAAGGTATGATTGTCAGATGCCGAAGAAAATTCGCGTCCTTATTGTCGATGATTCAGCCAGTGTCCGGCAAATCCTGACAAATGTCCTGCAATCGGATCCGGACATCGAGGTGATCGGAGCGGCTTCCGACCCCTTCGTCGCCGCCCGGCGCATTGCCGAGGAAATTCCGGATGTGATCACGCTGGATGTGGAAATGCCGCGAATGGATGGCATCACCTTCCTGCGCAAGCTGATGTCGCAGCGCCCCATTCCAGTGGTGATGTGCTCCTCCCTGACGGAGGCTGGCAGTGAAACTCTGATGCAGGCCATGGAGGCGGGTGCCGTCGACATCATTCTCAAACCGAAAATTGCCGCGGCGGATCACCTGGCTGAGCAGGCCGAACGGATCTGCCAAGTGGTGAAAAGTGCGGCCCAGGCGCGGCTCGGGACGCGAAAGTCGATTGTCACGGATCGTGCCTCCGCCGGCGGTGAGCCAGCAAAGAAACTGACTGCGGATGCCATGCTGCCACCACCGTCAGGCCGTGCCATGGCCAAAACCACGGAAATGGTGGTCTGTGTGGGGGCATCGACCGGCGGCACCGAGGCGCTTCGGGAATTCCTGGAAAAAATGCCTGCCAACGCGCCAGGCATCGTCATCGTGCAGCATATGCCGGAAAAATTCACCGCGGCTTTTGCCAAGCGCTTGAACGGCCTGTGCGAAATGGAAATCAAGGAAGCCGAAAATGCCGATCCGGTGCTGCGCGGCCATGTGCTGATTGCGCCTGGCGATCGCCATATGATGTTGGAGCGGCAAGGGGCGCGGTATCATGTCTCGGTCAAATCAGGCCCGCTGGTGTCGCGTCATCGTCCGTCCGTGGATGTGCTGTTTCGCTCCGCGGCCCGCTCGGCAGGTGCCAATGCCATGGGTGTTATCATGACCGGCATGGGGGATGACGGCGCGCGCGGCATGCTGGAAATGCACCAAGCCGGAGCCTTCACGCTTGCGCAGGATGAGGCAAGTTGCATTGTCTTTGGCATGCCCAAGGAAGCCATCGCCCATGGCGGCGTGGATCGTACCGTGCCGCTCCATCAGATTGCGCCGGAAATTCTGGCGGAGGACCGCAGGCGCTAGAGTTGGTTTTCGGACAATTGGCGACCGGTTTTCCCGATAAGACAAACGAAAACAGAAAGATATAGCATCGGACTTTTTCAGTTTTCATAGTATACGACGCAACTTGATCAATTGGCTTCGCCCCCCTCATCCCCCTGCCGGGGACTTCTCCCCGTTGGGGAGAAGAGGTCAACACGACAACACTGAGCCTCATCTTAAGGCTGCGGACAAAGGAGTTTATCGGCCTTTGCTGCGCATAGAAGGCACAAGAGGATGCCGCAGGTTTCTTCTCCCCATCGGGGAGAAGGTGGCGGCAGAGGCAAGAGGGGGCGGCAAAGCCGAGAACCGTTTGTGTCGTGTACTCTGGAGTCCGATTTTCTTCACGATACAATCGCTCACGGTGCCGGGGCGTTCCGCTCGGTATCATGATCCAGGAAGACCTGTCGCGCACTATGCAGCGCTTCTTCCGGGGGGCGGTTGTTGCGGTATTTTTCGACAATGATCTGGTGAATTTGGCTGCGGATCTCTTCATTGTCTCTGGCTGCGGGAGGCAACGAGGGTATGAGAGCGTGTCCGCTTTTCATTGAGCCGCCCAAATTCTCACCCTCTTTGTTTTCAGGCATTTCCGAACGCAAAATCGCTTCACACTTGTCCTGGAAATGCTTCAGATCCGGGTGCTGGAGTGCTTGCTTTGCCTCCTCCAGCCGGGCTTGCAAATCCATCAGTGAATTCAGCAGGAGCATGTCGACTGTTTCAGCGGCGATGCTGTCTCCAGTCGGCTGCTCCTTCATCCACTGATAATGGCCTGACAAGGGTGGCTCTGTTTGCAACCGCGCCCGGTGGCGCAGCAGAAGCCCCAACACGCCCAATCCGAATGCAGGCGGAGTGATAATCAGCAACGCCTTGATCCAATTGGATGAGGATTGCCATGTATCGAAAAGATCAGCCCAGAGATTGTAATCGGTCATTGTCCATCCTCCCGCACCTGGAAACCGATCGACCACCGGAGGCGTGAGCCTCTGGTGGCCGGGGAGCTAGAAAAATCGCTACAAAACGACCGCCTCGACCTTTAAGCCGAAGCTCTGGACATGCGTCGAGGCCTCCCCGACCATATAGAATGGTGGGAGCGGACCATATAAACATGGCCCACCGCCTCAGCCACAAACCTATGGCTGAGGGGTGTCATTTAACGGCCGACACCGGCCGTTTGTAGAGGAGTTTTCTAGGCTCCGGGACCGGCCCCGTTCCGACCAATCCTGATGCAACCATAGGGTATTGTCGGCGGGAGGGGAACAGGGAATTTTGGGGGGTGGGCGCGAAACAATTCAGTCGAGTTTGAAGTGCTCGACGAGGTTAAGGAGCCTGCACTATGCGACCGCTGCCGTTGATTTCTGAACGCCGCAATGTCGGGTGACCGGAGAGATCAACATTGCCGCTCCCGGAAATCGACACATCCGCATCTTTCAGCGCGGTCATGTCTGCGTTCCCGCTGCCAAGGATCACGATCCGTGCGGACTGAGCCGTCAGCCTCCTGAGCTGGGCGGTACCCGACCCTGAAATGTCTACATCAACCGTGTCGGCAGCTCCCGTCGCGGATACGCTGCCGCTCCCTTTGATATCCAGTCGCAATTGAGGTTGGTTGATCTGAGATAGCGATAGATCGCCGCTTCCAAGCAGTTTCCAGTCTGTTATCGCAGGTCCCGACACGCTGATATCGAGTTTTGATTGCGACCAGCCCAGATGACAATCCAGGCTCAGCCGATGGCCATCCATTCGAACATGCCCAACAAGGGTAGGGTCGCCACTGACGATGACTTCCGCCTTATCGCCAGGCTGATAGCGGACCGAAGCCGGCAAATCGATGGTGAGACTGTCGCTGGCGGTAAAGGGCAGCGTGACCTGCTGGCTGGTGGATTGGCCCGATCCGCAGGTGGAGGATGTTGTTGCCCACAATTGCCGGGCTCCACCCCAATTTTCTCCTGAAATCCCGATACCCAATGTTAGAAAAACGACTGCACCAATCAGTCCCGTCGTTGCAACGAATGCCAATTTCCTCGTCATTGTCCGTTCCTTCAATGAGGTGTCAGGGAAAGCTCAAGCGTGATCCGGGCTTAATTGAGCCAGGCGAAAATGCAGCCGCGCATAGTGGCCGAGTATGCGGATACCGGTGCCAAGCCCCATCAACAACAACGCGCCACCGCCCAGGAACCCGCTCACAAGGCCCGCGCCGATCAGCAGTTGCGACAGTGTTTCTGTTGTTGGTCCATCAAGCTGAAACAGCATCGCGGTAATGATGATCTTCACGCCTGCCGCTCCAATGGCCGTGACCGCGATCCCAAGGCCGAATACGGTAAAGAACGCCACGGTGAGCAGGGGCAGTAAAAACAGGATGTCAACGATGGCGAGCCCCGCCAGCGCCATCATCGCCGCCAGCATATTCGACAGGCTCCAATGGGATTCGAAACGGCGCAGCCCCATTTCGGCTCTGAGTTCTCTGGCAATTCTGGCCGGATTGCCCAAGGCCGCCGCAACCTCCTGTTCACTGCGACCGGAGGCGGCTGATTCGGCAAAATGAGCCTGATAATCGGCGACGATGTCGTCCACTTCTTGAGCAGGCAAACCGGCCAGCCCCAGTCTCAGCATGCGTAAGAAGGCATCCTTGGTCATGGCAAATCCTCAAGAAGTTTATCGACGGCGCTTGCAAAGGAGCGCCAGTCGCGGCGATGAGCTTCGAAAATTGTTCGGCCCTGTTCCGTTAGCCGATAATATTTGCGCGGTGGCCCATTGCTGGACTCAACGATGCGGGTGGCCACCAGTCCGTCATTCTGCATTCGACGCATCAGCGGATAGATCGTGCCTTCTCCCATGCCGACGGCGCTGACCAATGTACTGGCGATTTCGTAGCCATAGCTTTCGCCGTGAGAAAGCACAGCCAGGACGCAGAGGTCGAGGGCACCTTTCCGCAATTGAACCTGGATCGAGTCAGTCATGGGCACCTCAGCTTTGTATTTTGAATATAACAAGCTATCTGCTTATGCAAGGTAGTGGTTTACGTTTTTTGAAAGGAGACGGGTGATTGAGGGGTGTCGGGCTTATGGTTGTGAACGAACCTGGAAAGCCCAGGGGAATTGTCGCATTTTGTCGAATAAATAACGCCTGATTAACCATGTCGCGTCACAATGGATCTGCCCGATGCGAATGGGTTGCCCGATATGTTTGGGCTCTTGGAGAGCGATGCATGGCTCCGTTATGGCTGACCGAGGTTGCTTCATGCCCATCATTACCTTCGCCAATACCAAGGGCGGTGCCGGAAAGACCACGGCGGTTCTGTTGCTTGCGACGGAACTGGTGCGCCGGGGCTACACAGTTTCGGTGATCGACACCGATCCGCAGCGCTGGATCTCCCGCTGGTTCGAGGGCGCGGACGGTCATGCGGGCAACATGCGTGTCGCCACCTATATCTCCGTCAATGCCCTGGCACGCACCATTGAGGCTTATCGTGGCAGCTCCGATTATGTGATCGTCGATCTGCCGGGCGCGCAATCACCCTTGCTGGCGACGGCGCTTGGTCTTTCCGATCATGTACTGATCCCCATTCAGGGCAGTGCCATGGATGCCCAGGGTGGCGCGCAGGTGATCGAACTGCTGCAATATCTCTACAGCAAGGGCAATATCCGCATTCCCCATTCCGTGGTTCTGTCACGGGTTAATTCGCTGGTCACCACCCGCGCGCTTCGTGCTGTCAAACTGCTTCTGGCAGAACGCTCGGTGCGGGTTCTGGCGACGCCGATCATCGAGCGCGCCGCCTATCGTGATATGTTTGAATATCGCACCAGCCTGCACCGCCTGGACCCGGAGCGGGTCAGCAATCTGGATAAGGCTATCGCCAATGCCGAGCGCTATTGCGATGAGGTGGAAATGCTGGTGCCGACCATCCGCATGCCGGTTGCCGATAACCTGACGAATAGCCGGGCCGATAACGGCAATCGCGGCTTTATGGAAATGCCACTGCTGCGGGCCGCCTACTAATAACCGTCACAGTCTATCCAACAATCGCCGCTGACGGGCTGCAAAAGGCAATTTCTGCGCTTCCAGTGCTCACGTACGTTAAGTACGCTCCGCTCCGGTTCTCGAAATCACCATTTTCGCCACGTCAACAGCAATTCTTGAACAGACTGTCAGGTCTGGTCAGGAGTCAGATGCCGGAAGGCGGCGACCACCTGTTCGTAGACGCCGCGTTTGAACGGCACGATCAGGTCCGGCAGTTCTGTCATTGGCTTCCATTGCCATTCATCAAATTCGGCATGTTGGCTGGTTGGCGGCGGATTGATCTGGATTTCGCTTTCGTCGCCGTCGAAGCGAAAGGCAAACCAGCGTTGTGTCTGGCCGCGAAATTTGCCGCGCAGACCGATGCCGATAAGGGCTGGCGGCAGGTCGTAATTGATCCAGTTCGGCGCTTCAGCCAGCAGAGTGACGGTTTTCATGCCGGTTTCTTCGTAAAGCTCGCGATAGGCTGCCTCTTTCGGATCTTCACCCGGATCAATCCCGCCCTGCGGCATCTGCCAGAGCTGCGGCGAGCCATCATATTCGGAATTGAGCAGCGGAATGCGGCGGCCAGCCCAGACCAGTCCTTGCGCATTCAGCACCATGATGCCGACGCAGGGGCGATAGGGCAGATCCTCGGCTTTGACTGTGGTCTGGGTCATGGTGTCCTCATTGGGGGTATTGTGTGACTGTAAAAATCACTGTTGCGCTTCCATGGCAAGGGCGGAAACGCCGACGATTTCGATGCCACGTGCCTTGGCGCCTTCCGCCCATTTGGCAATGGCATTGACGCTTTCATCAAACGCCGAGGCAACACCGATGGCAGAGCCATTGCGCCGGGCAATCCGCTCCAGCTCGTCCAGCCGTTTCAGGATGGCCTGTTCCTGTATCTGGTCGTCCAATTGCAGATCGGCGACGGAAAACGGCATGTTCATCGCCTTGGCGAACGTCGCTGTCAGGGATCTCGCCGAGGAGCCGTCATCGAGAAACAGCAGGCCGCGCGCCGCAATATCACGCATGACAGGGTCCATCGCGCCGCTATCGGACAGGAAGCGCCCGCCCATGTAATTCATCAATCCGGTATAATTGGTCATGCTGGCCATGGCCTTATGCAGGTCACGCAGATTGTCGGTGGCAGCGCGCCCAACCTGCAATGTGCCTCGGCCCGGATCATTTGCCGGATAACCAACCGGCTCCAACGGCACCTGCAACAGGATCTCATGGCCGCCGCGCCGCGCCTCCTGCATCCAGCGCGACAGGCTGTTTCCGCTGGCGGCAAAACCCAGTGTCACTTGTTCCGGCAGGTGCTTGATCGCCCGTTGCGTGCCGGTTTGGCTGAGGCCGAGGCCGCTGACGACGATGGCCACCCGTGTTCCATGTGCGCCGGACCAGGGCCGTGCATATTGCTCGACGGGTCGCAGTCCGTCGCGTCCCGTCATCGGGATTTGCCCTTCTGGGCTGTCTTCCAGAAGGTCCGGATTGGGCATTGCTGCAACGCGGGCGTCCTGGCCCACATGCGGAGTGGTGACCAGGGCCGGGCCGGAGCCGTCCCGGCTGGCGGGTGAATATTTGGTGACAACCGAACCGTCCGGCAGGGTCGAGCGCTCGACAGTGGCGCCAGAGGTCGGGGCGCGGGCTTCCATGCTGCGGGATGGGCCGGGCGCTTTCGCGGCTGGCTCCTCGGCAGGGACGGCAGCCGCCACCGGTGGGGTGGTGGCGAGCGGTAGCGGATTGCGCAGCGGAAGCGGCGTGAGTGTTGTGTAAACGGACAGGCCGAGAAGAGCGACCGAGCTTGACGCTGTCAGTGCCTTGAAGGGAGAAATTTTCGGACCGCCCGTGCGGTGCTTCTTGCGATTCTGGCCCAAAGCTGCGTGCAGATCAGCGCTCAATGTCATGTCCTTCGGCGCATTGGATTGGACTGTCCGTTCCATGCCGCGAATCACTTCGCCATTTCGATGACCATGCCTTTCCCTTCCATACGGTTCAAGCTTTGCCTGCGTGCAAGGGGAAGGGCGCTGTAAACGAAAAATGCCGGCCCCGAGGCCGGCATTTCGAGGACCGTCAACCGATCCTTACTTCTTCTTGGCGCTTTCCAGCACGGCCTTGCTTGGGTCCGGCGGGAAGGACGGGTCTGTCTTGGCACCGCGCAGCAGGTCGAGTGCGTAGTTGAGCTGCACGTCATCCTTCGGGTCCGGCGGCACATAGGCAACCGAGCCGGAGCCTTCTTCCGTTTCGCTCTGGCCCTGGATATGGCCCGGCAGCGAGGATTCGCCCTCGGTGCGCAGCTTGCCCTGCAGATCGGCGGGCAGCGGCTCTTCCACCTTGATATCAGGATGGATGCCAGTCCCCTGGATCGACTTGCCTGATGGCGTGTAATAGAGCGCCGTCGTCAAGCGCAGCGCGCCCTTGTCGCCCATCGGGATGATGGTCTGCACGGAACCCTTGCCGAAGCTGCGGGTGCCGACCACTGTTGCCCGCTTCAGATCCTGAAGCGCGCCAGCGACGATTTCAGATGCCGAGGCCGAACCACCATTGACCAGCACGATCAACGGCTTGCCATCGGTCAGATCGCCAGCGGTGGCATTGAAGCGGCGGGTGTCTTCCGGATCGCGCGAGCGGGTGGAGACGATTTCGCCCTTCTGCAGGAAGGCGTCGGAGACGTAAATCGCCTGATCGAGCAGACCGCCCGGATTGAGGCGCAGGTCGAGAACGAAGCCCTTCAGCTTGTCGGCTGGCACTTCCTTCTTGATCTTGTTGATCGCGGCTTCTAGGTCGTCATAGGTCTTTTCGGTGAAGGAGATCACCCTGACATAACCGACATCGCCATCGACGCGAGACTTGACAGCGCGGATCGGGATGATTTCGCGCATGACGCTGAGCTCGATCGGCTTGTCGGCTCCCTTGCGCAAAATGGTCAGCTTGATCGGGGTATTGACCGCGCCACGCATCTTTTCAACGGCGTCATTGAGCTGCATGCCGCGCACGGGGGTGCCATTGATCTCGGAGATCATGTCGCCCGCCAGAATGCCGGCCTTGGCGCCGGGTGTGTCGTCGATGGGTGTAATGACCTTGACCAGGTCGTTTTCCATCGTCACTTCGATGCCGATGCCACCGAATTCACCCTTGGTCTGGGTCTGCATGTCCGCCGCTTCCTGGGCGTTCATGTAGCTGGAATGGGGATCGAGAGAGCTCAACATGCCATTGATGGCGGCTTCGACCAGCTTTTTCTCGTCGGGAGGCGTGACATACTGAGCGCGGACACGCTCGAACACGTCTCCAAAAATCGCCAGTTCCTTGTAAGTGGAATTGCCTGCCGCCTCGGCAGGAACGCCAGCCGAATAAACAACGCTCATCGCCGTCGCGCCCATCAGCGCGCCAACCAGCATTATAGAAGCCCTACGTATCATTGCGAACCTTTCCGGCGTCCTTCGCCCACCATGGTCGGGAATCAACCGAGTTACCGTCTTTTCTGAATTCTATGTAAAGGGTTGGGCGATCTGTTTCCAGCGCGAAAGCAGCTGCGCTGACGACTCTCTTTTCACCCATAGCACCAATCGGCTCGCCGGACAGCACGAATTGACCTGCATGCACGTTGACACGGTCCATGCCGGACAAAACTATGTGATATCCGTTGCCTGTGTTGAGGATGGCCATTTTCCCGTAACTGCGGAACTGTCCCGCATACACCACCGTGCCGTCGGCGGGGGCAATCACCACGGCTGCGGGCGCTGTGGCAAGAACAATCCCTTTGGCCTCGTGACCGGTGCCGTCGGGATCGCCGAATTGCCGCAATACATCGCCCACAGCCGGAAGTTCCAGCTTCGCCTTCAACTCTTCAAAGGAAAATGCCGGGGCAATGCGGTTTTTATCGGGCGGCGTGCTCTGGGCCTCAAGGCGCGCGTGCTCCCGTTGGACATCGGTCATCTGACGGCGCTTTTCCTCTTCCAGCTTTGCCTGGTCGGTGGCTTGGCGCACAGAGGCGATCTCGTTTTCCAGGCTGCCGATCAGGCCCTGGAGCGATGAGGATTTCTGTGCAAGCTCCTGCGAGCGTGCCAGTTCTTCCTGTAGTTGGGCGTTGTTTTGCTGGCTCAGGCGGGCGTTTTCCCCCAGAAGCATGTCCATGCGGGATTCTTCTTCCTGGCGGCTTTTCAGGCTGGCAACCGTTTTTTCGCGCTCATCGATGCTGGCCTTGCGCAGGTTGGTCAGTTCCTGCAAGTCATCGGCAAGCTTTTCGGTTTCCTTGCGCATCCCAGGCACCACAGCGCCAAGCAGAATGGCGGTGCGCACCGCCCCCAAGGCATCTTCCGGCGTGACCAGCAGAGCTGGCGGCGGATTGCGGCCCATGCGCTCCAGAGCGCCCAGCACCTCGGCCAGCACGGCGCGGCGCGCCCGGAAGGATTTGTGGATGACGTCTTGCCGGACACCGTAGTCCGCCAGCTTCTTTTCGCCATCGGCGATCTTTTGCTCCAGATCCTTGCGGCGTGCGGCAGAATCGATCAGCGCCTGGCGCAGGCTGGTGCTGCTTTTGTCCAGCGCATCAATGCTCTTGCGTAGCTCCTCGGACTTTTCCGAGGAAAGCTGCATGGATTGGGACAGATCCTGCAACTGACGGGAAACGTCCTCACGCTTGGCCCGCAAAGCGCCGGCGGGATCGTCGGGGCTCGTCTGGCTCGAAGCTTCGGGACCTGCCTGGGGCCCAATATCGTTGGGGCTTGTTGGATTGATGGACGGCTGCGTCGAGACTGCATTGTCCGGGGCTGGCAATTGCTGGGCCATGGCGGAGGAAAGAGTTGTCGCACAAATAAACGCGATTGCCCCGCACGACAGTGTTCGAGTGGCTAGACGCCTGCGTGCGAAGGAGTGGGATATCATCGCTGTCTTGATCGTGCCTCTGTCTCTTTGCCTGGCTCTTTGCGGTCTATCCGGGCTTTATCTCCGGACGAGGAAATCTGTTTCAGCTTTTCCCGATAGACGTCGCTAAACCCAGACGATTACGACAAGCTAACCGATTTGCACCGAAGCGAAAAGTACAGCAGAGAAAAGTGTAGACTTCTCAATAAAGAAGTGGCCCACACGTGATGTCCACGTGCGGGCCTCAGCTTGAACAATCACTGTTGATTGCGGCAATTATAGAGCATTGGTGTGCGTCATACCATTAACGGCAGACGCGAACTCTCTTGACGATTTTTTCGCCATGGTGCCAGCGCACGACTTTGCGAACCTTGCAATGCGGCGGCGGTGGCGGCGGGCGCTGCATATGGTGAGGCGGACCACGACGATCATCGTCCGGTGGGGGCATTCTCGGCGATTGCGCCTGAGCAGGGACGATATTGGCGATAATCGTCGTCAATGCAAACGCCGTAGCAAGAACAATTTTCTTCATAGTCTACCTCTGACACTTCCTAAGTTCCGCTCGATAAACGCAGACTATGGCAAAATGTTTCATGAAATAATTGTTTCACAAAGATGTGAGTGGTGGCAGGATCGCACGCCTGGAGCAAACGCACTCGTGGAATGAATTTGACATTTGATTCCCCCTTGCTGCACCCTCGAGGATCAAATGTCGGAATCGGACCACTAGAAATCGATGGCGCGGCCGTTGATTTCCCAATCACCAAACCGGGCCGGGTCCGCGCCGCCGCGTCCACCGACTTCCGGCGCCGGTTTTTGGGCCTGCTCGGCCTTACGACGCTCCTCGGCTTCGGCCAGCGCACGGACTGCGGCAGGCGACAGCGTTTTCGGTGCGGCTTCGGTGCCGTCACTGTTTGCGGTGCCGGAATCTTGTCGGTCGTTCTGGTGCTCGTCCATTCGGCATCCATCCTGTAGCAATTGAAAATGATCGATGGTCTTTACATATGTAGGACATTGCAGCGAGCTGGAAAACCCTCTCCGCCGCCGGACCCTTTTGGAGGACCCGATGAATATCATGCGCACCGCCATGCTTCTGGCTTTCATGACCGCCCTGTTCATGGGCGTCGGCTTCCTGATCGGCGGCAAGGGCGGGATGATGATCGCGCTGGTGGTGGCCGGTGCGATGAACCTGTTTTCCTACTGGAATTCCGACCGCATGGTGCTGTCGGCCTATCACGCCCAGGAAGTCGATCCGCGCAATGCGCCGGAATTTTATGAGATCGTCCGTGGTCTCACCCAAAATGCGGGTCTGCCGATGCCCAAGGTCTATATTTTCGACAATCCGCAGCCCAATGCCTTTGCCACGGGCCGCAATCCGCAAAACGCTGCCGTTGCCGCCTCGACCGGCCTGTTGCAGGCCTTGACGCCGGAAGAAGTGGCGGGCGTGATGGCCCATGAGCTTGCCCATGTCGAGCACCGCGACACCTTGACCATGACGATCACCGCGACCCTTGCCGGGGCGATTTCGATGCTGGGCAATTTTGCCTTCTTCTTCGGCGGTCGCCGCGACGAAAACGGCAATGGCGGTGGCATTATTGGTCCGCTCGTAGCGATGATTGTCGCGCCCTTTGCCGCCATGCTGGTGCAGATGGCCATCAGCCGAACCCGCGAATATGCCGCTGACCGGCGTGGCGCGGAAATCTGCGGCAATCCGCTATGGTTGGCTTCGGCACTGGCAAAAATCGCTGGCGCTCACCAGCCCAATTATCAGGCCGAGCGCAATCCGGCCACAGCTCATATGTTCATCATCAATCCCTTGTCGGGCCAGAAGATGGACAGCCTGTTTTCCACCCATCCCGATACCGGCAACCGGATCGCGGCGCTGCAAGCTTTGGCGCAGGAGATGGGTGCGCGTCAGGCAAACGTCTATCGCCCGCAGCACAGCAAGCCTGCGGCTTCAGGCCCTTGGGGCAGCAGTGCGGAAAGATCGACGGATGATCCCTGGGGTGTTAAGGGAGGCGCAAGCACGCGCTCCGTTCCCAAAATCGGACGACGCGGCAAGGACAATGACGCCCCGAAGGGACCATGGAATTGAACGAAAGACGCGGCAAATCTCCAACCGATAAATCATCCTCCGGCCATCGGGAGTCCAGCCTTGGGACCCCTGGCAAACAGGATGGCCAATCCAGGCACAAGTCCGATAAACCGCGCAGACCAGCGCATGACGACAAGCCCGGTCTGGAAGCGCGCATGGCCGCGAGCCGTCTTCTGGCGGCGGTGATCGACCGCAAGACCTCGCTGGATGGCATGATGGATGGCGACCATGGCAATCCGGCCTATGCCGCCCTGTCGGAGGCTGATCGTGGTCTGGTGCGCGCCATTCTCAACACCTCCTTACGCTTTCTGCCCCGCATAGAGGCTATGCTGGCCCGGTTGCTGGATGCGCCTTTGCCGGAGGGGGCGCGTGCGCTTTATCATTCGCTGATCGTTGCCGCCGCGCAAATGGTCTACCTTGATGTCCCCGATCATTCCGCCGTCGATCTTGCCGTCGAGCAGGCCAATCGCGATCCGCGCAGCCGCCGGTTCGCCAAGCTGGTCAATGCCGTTTTGCGCAGGCTGGGCCGTGAAAAACAGGCACTCTTGGCGGATGTCGAAGATGTCATCTGCATGCCCGACTGGTTCTTCGAACGGTTGATCGCAGTCTATGGGGAGGAGGAAGCGCGGCGGATCGCGCAGGCCCAATTGACCCCGGCTGCCATCGACCTGACCGTCAAGGCCGACCCTGCACTTTGGGCCGAAAAGCTCAATGGCGTAGTTTTGCCGACCGGTAGCATCCGGCTGGCAAGCTTTGCCGGTGCGGTTTCAGCGCTTCCCGGTTTTGAGGAGGGCGCCTGGTGGGTTCAGGACGCGGCGGCTGCCCTTCCCGTGCGGATGTTCGGGTCCCTTGAAGGCAAGCGGGCCGTGGACCTCTGTGCCGCGCCCGGAGGCAAGACGGCGCAATTGGCAGCAGCAGGCGCGGTGGTGACGGCGGTCGAGCAATCGGCCAACCGGTTGAAGCGGCTGGATGGCAACCTGCAACGGCTGGGGTTTTCAGCAGAACTGGTTCACCGTGACCTGATGGAGTTCAATCTGGGCGACGACCGTCCGGGCTTTGATGCTGTGTTGCTGGACGCCCCCTGTTCTTCCACCGGCACGACGCGCCGGCACCCCGATGTGTTTTATACCAAGGGGCCGCAGGATATCGTCAAGCTGGCGGGTGTGCAGGAACGGTTGCTGCGCCACGCCGTGACGCTGCTGGCACCCGGCGGCTCCATCGTGTTTTCCAATTGCTCGCTTGATCCGCAGGAAGGTGAGGATGTCGTGGCCCGGGTTCTGGCCGATCATCAGGATCTGGAGCGGGTTCCTATGCAGGTCGCCGACTGGCCGGGGCTGGAAGACGCGATCACGCCGCTTGGCGAATTTCGCACCACACCTGCTATGTTACCGGGGCTGGCAATGTTACCGGGCGGCGATAGCCATGCGGGCGGGTTGGATGGCTTTTATGCCTGCCGTTTACGCCGGGTTTAAATAAATCTTTACACAATTGGCGGCTGATAAACTGACATCCTTCGATTTCGGTTTATCAGCCCCCTATTTTTATCGCGCAAGGCCAAAGCGGGATTGCGCGCAACGGAATGTCGAATGCCACAGAGACAGGGCCAGAGTTTGCCGGTGCTCTACGTCCGCGAAAGCTGGCGGCGATGGAAGCGGCGCGGCTGGTTGCCTGTGCGCGCTGCTTTTTCGCGGCTGCATCGTCGGCAGGTGCGCCTGCTGGTAGCGCCGACCGATCTGCGGGTGGTGGATTCCCATGTGGCGACAGAGATTTTCGAAGGACGCTTTCCGCTCGCAGGACGCTTGCTGGAATGCGGACGCGCCTCGCCCTTCACCCTGGAACTGCCGTCGCAGGTGTTTGCCGCCAAGCTGCATTCCTTTTCCTGGCTTCGGCATATCCGCGCCAACAAGACGCCGGAAGCATCGGCCCATGCCCGCGCCATTGTCGATAGCTGGATCAAGCTGAACGGCAAGCGGGTCGGGATCGGCTGGGAGGCTGGGATACTGGGTCAGAGGATCATTGCCTGGCTGTCCCATTCGCCGGTTGTGCTTCAGGATTGCGAGAGCGGGTTTTACCGGCGTTTCCTGAAAAGCCTCAGCCGTCAAGTTGCCTATGCCGGACTGATCGCTGACCTTGCCCCTGACGGAGTGGACCGGCTGAGACTGCGTATCGCTCTGGCCATGGCCTCGATTGCCATGTCGGCCTCGGCGCGCCAGATCCGCAAGGCGGCCCATTTCCTCGACCTGGAACTGGAGCGGCAGGTGCTGGCCGATGGCGGGCATATCTCCCGCAATCCGCAGGCAGCGCTCGATATTCTGTTTGATTTGCTGCCGCTGCGGCAAACCTATGTCAATCTCGGTCATGACGTGCCGATCAAGCTGATCTCCACCATCGACCGGATGTTTCCCGCCATAAGGTTTTTCCGTCACAGCAATGGCGATCTGGCGCTGTTTAATGGCGCCACGGCGACACTTGCCAATGATCTGATGTCGGTGCTGCGCTATGACGAGAGCGGTGGCCAGCCTTTCCGGGCCTTGCCGCACAGCCATTACCAACGGCTGGCGGCGGGCGGTGCCGTCGTTCTGGTCGATACCGGCGTGCCTGCGCAAGGCGATATCAGCCGTAGCGCCCATGCGGGTTGCCTGTCTTTCGAGCTGTCCTGTGGGCGCCATCGGTTGGTGGTCAATTCCGGCACGCCGCGGTTTGCCGGGGAGCGATACCGGCAGATGGCGCGGGCAACGGCGGCCCATTCGACCCTTGTCATCGCCGATCAATCCTCCTGCCGGATTTCGACCTCGCGGTTTCTGGGACCGGTCATTGTCGGCGGCGTCTCTTCCGTGGAGGTGATGCGCAGGGCCGGTGACGATGGCAGTGATCATCTGACAGCCCGCCATGACGGCTATCTCCAGGGTTTCGGCGTTCTTCACGAGCGGGATCTGCGCCTTAATGCGGCCGGCACAAAGCTGGTGGGCCATGACCGGTTGCTCTCGGACAAGGGCCAGCCGCTGGCCGATATGCCGAATGGCGGGGTCATCATCCGTTTTCACATTCACCCCTCGGTGCGCCTCACCCAGGAGGATGACCATAACATCCGGCTGACCGCCAATGGCGGTAGTGAGACCTGGGTGTTTTCCTCTCCCACCGGCTATCCTGTGATTGCCGAGGACGTGTTTTTCGCGGGCCTTTCCGGCATTCAGGCTTCCGAGCAGATCGAGCTTGTCCTGGAAACGCCGGAAATCTGGTGGTTTTTTTCAAAGCAGGGATAAGGCTGTTTCCTCTGGCAATATGCTGTGCTAGGCGGGCAGGCATCATGCTTGCCGCCGGTCTGCGGGCTGGATCGGCTATTTTTGTTCACGCAATTCCACCTCTGGGATGCTTTTGAAGTCCATCCAGGAATTGCTCTTTCGGAGTGAAGGCCATGGCTGTTGTCTCGAAGAAAATCCCTGTTCCGGACAGAGTGCAGGTTCGCACCGCCCTGCTGTCGGTGTTCGACAAGAGCGGCATTGTCGATCTTGCCCGGGCCTTGAATGATATGGGTGTGCGGCTGCTATCAACCGGCGGCACCTACAAGGCGCTGATCGAGGCAGGTCTGCCCGCCACTGACGTCTCCGAAGTGACAGGCTTTCCGGAAATCATGGATGGCCGGGTCAAGACCCTGCACCCTTCCGTGCATGGCGGCCTTCTTGCCATCCGTGATGATGAAGACCATGTGAAGGCCATGCAGGCGCACAAAATCGAGGCCATCGATCTCGCCGTGATCAATCTTTACCCGTTCGAGGCCGTTCTGGCGGCGGGCGGCGACTATCCGACCACGGTTGAAAATATCGATATCGGTGGCCCGGCGATGATCCGCGCCTCTGCCAAGAACCACGCCTATGTCACCGTGGTGACTGACCCCGCTGATTACGCCCAGCTTCTGGAAGCCCTGAAAGCTGATGATTGTCACACGCCTTATGCGCTGCGCCAGCAATTTGCCGCCCGCGCCTATGCCCGCACCGCCGCTTATGACGCAACGATTTCCAACTGGTTTGCTCAGGCGCTTGCCATCAAGACGCCGCACAACCGGGTGATCGGCGGCAGCCTGCGCGAGGAAATGCGCTATGGCGAAAACCCGCACCAGACGGCAGGCTTCTACGTCAATGGCGATCAGCGTCCCGGCGTCGCAACAGCCACGCTTTTGCAGGGCAAGCAGCTTTCCTACAACAATATCAACGATACCGATGCCGCCTTCGAACTGGTGTCGGAATTCCTGCCCGAAAACGGCCCGGCCTGCGCCATCATCAAACACGCCAATCCATGCGGTGTCGCGGTCGGCAAGACGCTGGCCGATGCCTATCGCCGGGCGCTGGCCTGCGACAGCGTTTCGGCTTTCGGCGGTATTATCGCGCTGAACCAGACCCTGGATGCGGAAACCGCTGAAGAAATCGTCAAGCTGTTTACCGAGGTGATCATCGCCCCTGACGTCACGGAAGAGGCAAAGGCTATCATTGCCCGCAAGGCCAATCTGCGACTGTTGACCACCGGCGGTCTGGCCGATCCACGCGCGCCTGGCCTGACCGCCAAAACGGTATCGGGTGGCCTGCTGGTGCAAAGCCGCGACAATCTGGTGGTGGAAGATCTGGACCTGAAGGTCGTCACCAAGCGCGCGCCGACCGCAGCCGAGCTGGAAGACATGAAGCTGGCCTTCAAGATCGCCAAGCATGTGAAATCCAACGCTGTCATCTATGCCAAGGACGGCCAGGCTGTCGGCATTGGCGCAGGCCAGATGAGCCGGGTGGATTCCGCCCGGATCGCCGCGATGAAAGCCGAAGATGCTGCCAAGGCCATGGGATTGGCCGAGCCGCTGACCCGTGGCTCTGCCGTCGCCTCCGAAGCCTTCTATCCCTTTGCCGATGGATTGCTGGCCGCAATCGCCGCCGGTGCGACGGCGGTGATTCAGCCGGGCGGTTCCATGCGTGATGCCGAGGTGATTGCCGCTGCCGACGAGCACAACGTCGCCATGGTCTTTACCGGCGTGCGCCATTTTCGGCATTGATTGGCTGTTAAAGCGTGTTGCGGCTTATCAGCCTCAAGCAACACGCTTTAAGTTTTTGTTTTTACGCATGTCGTTACCGCAAAACCGCTGGACACTTTTGCGCGACATGCTCCAGCCGTCAAAAAAGGGCGCGGAGTTTTTCACTCCGCGCCCTTTTTTATGAAGTCCTGACTGGCGAATTCAGCGGATTGGGCCGGACCGCGCATAGGTCATATCAGGCACCGCCGCGTCTTCTTCCCAATCGAGTTCGACGGGTCTTCCCAGAACCGTCAGGATACCCTTGGGCGAGGTAAGCCGCGGTGGCGGATCGATGAAGGCGTCGGGCATGTTGACCGTTCCCTCGATAACCCGCTGCACCATGGCGCCAATGGCCGCCTGACGGCCTGCCTTGTTGAAGAAGTCGCCCTTGATCTGAATGGTCGCGGCCATGGCCTTGACGAGATCGCGCATCAACTCAGGATCGACCGGCTCAGGCCGCTTCCAGAAATCATCCAGCCGGCCCTGATGGGTCAGCCCCGGCACGTCAAACACCGCGCAGCCTAGCACGATGGTTGGCTTTTGGGCGCGCAGGCTATGAAGGCCAACGGTGGAATTGACGATGACAACGCCCGCCGTCTTTTCCAGAATATCATGCAGGTCGCCTTCCTCGATAAAAACGACGCGGTCCTCGATCTTGAACTCGCGGGCGATATGACGAAGCACCTTGTGCCAACGCTCCAGACCGTTGTCGAGCGGATGCTGCTTAAACAGCAGCTTGCTACCCGCTGGCGCATTCTTGACGAAGGAGGCGATTACCTGCCGCATCATGTCGCGCAGATGCCGGTAGGGGGAATTGGCACGGATCTGGTAATCGCTCTGCAATTGCAGGGCGACGAGATAGAAGGGCGACTGGCCGTCCTCCAGAAATCCCTCCGGCAGGCGAGCAGGCTTGACGCCCGCTTTCAGCAGCCAAGGAAGATAGTCCACCAGAGCGGAATAATATTTGTCGGCGTTATAGAGTGGATAGAAGGGCCTGCCGAAGAAATTCAGCAGGTTATAGATCACCTCGTTGAAGGCTTCCTGGCCGAACGTATGCGGATATTTGACCGCGATATCCGGTTCTTCCACCTTGGCGGCAATGGCGCGAATAGCCTTCGGATCATTGGGAAAATGCGAGAAGCGGCCCATGCCATCACGCTCGAAGGTCAGCCAGTCCGGCCGCAGATAGCCCCATTCAACCGCATGACAGCGCACCCCGATTTCAGCGCCGATTTCAGCCGCTTTGGCGTGATAGGGCAGGCGGTCCGCATAATAGACGATATCGGTAATGCCCTTTTCGGCAATCAGCCGCCGCAGATAGGTTGGCCATTTGGAAAAGGAACCGCGGTAATTTTTGGCGCCACGTTTGCGCCAGAACAGAAAATCGCCCAGCGTAAAATTCACATGGTGTGTTTTTACACCCGCTCGTTCAAAAGCTCTTGCAAATTCCGTCCAGAGAATGGAGGGAGGCCCCTGAAGGAACAATACAGCCTTTGTCGGCTCAACTGATGTCATTGCGGACGCGACCCCTCGTCTCAATTTCCACGCAAGTTTTTCAATTCAACGGCCCTTATAGGCCATGTTATAAATTTGTCGTATGACTTAAACACCACAGAAGGCAGGGATTCGTTAGAGAATCGTTTATATCGAGTGACAAAGCGACGCACATTTCTGTTTCTCCAAGGCCCGGCCTCGCCGTTTCTCCCAGCGCTCGCAAGAGCATTGGAAACGCGCGGCGTAGCCGTGCGTAAGGTCAATTTTTGTTCAGGTGATGTCCTTTTTTGGCAAAAATGGCCTTTTGATTTTTTTCGTGGCCGGGATGATGCCTGGCCCAGCTTTCTTGAACGGCTCATTCTGCGCCACGGCATTACCGATGTGCTGATGCTGGGCGATGGCCGGCCCAAACACGCTGCCGCCGTTGCGCTATGCACCAGGCTTGGCCTGCGCGCCCATATTTTCGAACATGGCTACCTGCGGCCCGACTGGCTGACGGTGGAGCCGTTCGGCATGTCCAGCCAGTCGCGGTTTCCAGTCGATCCGCAGGCAATCGTGGCGTTGGCGCAGGGCGTCGAGGCTCCTCAGCCGCGCAGCCCCTATCCGTCCAGCTTTCTCACTTATGCGCTTTATGACCTGATCTATCATATCCCGAATGTCGCGCTCGGCTGGCTGCTGCATCCGCATTACAAGGCGCATGGTCCTGTCCATCCCGTCGTGGAATATAGTGGCTGGATCATTAAGGGCCTGACCGCACGCAGGCGAAAGGCGCAAGCAATGCGCCTGCAACAGCGCTATCTGGCGACGGACAGAGCGTTCGACTTCTATCTTTTTCCGCTGCAATTGCCGGGGGACTATCAGATCCGCCGCCATGCGCCGATGGGCGACCTGTTTCGCATCCTGCAAGCCGTGATCCGTTCCTTTGCCCGTCATGCGCCATCCGGCAGCAGATTGCTGTTCAAGACCCATCCAATCGACAATGGCCTGCGCGACTGGTCATCAGACATCGCCCACATGGCGGAGCGCTGCGGTATCACCCATCAGGTGGATGTGATCGATGGCGGTGACCTGACGGCCCTGATAGGGGCCAGCCGCGGCTTGGTGACGGTAAACTCCACGGTCGGCCTGACGGCGCTGCAACAAGCCATCCCGGTCATGGCGCTTGCTCCGGCAATCTACGACGTCCCCGGCCTCACGCACCAACAAAGCCTCGCCAGCTTCTGGCAGGCACCCGAATTGCCTGACGCCACCCTGCTCAATCACCTGATCCACGCCATGACCGCCACCATCCAACTCCCCGGCGGCTTCATCGGCAAGCAGGCTATCACCGACGGCGCCACGGCAATGGCCGACAGACTGCTGGCCGAAACAAAACCACTTGCCCACGAGCCTTCACCCGAACGCAGCCGTTTTCGGTATGAAAGTGAGCTTTTGGAATTGGAGGCAGTGGGATTGAGGTAATAAATGGCGGAGAGGGTGGGATTCGAACCCACGATACGGTTGCCCGTATGCCGCATTTCGAGTGCGGTGCTTTCGACCACTCAGCCACCTCTCCGCGGGTCTGGTCGGCGCTTGTATAGCGCGGGCTGTCTCATAGCGGCGATTAAGGAGGCTGGCAAGAGCGAAAAAGGCATAATTCCCCGCTATGTGCTGGATCGTCTTGATGGAGCGCAGCGCAGGTCTGCCGCCTGCCTGTTGCAGGAAAGACAATGGGTGACGTGATTTCATGCGCGGGTGGTTTATCGTCTGGAATTCTCCTTGTGTTTAGGGGGTTTCGCCTTGACAGCTTGGGGCTTCTCACGTATGCGACGTGCGACTTTAGATATGGGTGATCCCTATTTGTGGATTCTCAAGTCTATAATCGCTTCTCGCTTTGCCGAGAGGTTTCCACCGGCAGATCTCAAGATCTGCTCTCCGACTGACAAAAAGACGGTCGTCCGGCATTTGCCGGTCAGAACCGGTAACGAACATGGAAGGATAAAATATGTTCGCAGTCATCAAGACCGGCGGTAAGCAGTACCGCGTAGCCGCCAACGACGTGCTGACCATCGAAAAGCTGGAAGCCGAAGCTGGTGCTATCGTTGAATTCACCGAAATTCTCGTTGTTGGCGTTGGTGCCGATGCGACGATCGGTGCGCCTTTTGTTGCTGGTGCAACCGTTAAGGCTGAAGTTGTCGAGCATAACCGTGGCAAGAAGGTCATCGCGTTCAAGAAGCGCCGTCGCCAGAATTCCAAGCGGTCGCGCGGCCATCGCCAGCACCACACAGTCGTTCGCATCACCGACATCGTCGCTGCGTAATCGGTCAACGGGAAACCAGGTTTTAAAGGAGAACTCCAATGGCACATAAAAAAGCTGGCGGTTCGTCGCGCAACGGTCGCGATTCCGAGTCCAAGCGCCTTGGCGTGAAGAAGTTCGGCGGCGAAGTCGTCATTCCAGGCAATATTATCGTTCGTCAGCGCGGCACGCAGTGGCATCCGGGCGCAAACGTCGGCATGGGCAAGGACCATACGATCTTTGCACTCACCACCGGCAATGTCACCTACCGTACGAAGTCCAACGGCCGCGTATTCGTGTCCGTCATGCCGAAAACGGCGGAAGCCGCAGAATAAAGCCGGTCGCTTACCAACAGCCGGCGTCTCATCGACCCGGCTGAGCGTACAGGTTCAGTCAGACAAAAGGGAAGATGAGGCGCCACCTCTCTTCCCTTTTTTCTTACCTCCAAAGGAGACTGAGCCATGGAACGCTTATTACTGAGGGATGACCAATTCCGGTCACCCGACGATCGGCTGAGGCCGGATCGGTTAAGGCAAAGTTGCCCCGTCCTCTTATCGCAGCGGCTGGTTATGCGCGCTCCGCATGTAGAAGACATTGACGCCCTTACCCATCTCGCCAATAACGCCGCCGTTGCGACCATGGTGTCGCGTATGCCACATCCTTACACGGCAGCCGATGCCGCCGATTTTGTGCGACGTTCCAATCTCGGCGAGATCGGTAAATGCGTCTATGCGATTACGAAGGGCGAAAATGGCGAATTTCTCGGGTGCTGCGCGCTTGAGCCGCATACCGACCTGGAGACACTGGAAATCGGCTATTGGCTGGGTGAGCCCTATTGGAACAACGGCTACGCCACCGAAGCCGCCCATGCCTTGATCGACATGGCCTTCCGCACTCGCGATATCGCCTTCATCGATGCCCGTTGCCGGGTTACCAATGTGGCGGCACGGCGGGTCATCCAGAAATGCGGCTTCCAGTTCCAGGGCTCCGGCATGGTTGGCCATCTGGCTGCCCGTGGCATGGTGCCGGTGGAATGGTACCGGCTGGATCGCAAGACCTGGATGTCACTGAAGAGCTGGGGGGAGATGCGGTGATGGCTGCGCTTGAAAAGCCCCGGCTGCAAACGCGGCTTCCCTCGCTTGGGCCTTGCCCGGTGATCGAAACGCAACGATTGGTGCTGCGTCCGCATCGGCTTTCCGATGCGGATGCCATTGCCGCCTCGCTGAACGACTGGCAGGTCACCCGGATGTTGAGCCGGGTGCCGATGCCTTATGACCGGCAGGATGCTTGCGACTGGCTGAACCGCACCAGCGCCGGTGTCATGCCGGATTGGCACCTGGCTATTACGTCGGGCGATGACGTTCATATCGGCATGGTCGGCCTGGAACTGCGCCATGGGCTTTGGCATCTCGGTTATTGGCTCAATCGTTTCTACTGGGGGCGGGGGCTGATGAGCGAGGCAGCCCGGGCTGCGGTGGAACGGTTCTTCCGGCGCATGCCGGAGGCGGTGCTGCATTCCGGTGCCTTTGCCGATAATGCCGCATCCCTGAAGATCCAGGACAAGCTGGGCTTCACCCTGACGCGCTGCGCCGATCTCTACAGCCTGTCGCGCAATGCCATGGCACCGCATATTGAAACCCGCCTGACGCAGGACGGGTTTCAGAGAGCGAAAGCGTTTTAAAGACAGGTGCGGCGGCCGGACAGGGCCGCCCCACCCTCAATCCAATTCCACCCAGACCGGAAAATGGTCTGAGCCGACCGCATCGGTATCGACGCTTGCCGCTTTCAGGCGATGGGCCAGCGAACCGCTCAGGAAGCAGTAATCGAGATGCATGCGCATATCCGGCTTGCCGACCTCTTCCCAGCTGTAACTTTCGGCATTGAGTTTGCCGAGCCGGGCCAATGCGTCCAGAGGCGCGTCGGCGCGGGCGGTGCGACCGTAATAAGCGTCGATGGTTCCGACCATCTCGCGGTATTCCGGCGATTCCGGCTGCATGTTGAAATCGCCCATCAGCAGGAAATCCTCCGGCAACGGCGGTTGCGGCAGGGCAAATTCCTGTCCGCCGGTCATTGCGCCGCCTTCCTGGATGAAGTTGATGGCGCGGTCCTTCAGAAACCGGATCTGGGCGATGCGTTCGTCCGGTGCGACATGGTCGAGATGGACGGAATAGACCCGGAGCGCCCCGCCGGGCGCATCGATCACCGCTTCGGTCGCGGCGCGCTGATTGTTGAGCTTTTCGAACGTGCGGGTGCGCGGCAACAGCAGCATCCGGTTGGCCAGGATCGGCCAGCGCGACAGCACCATATTGCCGAACTGGAAGCGCTTGTCGACCCGGCGGCCTTTGATCAGCGCCGAAGAGGCGTGCAGGTCGCAGGCGGGTCCATAAACCCAATGGTATTCGGGAAAATGGTTGGCGAAAATTTCCGGCAGGTCGGCACCGCCATTGGCGGGATAACCGCGGGTGACTTCCTGGAGGGTGATGACATCGGCACCCTCGAGGTTTTTGGCGATCCTGATGGGGTCGAATTTGCCGTCCAGGCCGATCCCGTATTGAATATTGTAACTGACGAAACGCACGATACTCTTTGACCTCCGCGTCAAGCGGCGATAACGATGGCCGCATATATGATATGAGTATCCTGACACAGGAAGTATGGCAGCGACATGAAATTTCTCGACGAGGCAAAGGTCTATATTCGATCAGGTGACGGCGGCGCAGGTGCCGTCTCGTTCCGCCGCGAGAAGTTCATCGAGTTCGGCGGGCCGGATGGCGGCGATGGCGGGCGCGGTGGCGATGTTTGGGTGGAGGCCGTCAATGGTCTGAACACCCTGATCGATTTTCGGTTCCAGCAGCATTTCAAGGCGACTGTCGGCACCCATGGCATGGGGCGCAACCGCACCGGGGCCAATGGCGAGCATGTAACGCTGAAAGTGCCTGTCGGCACCCAGATCTTCGAAGAAGATGCCGAAACCCTGATCGTTGATATGGTCACCGAGGGCCAGCGCTTCCGGCTGGCAGCGGGCGGCAATGGCGGCTTTGGCAATGCGCATTTCAAATCCGCTACCAACCAGGCTCCCGATTGGGCCAATCCTGGTCTGGAAGGCGAGGAGAAAACCATCTGGCTGCGGCTGAAGCTGATTGCTGATGCCGGTCTGGTCGGCCTGCCCAATGCCGGAAAATCCACCTTCCTGGCGGCGGTGACGCGGGCTCGCCCGAAAATCGCCAATTATCCCTTCACCACGCTGCATCCCAATCTGGGCGTGGCGACCGTGGATGAGCGCGAGTTCATTCTGGCCGACATTCCCGGCCTGATCGAAGGTGCCCATGAAGGGGTTGGCATTGGCGACCGCTTCCTCGGCCATGTCGAGCGCACGCGGGTGCTGCTGCATCTGGTGTCCGCCCAGGAAGAGGATGTCGCCAAGGCCTACACTACGGTTGCCCATGAGCTGGAAGCCTATGATGGCGGGCTGGAAGACAAGCCTGAGATCGTCGCCCTGTCGCAGATCGACGTGCTGGATGAAGATGAGCTGAAAAAGAAGCTCAAGGCCCTGCAAAAGGCCTGCGGCAAGAAGCCAATGATGATTTCGGCGATTACCGGCAAGGGAATGCTCGAAGTCCTGCGGGCGCTGCGCGACGTGATTGTTGAAAATCGCAGCTATGACGACGAGACGATTTCGCAGCGGCCGAAGAAGCATCGCCACAAGCTGGAAGATCGGCCCCAACACGAAAATGGACCAGAGGAGAGTGAGGAGGGCGAGGAATGAGCGCACCGCTTGCCTCTCTCTCGCAGTATAAGCGCATCGTCATCAAGATCGGCTCGGCCCTGCTGGTGGACCGGGGGGCCGGCCTGAAACATGCCTGGCTTGATGCCGTCTGTGACGATATCGCCGCCCTGCGCGCCAAAGGTGTCGAGGTGCTGGTCGTGTCGTCTGGTGCCATTGCGCTTGGCCGCACGGTGCTGAACCTGCCAGCCGGGGCCTTGAAGCTGGAGGAAAGCCAGGCGGCAGCAGCCGTCGGGCAAATTGCTCTGGCGCGGCATTGGTCGGAAAGCCTGTCGCGGTCATCCATTGTTGCTGGCCAGATCTTGCTGACGCTGGGTGATACGGAGGAGCGTCGCCGCTATCTCAATGCGCGCGCCACGATCAGCCAGTTGCTGAAGCTGGGGGCGGTGCCGATCATCAACGAAAACGACACGGTGGCGACCACCGAAATCCGCTATGGCGATAATGATCGGCTGGCCGCCCGGGTGGCGACGATGACCGGTTCCGATTTGCTGATTCTGCTCTCCGATATCGATGGTCTTTATACTGCGCCTCCGCATCTCGATCCTGAGGCGAAACTTCTGCCTGTCATTGCCGAAATCACCCCTGAAATTGAGGCGATGGCGGGCGGTGCGGCCTCGGAATTGTCGCGCGGCGGCATGCGCACCAAGATCGACGCGGGCAAGATTGCCACAAGTGCGGGCTGCGCGATGATTATTACGTCGGGCAAGCTGCTCAATCCGCTGTGCGGCATTGATGAGGGGGCGGCGCATTCCTGG
Source organism: Agrobacterium vitis (assembly GCF_014926405.1). Classification (NCBI taxonomy): domain Bacteria; kingdom Pseudomonadati; phylum Pseudomonadota; class Alphaproteobacteria; order Hyphomicrobiales; family Rhizobiaceae; genus Gillisella; species Gillisella vitis. The sequence goes on from NZ_JACXXJ020000005.1 coordinate 3,393,806, forward strand.
TTCGCGCCGTCTGCCATGCCAGTGACAGCCCGCAAGACCTGGATTGCCGGACAATTGCAACCCGCCGGTATTCTGAGCGTCGATGCGGGTGCCGAAACAGCCCTTCGGGCTGGCAAAAGCCTGTTGCCCGCAGGGGTGCGCGAGGTATCCGGGCACTTTCATCGTGGTGACACGATTTCGGTTGTTGGGCTTGAGGGGCGGGAAATTGCCCGTGGCCTGGCGGGTTACGATGCCGATGAGGCGCGCCGCATTGCCGGGCATAAATCGGCGGAGATCGAGGCGCTGCTCGGCTATGCCGGACGCTCGGCGATGATCCATCGCGACGATCTGGTGATGACGGAACAGACCGGCAGGAAAACCGGCAAGAGTGCAAAGAAGAAGGATGAGGCTCATGCTTGACATAGTCGCCAAGGCGGATGGTATTGACGCGCTGATGCTGGACATCGGCGCCAAGGCCAAGGCCGCTGCGCGACCGTTGGCCATTGCCTCGGCTGACCAGAAGAATGCCGCGCTGATGGCCATGAGCGAGGCGATCCTGACCGGAAAAAGCCAGATCATCGCCGCCAATGCCATCGATCTCAAGGCTGCGCAAGCGGCAGGGCAGCCGGCATCCTTCATCGACCGGCTCACGCTGAATGAAGAGCGGATCACCGCGATGGCCAAGGGGCTGCGCGAGGTGGCCGAGCTGAAAGACCCGGTCAGTGAAGTCATCGCGGCCTGGGAGCGCCCGAACGGTTTGAAGATCGAACGGGTGCGCACGCCGCTCGGTGTGATCGGGGTAATTTATGAAAGCCGTCCGAATGTGACGGCGGATGCGGGGGCGCTTTGCCTGAAATCCGGCAATGCCGTGATCCTGCGCGGCGGTTCGGACTCGGTCAATTCTTCCCGCGCTATTCACGCCTGCTTGGTGGCGGGGCTTGTGGCCGCCGGTCTGCCGGACCATGCCATCCAGCTGGTGCCCCTTACGGATCGCGCTGCGGTTGGCGCGATGCTGACCGGGCTGAACGGCACGATTGACGTGATCGTGCCGCGTGGCGGCAAGAGCCTGGTGGCGCGAGTGCAGGAGGATGCGCGGGTACCGGTCTTTGCCCATCTGGAAGGTCTCTGCCACGTCTATGTCGATGGCTCTGCCGATCTCGACATGGCGAAAAACATCGTCGTTAATGCCAAGATGCGCCGGACCGGCATTTGTGGTTCGGCGGAAACTCTGTTGGTCGATAGCGCTGCCATCGGCAGCCATTTGATGCCGCTTCTCGAAGCCCTGACCGAGGCGGGTTGCGAGATCCGTGCTTCGGCGACGGTGCTGAAAGTCTTTCCCGGCCTGAAGGCTGCTGTGGACGAGGATTGGCGTACCGAATATCTCGATGCGATCATCTCGGTTGCCGTTGTCGATGGCATCGGTGGGGCCATCGACCATATCGCCCGCTATTCTTCCAACCATACCGAAGCGGTGATTGCTGAAGATCCTGCTGTGGTCGAGCGGTTCTTCAATGAAGTGGATTCGGCTATCCTGTTGCACAATGCCTCAACCCAATTTGCCGATGGCGGCGAATTCGGCATGGGCGGGGAAATCGGCATTGCCACCGGCAAGATGCATGCGCGCGGGCCGGTTGGCGTCGAGCAATTGACCTCATTCAAATACCGGGTGCATGGCACCGGGCAGATCCGGCCCTGACGTGAGCCATCCCGGGGTCGCGGCACACTATCTGCGCATGCCGCATACCGAGCGCAGCATGGTGGTTGGCCTGTTCGGCGGATCGTTCAATCCGCCGCATCAGGGCCATGTGCTGGTGGCGGAGATTGCCCTTCGCCGGCTGGGCCTGGATCAGCTGTGGTGGATGGTGACGCCCGGAAACCCGCTGAAAAACAACAGCCAGTTAGCACCTCTGGCTGACCGGCTGTCGCTTTGCGAGGGCTTGGCGCAGGACCCACGCCTGAAGATCACTGCCTTTGAGGCGGAACTGGGCACGAGCTACACCGCCCGTACATTGGATCATGTGAAGCGGTTGAACCCGCATGTGCACTTCATCTGGATCATGGGTGCGGATAATCTTCGCTCGTTTCACCATTGGCAGGATTGGCAGAAGATCGCCATGACCTTTCCAATTGCGGTGATCGACCGGCCAGGTGCGACCCTGTCTTATCTGTCATCGAAAATGGCGCAGCGCTTCGATTTTGCCCGGGTCGATGAAAGCGATGCTGGTGTGCTGTGGCGCAGGCAGGCACCCGCCTGGACCTTCATTCACGGACCGCGTTCTATGCTGAGTTCGACAGCGCTTCGCACAGGGCCTGTCTTGAAAGATTAACTATTCAGTGCCACCTTATTCTTGGCTCACTGGCAATGGGTGCCTCTGAGTCGTTTTCGTGCTGTTACCGACGGAAAGGACAAACTCTGACAACAGTACACACCAAGGGCCGCGCCACTGTCGCGATCCCGCAAAGCCCGGAACGTGGCGTCGATGCCGCAGCCCGCGCGCTTGAGCTGGTCCTCACAAGCCTTGAGGACTCGAAAGCAGAAGATATCGTCTCTATCGACATTGCCGGAAAATCGGCGCTGGGCGACTACATGGTGGTCGTGTCCGGTCGCTCGTCCCGTCACGTCGTGGCGATCTGCGAACATCTCGTTTCCGATCTGAAGGACGAGGGCTTTGGCGCTCCGCGCGTCGAAGGCCTTGAGACCGGCGATTGGGTGCTGATCGACGCCGGAGACATTATCATACATGTCTTCCGCCCCGAAATCCGCGAGTTCTATAACATCGAAAAGATGTGGGCCGCACCGGATATCGAGGAAAGCCGACTGCACTAACCCTCACAGGCGGTATATTTGCCGGTCTGGAGATGGTATCGAGCCCGATAAAGGCAATGATCGTCGCGTGTTTTCGACGGGATGATCCTTGTCTGCCAAGAAAGCGAGCGGGTTTCCGTTCAGCTGGTGTTGGTTTTGCGGATCGAACCCTCAAGAGGATGGGATGCGGATAGGCATTGTTGCCGTTGGCCGGTTGAAAGCCGGGCCAGAGAAAGATCTTGTGTCACGCTATCTGGACCGCTTTGCCAAAACCGGTCCGGCAAGCGGTCTGGAATTTTCGCGTGTCAACGAGCTGCCGGAAAGCAGAGCCTCGAATTCCGCCACCCGCAAGCGGGAAGAGGCGGTGCAGATCGAAAAATCCCTGCCGGACAATCCTCTTGTCGTGGCGCTGGATGAGCGCGGCAAAAGCTGGGATAGCCAGGAATTCGCAGCCTATGTCGGCGACAACAAGGATCGCGGTCGTCGTGACATGGTGATCGTTATCGGTGGGGCCGATGGGCTTGACCCGGATTTCCGCGACCGGGCCGATCTGGTGCTGAATCTTGGAAAAATGACCTGGCCGCATCAGCTGGTGCGCATCATGCTGGCCGAACAGCTCTACCGTGCCGTCACTATCCTCTCCGGCCATCCCTATCATCGGTCCTGACGCATTTCATGCGCATAAAACAACTTCCCTGTGATCGGTATGTTTTTTCTTGACAGACAGCCTCTTGTTTAGCCATAAAACGAGAGAGTAGATGTCATGTTTGTTTGACGGGCTGAAGCCGATGCTGGTGTGCAGTTGCAATTTCATCACCGAGAAAGAAATCCGCGACACGATCACGGAATTTCTTGAGCAGGACTGTTGGCAGTTGATTGTGCCTGCAAAGGTCTATCACGCCATGGAAAAGCGTGGTCGCTGTTGTGGGTGTTTCCCGAATGTCGTGGATATCATCGTCTCGACGACCCAGGCCTTTCACGCTCAGCGCAATAGCGATGGCGAAAACCTGGTGAATTTCATGGAGCGCTTGAAGCGTTTCCAGGAAGAGCAGAAGAACGAACTCATCGAACGCCGCAATCGCATCAGTCGGACAGCCTAACGGGCGTCTGATCTGGGGGCGGACCTATTGCATAATGTCCTACTGAAATCGGAATTCATTTAAGACATTATCGAGCAGATATGAAGAGCGACATTGAGCCTTTATGCGCCATATATGGCGCAAGGGGCTGTCGCTATTGCCCCAATTAACCTCGTTGCAGCGTGAACCTTGCCTTTTCAACCCCGCTTCGCGCGGGGTTTTGCGTTTCTACGGAACGCATAACCGGTTCGGTGGAATCCGGGCTTTCTTCAATCTTTTTGGAATCATTCTAAGATAGCGCTCGACTTGACGGTACAATCCTGCTTTTATCACGACATTACCGGTGCAAATCGCGAGAGCGAGGTGCAGTGGATTGTAATCTATCAGGCTGCATGGATAATTCTGGTGATCATTCAAGATCTCGGCAATTCTCTGTGCCGGTCACTGTCAAAATAGGGGTCCGCCGATGAAGGGCGATGCAAAAGTTATTGAACGTTTGAACCAGGCTTTGTTTCTGGAGCTGGGTGCCGTCAACCAGTATTGGCTGCACTACCGTCTTCTTGAAGATTGGGGCTATACCAAGCTTGCAAAGAAGGAGCGCGCTGAATCCATCGAGGAAATGCAGCACGCCGACAAGCTGGTCGAGCGCATCATTTTCCTGGAAGGCCACCCCAATCTTCAGACGCTGGCGCCCTTGCGCATTGGCCAGACGGTCAAGGAAGTTCTGGAGGCCGACCTGGCTGGCGAATACGAAGCCCGCACGGCTTACAAGGAATCCCGCGACATCTGTTATCAGGCTGGTGACTATGTCACCATGAAGCTGTTCGAACAGCTGCTGATGGATGAGGAAGGCCATATCGACTTCCTCGAAACCCAGCTCGAGCTGTTCTCCAAGCTTGGCGCCGAAAAATACGGCCAGCTCAACGCTGATTCCGCCGACGCTTCGGAATAAAATTCCCTCCATGAAAAAGGCCCGGTTTGCAGGTGCGAACCGGGCCTTTTTTCGTTATTCTTCACTTATCAGGCGCGAAGCGCCTTTTCGAACAGCCGTCCCATGCGCTCCGCAAAGGCCCGGGCGTCGGCTGGCTTTTCACCGTCGAGAATGCGGGCCTGATCATACAGCAGGTGGATCGCGTCATTTTGCAGGGCAGGCGTATGCTGGGCACCCGCCATGGCCTTCACCAGCGCGTGATCGGCATTCAGCTCCAGCACCGGCTTGGAGGTCGAGGCAAGCTGGCCTGCTCCGGCCAATATTTTCTCCAGTTGACGGTCATAACCGCTTTCCGGCGCAACGAGGCAGACGGGGCTTTCCGTCAGCCGGTCTGAGGCGCGGACATCGGCAACCAGATCTTTCAACTGCTCCTTGGCGAGCGCCAGAAAGCCGGCAATATCGGCTTTTGCCTGGTCGTTGCTATCCTGGTCGCTATCAGCACCGGCGTCGGCCTTGGCGAATTTGGTAAGGTCGGCTGCCCCCTGGCTAACGGATTTGAAGGTCTTGCCCTCAAACTCCGGGGCATTCATCACCCAGAAACTGTCGATCTGGTCTGAGAGCAGTAGAACCTCGATGCCACGAGCGCGAAAACCTTCCAGCTGCGGCGAGGCTCTCAGCTGTTCGATGTTGCTCCCGGCCAGGTAATAAATGCTGTCCTGTTCCGGCTTGAGGTCCTTGAGATAGTCGGCAAGGCTACGCTGGTCGTCGCCTGATGTCGTGGTGCGAAAACGGGTAAGTCCCAGCAATTGGCTGCGCCGTTCGAAATCCTCATAGAGCCCTTCTTTCAGCACTGCGCCGAAATTTTCCCAGAGCGTCTTGTAGGTTTCCGGCTCGTTCTGGGCCAGTTTTTCCACGGAGGTCAGGATGCGATTGGTTACTCCCTTGCGGATCGCCGACAGGATCGGGCTTTCCTGGATCATTTCACGCGATACGTTCAGCGGCAGGTCGGCGGTATCGACCAGCCCGCGCACGAAGCGCAGGTAGCGTGGCAGAAGTTCGGCATCGTCGGTGATGAAGACCCGCTTCACATAGAGCTTGATGCGGCCTTTGCGGTCGGGATCAAACAGGTCGAAAGGGGGTGTGCCGGGCACGAAGGCAAGGGCGGTATATTCATGCCGGCCTTCGGCGCGGAAATGCACCGTCAAGGCCGGTTCGTCATATTGACCGGCAATGCCGCGATAGAAATCGGCGTATTCCTCTGTGCTGATCTCCGTTTTCGGGCGGGTCCAGAGTGCAGTGCCTTCGGTGATCCGGGTTGGTTCGTCGCCGGGCTTTTCAACCAGGGTGATCGCAACCGGGACATGGCCTGACTGCTGCTTGACGATTCGCTCGACGCGGGCGCGGGTGGCATAGTCCTTCGCATCCTCCATCAGATGCAGAGTGATGCGGGTGCCACGGGCTGGTGCGCTCTCGGCATCGATCTCGCTGATGGAGTAGCTGCCCTTGCCATCGGAGGTCCAGGCCCAGGCCTGCGTCTCCCCGGCACGGCGCGTTACCACATCCACCTTATCCGCCACCATGAAGCAGGAATAGAAGCCGACACCAAACTGGCCGATCAGCTGGGCATCCTCGCCGGTCTTGCCTGCTTCAGCCTTGCTGGCCTCGATCCGCTCCATGAAGGCACGGGTTCCTGAGCGGGCAATGGTCCCCAGCGCCTCGATCAACTCGGCCCGGCTCATGCCGATACCATTGTCTTCGAGGATCAATTGCCTGTTATCCGCATCGAGCCGCAGCTGGATGCGGGGATCGGGATCGCTGGTGAGAAGGCCCGGCGTGGTAATCGCCTCATAACGCAGTTTCTCGCAGGCATCAGCGGCATTGGAAACCAGTTCCCGCAGGAACACATCCTTATCCGAATAGACCGAATGCACCATCATATGCAGAAGGCGCGCCACATCGGCTTCGAACACATGTGATTCTGGCGTAGTTTCGCCCGGCTTTTCGGCTGTTTCTGTCGACATTGTAACTCCCGTATCACGTCAGGCAGCATGCCTGGACGGGCACTGCGACCTGTCCCTCAGCATGCGGCAAAAAGAGTATTTTGCTGGCGTCGCAAAGGGTGTCCCACCTGCGGCCCGCAACCGCCTTCAGGTGGCGAAAGATCAGGTGAAATTCAAGAGCCGAGATGTTGGCGGGATGATCGACATTCGATTTTTTGCGCTGCGCAGACCCATTGATGCGCGCGGATGCGGGTATCTTGGGCGCGCAACAGAATTTGTCCAGCCCTATAGCTGGAACATTCCGCAGCTTTAAGCGTTACAGCGACGTTGGTACGGGCAAAACACCATCTCATGACTTAGAACATTAGTTAAATCTACAAAAGATATGTCGCGCAGTGATCCGTTTGGCAAGTCCCATCGTAAAAGAATGAAACATTCATTGCCGTGGTTTGAACCTTTAAATTGCTCTCGACGCGGCGCGTGGTGCCGTGCGAATGGAGGTCGTAATGAATTCCCTGCAGGCCGATAAGAAGCTCATCAGGATTGCAATGGCCGCACCGTATCTGGAGCGCCAGGAGGAGCATGATCTGGCGGTACGCTGGAAACATGGCAACGATCAGGTGGCCCGAAACCAGATTGCCCATGCCCATATGCGGCTGGTGATTGCCATGGCTTCCAAGTTTCGTGGCTTCGGCCTGCCGCTCGGCGATCTCATTCAAGAAGGCTATATAGGGCTGCTGGAAGCCGCGGCAAGGTTTGAACCGACCCGCGATGTGCGTTTTTCGACCTATGCCGGTTGGTGGATTCGCGCCTCCATGCAGGATTATATCCTGCGTAACTGGTCCATCGTGCGCGGCGGCACCAGTTCCTCCCAGAAGGCACTATTTTTCAATCTGCGCCGGTTGCGGGCAAAGCTTGCCCAGGGCGATCAACGCTTGACCGATCAGGCCATCCACCAGGAAATCGCCACCGCGCTTGGTGTCAGCCTTGCCGATGTCCAGTCGATGGACGCCCGGCTCTCTTCCAATGATACCTCCCTGCAAGCACCGATTTCCAACAATGGTGAAGAGGGTGCCGAACGGCTGGATATGCTGGCCAGCGATGAGCCGACACCGGACGAGCAGGTGACGGATATGATCGATACCGAGCGTCGCCTGGATTGGCTGCGCGGCGCCATGGCCCATCTGAATGAGCGTGAAATGCGCATCATTCGCGCCCGGCGACTTTCGGAGGATGGCGCGACACTTGAGGAACTGGGCTGTGAGCTTGGTATTTCCAAGGAACGGGTGCGCCAGATTGAGACCCGGGCGATGGAAAAGCTGAAGGTCGCGCTGGTTCAGGCCAATCCGCAGATGGTGGCCTGAACAGACCCAATAGATCGAACCAAATCTCTACAGCCTCCTTTGTGCGTTTTATAAAACGCACAAAGGAGGCTGTAAGACTTTAAATCTGCTGCATAATTCCTTAAATCGCTTCCGATTTAAGGAATTATGCATAGGTTATTCCGAGACGATCTTGACCCGGCTGCCGAGCGCGGGGCTTTGACCGGCGGGAATGGCATTCAACACCTTGAACAATTCCAGCTTTCGATCCGTTCCCATCATCCTGGCCGACAGGCTGGCCAGCGTGTCGCCTTGTCCAACGGTGACGACCCGGACGCGCAGTGGTTTCAGCGTCTTGGCTTCCTCGGGTGTGATGCGCCGAAAGGTTTGGCGCAGAAGATCGGATGTCGGCGCCAGCTGGTCGCTGCCTTTTGGAACGGCGGTCAGGAAGCGGAAAATCTGATTGCCCAGCCGCACCACGGTGACGTCGAAATCCCAGCGATCAGCCGAGGCCCTGGCGGTCGCGGCCTCCATGCCATTGATCTTGGTTTCGTGAATGCTGTCCGGCAACAGGCCGGTGACCCAGCCGCTGGAAATATAGTTGGTCAGGCTGCGGTTCTGAGTATCGGCCACGCCGTCGAAGCGGATGGCGACATCGCCCGGCCCGGTGGCCATGACCGCCTCCACCTTGTTGTCGATCTGAAAACCGTCTGGCACGTCGAAGCGAATGCCGAGGCCGCCATGCAGGAACGTGTGGCCACGGACATAGCCCTCCTGCGGGCTGTCGCCATACAGCATGCCATCGATGCCATCGAAAAAGTAATCGCGGCCCTTGTCGCCGGTCGATCCGTCAGGCCCAAAGGCGCGGGCATGGTCGCGCGCCAGTTCCACCCGCTGCGGTGTGCTGGGGTGACTGGACAGGAAGTCCATGCTCTGGTCGGCATTCGGGTCGGATGAGCTGTAATGCTGGTAGGCGGCCATGGAATCCAGGAAGCGCGCCGCCGCATAGGGATCGTAACCTGCTTCGCCCAGCGTGCGCACCCCGATCGTATCGGCCTGCAATTCCTGCTGGCGTGAGAAGGCGGCCAGCCGCAGCTTGCCACGGGCCAAGGCCTGCTTGCCAGCCAGATCGCTGGACAGGACTTCGGCCACCACCCGGCTGGCAATAACCTCGGCTTCTTCGCGCCGCTGGCGCTCGATGCCATGATTGGCGGTGACATGGGCCATTTCATGCGACAGCACGGCGGCGACTTCCGAAGCGTCATTGGCCAGCGCCAGCAGGCCACGGGTGACATAGAGATAGCCGCCCGGCAGGGCAAAGGCATTGATAGCCGGAGAATTCAGAATGGTGATGCGATAGGACTGCTGCGGGTTTTCAGAAACCACCGTCAGGGCACCGGCAATTTTTGCCACCAGCCGTTCGGTTTTTTTCGTCGTGATATTCGCCGCCATAGCTTGCCACGATACGGGGATGCTCACGCGCACCCATCTGGGCACGGGGATCGTCCTTCTGCACTTCCTGAACGATCTGCGGCGAAGACGAGGGCGAGATGTTCGGCTGATAGGACTGCTCTACCATCGACTGGCAGCCGGCAAGCGACAGGGCAGCTATAAGGCCGAGGCTCGCTTTTAATCCAGGGCGCATTTTTCCCGCCACCATTCGCGTGGTTTGCCAGGTGCCTTGCTGTGCAGGGGCCATCAGGATCATATTGCAGCGCATCCTAGAAACGTCTTCGTCCCCTTACCTGTTCAGTCACACCCGCCATTTCGCTGATATTGCGATGCGGGACGTGTCACGATTTTCATCCAAATCCTTAACAGCATATTATTGATTTGGATAAAACTGCGCATCGCACAAGATCAGCCAATTGGATAAGAAAATGTTAATGATCGCATTCATTTGTGCTTTGTATGCATCACGCCATGCCAGCTGGTCGCGTCGAAATCATGGCCTTATACCAAGGGTCATCGAAAATGGCCCCTGGTCCTGCTTTTGCAGATATCTCAAACCTCTGATGCATTTGAGATATTTGGCCTTTTTTGAGGGCGTGGATGTGGTCCCCGTCTTCGAGACTTCCTGTTAAAACCGGTCGCGATCATGAAAGGGACCGAGAAAGGTCTTGAGGGCGGCTGGGCCTTCGCCGGAAAGGAAGGTTTTTGCGTCGCAATGCATTGAAATGCGGCCTTGATCCAGAAACAGCACATCATCAGCCAGGCGCCGCACATCCTGGGGATCGTGGCTGACGATCAACACGCTCTGGCCGGTTTCGCGGTGCAGATCCAGCAGCAGATCGGCCATGCTGGCGCGCAGGCCAGGATCGAGGGCGGCAAAAGGTTCGTCCAGCAACAACACCGGCTTGCGCCGGACCAGCGCACGGGCAAAGGCGGCGCGCTGCTTTTCTCCGCCGGAAAGCGTGGCGGGCTTGCGCTTGTCATAACCGCCAAGTCCCACTCTTTTCAGTGCCTCGCTCACCGCCAGCCGATCCGCCGCGCCAAGCCGCAGAGACGGATCGATGCCAAGGCCGATATTGGCGGCGAGATCGAGATGGGCAAACAGGTTATGGTCCTGGAACACCAGGGAGACCGGACGTTTGGCGGGGGGCAGATCGGTGATGTCTTCCGAGCCAATCCGGATGCGGCCCTGATCGGGCGTCTCGAACCCGGCAATCAGGTTCAGCAAGGTGGATTTGCCTGAGCCGGACATGCCGGTGATCGCCGTGATCTTTCCAGACGCGATCTGATCGTTGAACTCAAAACGCTGGTTTCCCAGACGCAGTTGCACCGTGTCGAGGACAATTGCGGCATCGGGGATAGTGGCCGTCTCGCTCAAGGTCGCTCCTCCGGTTTGTCAGCACTTGAGCCGCCCGCCGTTCCAATCATGGTCAGCACAAGGCAGACAAGGCCGAGCAGCAGGGCCAGACCATCGGCATCGGCGGTGCGGTAGCTGCCCATCCGGCTATAGATCAGCCACGGCAAAGTCGCCAGATTGTTAGCGCCGAACAGGGCCACCGCCCCAAGGTCTCCAAGCGATAGCGCCATGGCAAAGGACAGGGCCGTCAGGATCGGACGACGCAGGCCCGGCCAGTCGATATGGCGGATCTTGGCCAGTCCGCCAAGGCCGAGGCTTGCAGACAGGCGCGCTGTGCGCTGGTGATGGGTGGCGATGGCCGGTGCCAAGACCCGCATGGTAAAGGGCAGCGCCATGATCGCGTTGATCGCCACCACCACCGGCCCGGCAAACCCTGCCGCATTGCCCATCTGGCGCAGCAGCAGGAACCAGCCGGTGGCCAGCACGATGACCGGCACCAGCAGCACCAGCGAGGATGTTGCGCCAATCAGCCGGGAAAGAGTGGTTGCGACCAGGGTTTTTTGCCGCAGGCCGGATAGTGCTGTCCTGGCATTGATGAAGAGGAGGCTGAGACCCAGCGCCAGCAGGGCGGCGGGAAAGGCGATCGCAAGGCTAAGCCCGCCAGCCCGCCAGACCGAGGGATCATCAAGCAGTTTTAGGAGATCGGCTTTAACGCCAGCAAAAGCGATAGTGGCAAGGGGCGTGACCAGGAAAAACAGGGCAAGCAGCAGCACACCCCCATCCCAGGCCCGCGTTGCCAGTCCCTTGCCATCGAGCCGCAGCACAGGTCTTTCATCGGGCAATGCCTGGTCGTCCGGTGCCGGAAACATCGCCAAAAGGCCAAGCAACAGAGCCGTGACGGCCAGTTGCAGGGTGGCCAGGGATACGGCCAAGGGCGGATCGAAATCAAACCGCAACGCCTGATAGATCGCCACTTCCAGCGTGGTTGCGCCCGGCCCGCCGCCCAGCGTCAGCACCAGCGTGAAACTCGTGGCGCAGAGCATGAAGATCAGCCCGGCGATGCCGGGAAGTAAGGGGCTGAGGGCTGGCCATTCGATCATCCGGAAAATCGCAACCGGACCCATGCCAAGACTGGCCGCCATGCGCCAATAATCCGGTGGCACCCGCTCCAGCCCGGCAAGCAGCAGGCGGCATGCCAAGGGCATGTTGAAAAACACATGGGCAATGAGGATGCCGGTCAGGCCGTAAATGCTGACCGGTGTCTGACGGCCGAGCAGCGCCAGCAGATCATTGGCAAACCCGTTGCGGCCCCAGATACCGATCAGGCCCAGCGCACCAATCAGCACCGGCAGGCCCATGGGCAGCGCCATCAGCCGGATCAGCCAGCGACGGCCCCAGAAATGCCGTTGCCGTGCTATCGCCAGCGCTACCGGCAGGGCAAAGACAAGAGACAGCAAAGTCGATAGCCCGGCCTGCACCAGGGTGAAGCGCAGGATGGACAGGGTGTAACTGTCCAGCGCCAACGGCACGTTGTCGCCAGTTGCCACCAGCAAGGCGGTGATTGCCAACCCGATAAACGCAAAAAGCCCGGCAAGGCCAATGACCCCACCGGCAATCGGCAGCAGGTTTTGACGTGCTAGAGCCATGGTTGGCCTTACTTAGCCGCCATTGCCGCCTGCCATTCCGCAATCCAGGCCTTGCGGTTGGCGGCAACCTCCTGCGGGCTCATCAGGAAGGTCTTGGCTGGCTTGACCAGACGGTCGAAAGCCTCTGGCAGCGGGGTCGAGGTCTTGGTGACTGGCATCATCCAGTTGTTGGTGGGGATCTCATCCTGGAAGCCTGTCGTCAGCATGAATTTCAGGAAATCCTCGGCCAGTTGTTTGTGCTTGGCGCCTTTCAACAGTCCTGCCACTTCGATCTGAATATAATGCCCTTCCGAAAAGTCTGCGGCCTGATAACGGTCGGTGTTTTCGGAGACCATGTGATAGGCGGGCGAGGTCGTATAGGAAAATACCATCGGCACTTCGCCCTTGGTAAACAGGCCATAGGCCTCCGACCAACCGGGGGTGACGGTCAGCACCCGGTCTTTCAGTTTTGCCCAGGCGGCGGGTGCGTCCTTTCCATAGACCGACTTGACCCAGAGCAGCAGGCCGAGCCCCGGTGTCGAGGTGCGCGGGTCTTCGATGACGATCTTCTGGGCAGGGTCCCCTTCCACCAGTTCCTTCAGGCTTTTGGGCGGATTTTTTATGGTCTGGGTGTCGTAGACGACGGCGAAATGTCCGTAATCATAGGGCACGAACATATCGTCCTTGAAGCCGCCAGGCACCTGGGCCGCCGACGCATCGATGCCGTGGGGGGCGAAAAGCCCGGTCTGTTTGGCTTCCTCGGTGAGATTGGTGTCCAGCCCCAGCGCCAGATCCGCCTCGCTGGAAGCGCCTTCCAGCTTCAGCCGGTTCAGCAGCGCCACGCCATCTTCCAGTCCGACGAACTTGACGGTGCAGCCGCAGGTCTTTTCAAACGTGGCTTTCACCTTCGGCCCCGGTCCCCACTCGGAAACGAAGCTTTCATAGGTGTAGATGGTCAGTACCTTGTCTTCGGCCTGGGCGGCGTGCGTGCCAATGGCGAGAAGCGTCAGTAAAGCGGTTGCTGGGATGGACAAGAACATGCGTGGGGACTGGTCAGCCATGGCTTTTCCTCTTTAATGTCAATAGCGCGAGACGGGAAAAGGCGGTATGGCAGCCGCGCATCTAATCCCTCCGCCGGTGTTAGCCGGATCAGGTTCCGCGGGTTGGCGGCGTCGCCTCTCAGCAATGGCAGACACCATTGCACCCCGTTAGATCTCCAGGAGGTTTAGCGGTGGGGAATGAAACTGACAAGGGGTGATTGGGTGGGACGGTGAGTGCCCCTTCATTGATCTTGGAGGGTCAGTGGATTTCAATCGTCACGGATCAGTATCGTCATTCATATTGCGCCGAATTTGACGCAAATGAGATATTTTATTGACGCCATGTCCTGCCATCTGGCTTACTGCGGCTCTTAAGCTTTGAAAAGTATACGCTTGCTTGCCTTGGTTGATGGAGGAACATCGCATGCCATTGGAAAAAAGTGATATTGATTTTGTCTGCAACAGTGTGCGGTTTACCGGCAAATACACAGACCATGGTCAGACATGGTCTGACCTGCAGATCATGACGCTTGCCAAGGCAAGAACCATGGATAAAGGCGGTCGGGCAGAACAGTTCCTCAATCACTATCTGGCGGGCTCGGGTGAGCCGATCCATTTCTCGCTTCGGACATTGATGGAAGAGGACCCCGGTGTACGGGCGCGAATATTTGGCGCAGTCAATGCGGCGCGGGCGCCGTTGAAAAATTCAAAAGGGGAAAATTCAAGGACTGCGCCAATCCTGTCCCCGTCATCTCACCCTGCCTCTTCCGGCATCGTGGATATTCCGCAAACCAATTTTCGAAATCACGATTGGCAGTTTGCGACGGGCTCATTGAATGTGAACTGGCAGTTTATTGAAGAAATCAATCGCAATGGCGTTATTATGATGAAAGTCGAGGTCTGGACGACCAACATCTATCGTTGGCATCCAGAGGATGATCGACGGACACAATGCGTGCATGAGGCGGCCGCCAATCTTCAACATCCCAAGCAGGAAAGCTATTTTCCGATTGATGATCGTATCCACGGATCTGGAATGCTTCCTGGCATGGTGACGCCGAATTATTCCAAGAAGAAGACCACGAACTATAAGCCAGCCAAGGATTTTCTGATGGTGGCCAAACCCGAAGCCGTGCTTATTCCCAAGGTGGCGCCTCCGCGTTGATCTTGTGCGGTTCAGCGGACGGGGATTTCTCTAAGGCTTTTTATGGTTGGGGAGTAGCACAACAGCGCTATCGCGGGCATGATGGGAAGCAGAACTTCTTTTCATGGCCGATCACCACTGATGACCGCATCCAAGACCACACTTCCGGACAACGAACCCGCCGCGCCGGACCTGACATTTGCCGAACAGATGCGCATGGCTGGCCAATCCTTCTGGTCCAGCCATGTCAGAGGGCGCATTCTGCTACTGGCGCTTTCGTTGCTCGCGGTCATTCTGCTTTTGACCTACGGCCAGATATTGCTCAACCGCTGGAACCAGCCGTTCTACAACGCCTTGGAAAATCGCGATCTATCCGCGTTTTGGCAGGAGTTGCGCAATTTCTTCTTTATTGCGGCCTTTCTGCTGGTCATCAATGTGGCGCAGACCTTTTTCAGCCAGATGACCGCGCTGTACATGCGCGAGGGATTGGCCCGCGATATGGTCGATCAATGGTTGAAAGGCAGGCGTGCCTATCGGCTGTCGGTGTCCAGCCCGCTTGGCGTCAATCCAGACCAGCGCCTGCATGAAGATGCGCGCAAGCTGGCGGAATCGACGACGTCGCTCACCGTTGGGCTGGTGCAATCCACCATTCTGCTCGTCAGTTTCATCAGCGTGCTCTGGAAATTGTCCGGGGATTTTTCGCTGACCCTGTTTGGCCACCAGATCGCTATTCCCGGCTATATGGTCTGGGCGGCGCTGATCTATGCGGGTGGGGCGGCGGTGGCCAGCAATCTGGTCGGCGCGACGCTGACCCGTCTCAATGCCACCCGCTATGCCCGAGAGGCCGAGCTTCGCGCCGCCCTGATGCGCAGCAACGAGCATCTGGAGCCGATTGCGCTGGCACGTGGCGAGGATGTCGAGCGCGCCCAGATCCATGCCACCATTGACCGGGTGCTGGCGATCATTTCCAAGCTGGCGCTGGCGCTGACCAATCTGACCTGGGTGTCGGCGGCCTTCGGCTGGCTGGCGCTGATCGTGCCGGTGCTGATTGCTTCGCCAGCCTATTTTGGCGGCACGATGACCTTCGGCGGCCTGATGATGGCGGCCTCGGCTTTCACGCAGGTCTATACGGCGCTGCGCTGGTATGTCGATAATTTCGGGGCGATTGCGGATTGGAAGGCGACGTTGCTACGGGTGATGGTGCTGCGCGCCGCCCTGATCGAACCGGCGCTGACCGAGACGGTGGAAGGCCAGATCCGGGTGGAGGCCGGAAAGCCGGGCGAACTGGCTTTCGAGGATGTCTATATCCGCACCCCCGTCGAGGCTGAGGCCCATTGGGGCGGTTATCATCTGAAAGAGGACAATCCCGTCATCCTTGCCGGTGAACATGTGATGGTTAACGGCGATCCCGGCATCAACCGGCGGCAATTCTTCAATGCCATCGCCGGACTCTGGCCCTATGGCGAAGGCTTGATCCGTCTGCCGCAGGAAGATCATATCCTGTTCGTGCCTCAGTCCCCCTATCTGCCGGAGGGACGATTGCGCGACATTCTGGCCTATCCTGAGGATGCCTCCACCTATGGTGAGGAGGCTATGGCGCTGGCGCTGAAGACGGTGAAACTCAGCCGCCTTGCTAGCGCGCTGGACGAGCGGCAGCGTTGGGACCGGGTGCTGGACAAGGATGAGCAGATGGCGCTGGCTTTTGCCCATATCCTGTTGCGCAAGCCTCATTGGGTGGTGTTCAACGATGTGCTTGATGGGTTGGAGCCGGAAACGGCGACGATCCTGACCGGCGTGATGACGCAGTTACAGGGGGCGACGCTGATCTATATCGGTCGCGCCCAAGGCTTTATCGATGCGGTATCGCCGCGCATCCTGCATCTGGAGCGGATGGACGTGCCGGTGCCGGAATAGGCCTGCTCGACGGCTTAAGGCCTGAAAGCGGGCATCATCTCGTCCGATTTAAGGAATTATCCAGTAGACTCTCTGCCCGCAGAAGCTTACTGCATAATCTTTAAACCAGATATGGATTAAAAAAGCGAAATTGCGCGCCAAGCAGACTGTGACATCGCCCTTGGGGCGCTCTGCACAGGCGCTCGCAATATCAGAATTCATTGGGCCGTTTTCCGCGTGCCGCCGCATCATGCCAATAGCCGTTAACAATGGCAGTCGGTATTCCGTTGCGACTATCTCAAGCCTTCAAGGCACTTGGGATGGTCGTTTTTTTTTCAAGGCAGGGATGCATGTGCGTCTTCGGGCCTTGCTATAACACAAAAGAGACAGAGCATTTCCTGGAGCGTCCTTGGCGCTGGAAATGGTCCCACTAGAGGCTGGATATGATCGAATTGACACCCACGCAGATCCGCGGATTGAAGCTTGCCAAGGAAGGCGATCTGTATCCCCAGCCGCTGAAGAAATGGACGCATTTGAACGCCGAGGTTACCTATTCCCGGACCGACCGTTTCAAGGAACGGCCGCAGAAGATCAAGTTCCTCACCACCACGACCGTGACGGAATTGACGGACCTGGGCCTGCTGGAACGGTGCAATACCGCAGAAGAAGTTGATCAGGATTCGCGCCGGATTACCATGGCCGGCAAGATGTGGCTGCTCAAAACCAAATAATGGTTACTGCATCATTCTTTAAACCGGAATCGGTTTAAAGAGAAAATTATGCAAAAATATAAAGAGCGACGGTGAACCTTTGTGCGCCATATAGAGCATGTCGCGCAAAAGTGTGCAGCGGTTTTGCGGTAACGACATGCGTAAAAACAAAAACTTAAAGCGTGTTGCTTGAGGCTGATAAGCCGCAACACGCTTTAGAGTTTGTCAGGGAAAAGTGGAATCCGGTTTTCCCGAAAAGACAAACGAAAACAAGAGAATCTAGAGTCTGTCTGGTTCAATCTGAACCTGACAGACTCTAGGGCGCACAGCGCTGTAGTGATGCCAATGCCTGGAGATGTCTTTGTGCCTCCAGGCATTGGGAATGCACGGCTTCATGCTACACATGTAATACCAAGTCTCTGACATGCTGACGCATCCTCGACTTGAAGGCATTACAAATATCTCAAATGCATCAATCGCTTGAGATATTTGCAAAAGGAATACGAAGAGTCATCTTCAATGACTCTTCGTATAAAGCGCTACAGCGACCTTTGCGCAGGCTGCTATAGAGCGCTTGGGTTACCCCTCCAGTTCTTCGCGCAGCATTTCCAGTTCCAGCCATTCCTCTTCCATGCGGGCGATGGACTGACGTAGCGCTTCCATTTCGGCGGCGAGCTTGTTGAATGTGGCGGGGTCCTTCACGAACAGATTGGGATCGGCCATTTTTGTCTCGCGCAGCGCGATCTCTTTCTCGGCCTTTTCCATTTCCTTCGGCAGGTTTTCCAGCGTGAATTTCTGCTTGAAGGACAGTTTTCCCTTGGTCTTGGCTGTCGTATCGGCGCTTTTCCCGCCGCCCTCCTGCGTCTTGGCTTTTTCTGCTTTTTCCACGCGCTTGCGCTCGTCTTCCACACCCCGGCGCTGCGCCAGCATGTCGGAATAGCCACCGGCATATTCGATCCAACGGCCATCCGGGGCCTCCGGATTGGCGGGGGCGATGGTCGAGGTCACGGTGCGGTCGAGGAAATCACGGTCATGGCTGACGAGGATGACGGTGCCGGAATAGCTGGTGACGATTTCCTGAAGCAGGTCCAGCGTCTCGATGTCGAGGTCGTTGGTCGGCTCGTCGAGGATCAGCAGGTTGGAGGGCTTGGCCATGATCCGTGCCAGCATCAGCCTGGCCCGCTCGCCGCCGGATAGGTTGCGGATCGGGGTGCGAGCCTGTTCCGGTTGAAACAGGAATTCCTTCATATAGCCGGTCACATGTTTCTGCTCGCCATTGACCAGCAGGTTTTCGCCGCGTCCGTCGGTCAGGTAATTGGCCAGCGTGTCATCAGGGTTCAGATCCTCGCGCTTCTGATCGAGCGTGGCAATTTCCAGATTGGTGCCGAGCTTGATCGTGCCTTCGTCAGGCGAGAGCTGGCCGGTCAGCATTTTCAACAGCGTGGTTTTGCCAGCGCCATTCGGGCCGACCAGGCCGATACAGTCGCCGCGATGCACGCGGATTGAAAACGGCGCGATAATCGTCCGCTCGCCATAGGCCTTGGTGATCTTGTCGGCCTCTATCACCAGCTTGCCGCTTTCCTTGCCCTCGGTGGCGCTGGCAAGGATCGTTCCCTGCGGACCTTTATGGCCGCGATAGTCGGCGCGCAGGGTCTGGAGGTTGCCAAGCCGGCGCATATTGCGCTTGCGCCGTGCCGTTACGCCGTAGCGCAGCCAATGTTCTTCGCGCTCGATGGCTTTGCCCAGCTTGTGCTGTTCGATCTCTTCTTCTTCCAGCACCTTGTCGCGCCATTCCTCGAAATGGCCAAAGCCACGCGCCAGACGGCGCGACAGGCCGCGATCCAGCCAGACGGTTGCGGTCGAGCATTTCTCCAGAAAGCGACGGTCATGGGAGATGAGGACAAGGGCGCTGCGGGTCTTGCGCAACTCTTCTTCCAGCCATTCGATGGTCGGCAGGTCGAGATGGTTGGTCGGCTCGTCCAGCATCAGAATGTCGGGTTCCGGCGCCAGCACCCGGGCGAGGGCCGCACGGCGCGCTTCACCACCCGATAGGCTTTTCGGATCTTCCTGACCGCTCAGGCCCAGATGTTCCAGCAGATAAGTGACCCGGTACGGGTCGTCGCCCGGACCAAGCCCGGCCTCGGCATAGGCCTGCACGGTGGCGTGACTGCCGAAATCCGGGGCCTGTTCGAGATAACGGATGGTGGCCGAGGGATGGCGGAACACTTCACCCGATTGGGCCTCGACCAGACCGGCGGCGATCTTCATCAGGGTGGACTTGCCCGACCCGTTGCGGCCAACAAGGCAGATGCGATCGCCCGGTTCCACTTGCAGGCCAGCGCCGTTGAGCAGCGGTGCGCCGCCGAAGGACAGGAAGATATTGTCAAGTTTCAGGATTGGCGGTGCCAAGGGTCACGCTCCGGTCATGTCATAAGGGCGGGCAAGGATCACGGCATCTCCGCTGCCAAGCGACAGCGTTACCGGACCTTCGGCCACATTGGAAATGGTGCGGGACGATCCGAACGGCAGATCGAAACCCTGCAATGGATAGCGCGCGCCGTCGATGGTGAGGCCTGCCAGCGCGGAAAAGCCGAGAATGGAAAACAACGAACCCTGCGGCAGGTCCAGTGTCATGGTTTTACCCGGCAGAAGCGGCCATGCCTCCTCCTCACCGGATGTGAGGTGCAGATCAAGTCCCTGGGCCGCCAGCGCCACCGCCAGCAGCAGATGCATCATCGCATGGTCGGATCGTTCTCCTCCGAGCGCGCCCGCCAGCAGGAGAGAGGTCGCGCCGCGCTTGCGGGCTTCGTCAATGGCGATTTCACCATCTGTGAGGTTCTTGCGAGCGGGATAGGGAAGGCGCGGAATATCCGGAAACCGGTCTGCGGGAAGATCGTCGGAACTGTCGAAATCGCCCACCCAAAGCTCAGGTGTCAGTCCCAGCGGTTCGGCATGGCGCATGCCGCCATCTGCAGCGATAGCGCGGGTTCCTGCAACGGTGCCGAGCAGCCGGGGCGTGATGGCGAGGGGACCGCCGAGCAGAATGGTGAAGGTGCTTTCCGTCATGGCCATGCCATAACGCATCTGAGGCCAAAAGCAAAAGGCGTTCCGTGATCAACGGAACGCCTGCGGCATTTTCCAGTCCGATTGCCCGAGGCACGGTTGGCTTCAGCCCACTGACCTGGAACAAAGGATTCGAGACCTGCACGGATTTGCCCGGTCTCGATTTTATGGCCAAGGGGGATATACCCCTTGCCCTTCGGCCCTTACCCTTGGGCGCGGGGAGCAAAAACTTTTTTCTTCGGCGCAGGCAGAAGGCCCTCGCGCTGAAGCTTCTTGCGGGCCAGCTTGCGGGTGCGGCGCACGGCCTCGGCCTTTTCGCGGGTCTTCTTTTCCGACGGCTTTTCATAGGCCGAACGGGCCTTCATTTCACGAAACAGGCCTTCGCGCTGCATTTTCTTCTTCAGCACGCGCAATGCCTGCTCAACATTGTTATCCCTGACGAGTACCTGCACTGTCTCTCCTTTGATGGTTGAGGATGATAATCTGGTTATTTCGAATTGACGGGCGCCAGCCAGGCGGCACCCGGCTTTTGTGTTTTTGAGGCCGTGCCGGACCGTGGTGAACGGCTGACATCGATCTCGTCCTCGGCAATCGACCGGTCGAACGTTTCGCTTTCGAAGCGCACCCGATACCGTCGCGCACCCTGGGATTCCGGCAGGGTGGCAAGCACCTTGCACACGCCGACCGACCGGGAGAGCCTGACGGGACCGTCTTTCAGGACGACCATGTCGCCTGTCTTGTATAAATGCGCCGTCATGCCGGTCTCCTTGCAGGATTACTGCTCACGGATCAAATGCCGAAACGAAAATGCGCCGGGAAACCGCTTTGGTTTCGCCGGGGCGAAAAGATGCGGACAACAGTGCGAACGGCGCGGTGCGGATTTTTGCAGAGCTGTGCGCCGATATCGGCGCTCACGTGTCGCTGCAAAAAAGGATAGTCCCTGCTCAATCCTGCCATCGAACCGCACCCAGTTCAGTGGCACAGACAAAAACCGGAACGTCCGGCCTTGCAGTTCAGTCAGGCAGAGGAAAGTTTAACTCATGCCCATTCGGGGCCAAAGCGCTTTCCTGCCGGAAAAGGTGACCCCATCCTGAATGGTCGAGCAGGATGTGGGGGCCAAACTGGCAGATTTCAAACAAAATACAAGCTTTATTTGTGAAGAGATTGGCCTGCACTGGCTTGTCGCGGGCTGTGCCGCTGATTACTTTCACCGAAATTCACGATGAATTGGAGAGATCATGCCATTTGCCGGGCAATTCACCGGAAGCGCGGATTATATCGCCGACAAGGACCTGACGGTGGCCGTCAATGCGGCCATCGCGCTGGAACGGCCGCTGCTGGTCAAGGGTGAGCCAGGCACCGGCAAGACCGAGCTGGCCCGCCAGGTTGCCGCGGCTCTTGGTCTCGACATGATCGAATGGACGATCAAATCCACCACCAAGGCCCAGCAGGGTCTTTACGAATATGATGCCGTGTCGCGCCTGCGCGATAGCCAGCTGGGCGATCCGCGTGTCAGCGATATCGGCAATTATATAAGGCGCGGCAAGCTCTGGGAGGCTTTTGCGGCGGGGAGAAAGACCGTGCTGCTGATCGATGAGATCGACAAGGCCGATATCGAGTTTCCCAACGATCTGTTGCAGGAACTGGATCGAATGGAGTTTCACGTTTATGAGACCGGCGAGCGGGTGAAGGCGCAGGTGCGCCCGATCGTCATCATCTCCTCCAATAATGAGAAGGAACTGCCCGACGCCTTCCTGCGTCGGTGTTTCTTCCATTATATCCGCTTTCCAGATGCCGAGACGCTGGCGCGGATCGTCGAGGTTCATTATCCCGGCATCAAGCAGCGCCTGCTCCAGGCGGCCTTGACCCGGTTTTACGAAATCCGTGAAACGCCGGGCTTGAAAAAGCGTCCATCGACCTCGGAAGCCCTGGACTGGATACGCCTGCTGGTGGCCGATGAGGTCGATCCCGCCGATCTGCGCAACGACGCCACCAATGCCCTGCCGAAACTGCATGGGGCGCTTTTGAAGAATGAGCAGGACGTGCATCTGTTCGAGCGGCTTGCCTTCATGGCCCGCCGGGATGGAGCGCGGGACGGACGCTGACCCTTGCTGCGGTGCAGCTTATGTTTTCATTGATTCGTAACGGGTGAAGGCGTAAATAAGCGCCTGTCTCGTGGTGATTTGGCCGGCCGGCTTGCAGCCACGTAAAATAAATTGCTAAAGGGCCGAGGCAAGTTATCCAAGACTTTCCGAGGCCGATGGCGATAGCAAAGCTGCCGCACCGTGCCGTGACAGGAAAGTTTAAAGCCGATGCCGATCAAGATTCCCGATACGCTCCCCGCCTTCGACGCCCTCGTTCATGAGGGTGTGCGGGTCATGACGGAAACCGCAGCGATCCGTCAGGATATTCGCCCGTTGCAGATCGCCCTGCTCAATCTCATGCCCAACAAGATCAAGACCGAGGTGCAGTTTGCCCGGCTGATCGGCGCATCGCCATTGCAGGTGGAACTGACCCTGGTGCGGATTGGCGGGCATAAGGCCAAGAACACGCCCGAAGAGCATCTCCTTTCCTTCTATCAGACCTGGGAAGAGGTGAAGCACCGCAAGTTCGACGGACTGATCATTACCGGTGCGCCGGTGGAAACACTGCCCTTCGAAGACGTCACCTATTGGAGCGAGATGCAGCAGATTTTCGACTGGACGCAAACCAATGTCCACACGACAATGAATGTCTGCTGGGGGGCGATGGCGGCGATCTATCACTTCCACAAGGTGCCGAAACATGGGCTGAAGGAAAAAGCCTTCGGCGTGTTCCGCCACCGCAATCTGGCGCCGTCCTCCATTTATCTCAACGGCTTCTCGGATGATTTTCAGGTGCCGGTGTCTCGTTGGACCGAGGTGCGTCGCGGCGATATCGAAAAAGTACCGAACCTGAACATCCTGATGGAATCCGATGAAATGGGTGTCTGCCTGGTGCAGGAGGACAAGGGCAATCGGCTCTATATGTTCAATCACGTCGAATATGATTCCACCTCGCTGGCGGATGAATATTTCCGCGACGTCAGCGCCGGCATCCCGATCCGCCTGCCATATGATTACTTTCCCCATAACGATGATACACTGACGCCGCTCAACCGCTGGCGCAGCCATGCGCATCTGCTGTTTGGAAACTGGATCAACGAAATGTATCAGACCACCAGCTATGATTTGAACGATATCGGCAAGGGGCGCGGCATATGACTGGGGATCTTCTGGTCCGTCCCCTGACTGTTGACGACGAGGCAGACTGGCGTCGCCTGTGGCGCGCCTATCTCGCCTTTTACGAAACGGAACTGCCCGAAGAGATCTATGCGACCACCTTTGCCCGGCTGACGGGGCAGGGAACTGGCGAATTTCGCGGGTTTCTGGCTGTGGCCGGAGGGAAGGCTGTGGGCCTTAGCCATTATGTCTTTCATCGGTCCTGCTGGTATATTGCCGATGTCTGCTATCTTCAGGATCTCTATGTCGATCCTGAGGTGCGTGGGCTTGGCATCGGCCGGGCGCTGATTGCAGCGGTCAATGCTGCGGCGGCGGAAGCAGGCGCGGGTAAGGTCTATTGGATGACCCAGGAGTTTAACAGCACGGCCCGGCGCCTCTATGATCAGGTGGCGGACAAGACCCCCTTCATCATCTACCAGCAACCGCTCTGAGCGCCGATGTTCCTGCCTTTCTTCCTCAAGCTCAAACAAGAAAAAGTCCCGGTCTCCCTCGGGGAATATCTGGCCTTGCTGGAAGGGGTGCAGCGCGGCCTTGTCGATTTCGACATTGAGGCTTTCTACTATCTGGCGCGCACGACGCTGATCAAGGATGAGCGGCATATCGACCGTTTCGATCTGGCCTTTGCCGAATGTTTCAAGGGGTTGGAAGCGACTGGTGGGCCGCAGCCGGGTGTGTCTGAGATCGCTCTGCCGGAAGAATGGCTGCGCAGGCTGACCGAAAAACACCTGTCCGAGGAAGACAAGAAACTGATCGAAGCCATCGGTGGTTTCGACAGGCTGATGGAAACGCTGAAACAGCGGCTGGCCGAGCAAAAGGAGCGCCATCAGGGCGGCTCGAAATGGATCGGCACGGCGGGGACCTCGCCCTTCGGGGCCTATGGCTACAATCCGGAAGGGGTGAGGATCGGCCAGGACGGATCACGCCATCGCCGCGCCGTCAAGGTGTGGGACCAGCGGGAATTTCGCAATCTCGACGATTCCGTCGCGCTTGGCACCCGCAATATCAAAGTTGCCCTGCGCCGGTTGCGGCGGTTCGTGCGGCAAGGTGCGCCGGACGAGTTTGATTTGAGCGGTACGATCCGCGCAACGGCAGAGCATGGCTATCTTGACATCAAGACCCAGGCGGAACGGCGCAATGCCGTCAAGCTGCTGATGTTCTTCGATATCGGTGGCTCCATGGACGATCACGTCAAAGGCGTGGAGGAATTATTTTCGGCAGCCCGGTCGGAATTTCGGCATATGGAGCATTTCTACTTCCACAATTGCCTTTATGAGCGCGTATGGAAAGACAATCGCCGTCGCCGGACGGATGTCATCCCGACGGAAGAGATTATCCGCACCTATGGGCCGGATTACCGGGTGCTCTTCGTCGGAGATGCGGCGATGAGCCCCTATGAGATCACCATGATCGGCGGATCGGTGGAGCATTGGAATGGCGAGCCTGGCGCGCTCTGGCTTTCGCGCATCACGGCGCATTTTCGCAAGTGTCTGTGGCTTAACCCGATGCAGCAGGAGCATTGGGCCTATACCAATTCGATCGGTTTGATTTCCCGTCTCATGGGCGGGCGCATGCATCCTCTGACGCTTGGCGGGTTGGAGGATGCGGCACGCGAGCTGTCGCGTTAATCCGGCCCGCATCGTCTATGGTGCGTTGATGTTTGCTGTAACGCCTTATGGTTGCTGGATATTTTATCTCTGATCGATTTCGGTTTGAGGAATTATGCAATAAACCTATGTGACACGGCAGAAACGATGACGCGCCCGCCTCAGGCAGGCACCGTCGATGCAAGGGTGAGGAAGCATATGCAGCGTCTGGAATTTGGCACGACCACCAAGGGTGAAACAGTAGAGCAGGTCACGCTGCATGGCGGTGGCCTGAAGGCCAAGGTGCTGACCTGGGGAGCGGTGATCCAGGATCTCAGGATGGAAGGCCATGTGGCACCGCTGGTGCTGGGTTTCGAGCGGTTCGAGGATTATGCGATCCATTCACCCTATTTCGGAGCGACGCCCGGGCGCTTGGCCAATCGCATCGCCAACGGACGTTTTACCCTTGATGGTGAAGACTATCAGCTGGAATGCAATGAGCGCGGCCTTACCCATCTGCATGGCGGCAGCGACGGCATTGGTAGGCGCAATTGGACGATTGCCGATCTTGACCGTGACCGGGTGGTGCTCGAGATCACCGATCCGGCGGGCCGCGCCGGTTATCCCGGCAATGCCTACATCCGGGCGACTTATCACCTCCAGGATGACGGTGTGCTGTCGGTGGTCTATGAAACCACCACGGACGCGCCGACCCTCGCCAATCTCTGCCAGCATTCCTATTTCAACCTGGATGATTCGCCTGATATGCTGGATCATGAGTTGATGATTGCTGCCGATCACTATCTACCTGTCGATGACCGCCTGATTCCGACTGGAGAGCAGCGTCCGGTGATCGGTACGCCGTTTGATTTCCGGCAGATGGGCGTCATGCGTCGCACAGAGGACGGCGTTCAGGTGCCCTTCGATAACAATTTCTGTCTGTCGCAGACACGGGTGGCCAAGCGCAGCGTCGCCATGGCCCGCAGCCTGAAATCCGGTGTTTCCATGGAAGTGCGTACCACCGAACCCGGCGTTCAATTCTACGCGGGCGTCTACCTGAATATTCCGGTTTCCGGTCTTGAGGGCCGTCGCTACGGCGCTTATGCCGGTTTCTGTCTGGAAACCCAGATTTGGCCGGATGCCATCAACCAGGCCGGTTTTTCAAGTACTGTTCTGCGTCCCGGTGAAACGCTGCGGCAGGAAACGGATTATGTGTTTTCTGTGAGCTGATGGTTTTTTGCACGGCTTTGTCCAAGGGTGTGCGGGGAACAATTAAGCGTGTAATCCTGTTTACATTACCCGTCCCCGCGGCACCCGCAGGAGGTTGCATGATTGGTTGAATCGGACCCGGTTCAAGCAGGGAATTATGCAGGAGGGGAGGGTTGTGGGAGGACATGACTTGGTTTCCGAAAAAGCACTGATTTCAAAAATCACCTGGCGGCTGATGCCGT
The DNA here is from genome assembly GCF_014926405.1 of Agrobacterium vitis. Classification (NCBI taxonomy): domain Bacteria; kingdom Pseudomonadati; phylum Pseudomonadota; class Alphaproteobacteria; order Hyphomicrobiales; family Rhizobiaceae; genus Gillisella; species Gillisella vitis. The sequence continues at coordinate 3,420,501 of NZ_JACXXJ020000005.1, forward strand.
TTCTGGGGCTTCTCTACCTGATTGCCTATATCGATCGGCAGAATGTCAGTTACGCCAAATTGCAAATGGTCGATGCGCTGGGCCTGAGCGAATATGCCTATGGTTTGGGGGCTTCGCTGTTCTTTATCGGCTATTTTCTATTTGAAGTGCCGAGTAACCTGTTTCTTGAGCGGTTCGGCGCCAGCCGCTGGTTTGCCCGCATTCTGGTGTCCTGGGGAGCGGTGACCATTGCGCTTGCCTATACCCAGAACGCGACGATGTTCTACATCCTGCGCTTTCTGCTGGGCGTCTGCGAGGCGGGGTTCTTTCCGGGCGTGCTCTATCTGCTGACGCTGTGGTTCCCAAGGGATTATCGCGGCCGGATGGTTGGCCTGTTCATGATTTTCAGCGCCCTTGCCAATGCTATTGGTGCGCCCTTGGGCGGCGTGTTGCTCGATCTCGATGGGTTCCTGGGCTATCAGGGTTGGGAGTGGGTGTTTCTGGCGACCGGTATTCCCGCGGTTCTGGCCGGTATCGTCACCTTGTTCTATCTTGCCGATACGCCGGCCAAGGCGCATTTTCTGACGGATGCTGAAAAAGCCTGGCTTCAGGCAAGGCTTGATGCCGAAAATACCGGAATGGACGCCAATGCCGACAATGGCTTCAAGGCATTGATCAATCCGCGCGTGTTGCTGATGTCGCTCTGCTATGTCGGCTTTCCGCTGGCCGCCTACGGTTTGAGCTATTGGCTGCCGACCATCGTCAAAGGGTTTGGCGTGTCCAATACGGTGAATGGCCTGATCAACATCATCCCCTGGGTTGCTGTTGCCATTGCGCTCTATATTGTGCCATCGGCGGCTGACCGGACGGAGAACAAGACGCCCTATATCGTCATCCCGGCCTTTGTCGGGGCTTTCAGTCTGGTGATGTCGGCAGTGCTGACAGACCAGGTGTTGCAATTTGCGTTTCTGTGCCTTGCCGCCGCCGGGATCTTCGCAGGCCAGCCGGTGTTCTGGAGCCTGCCGTCGCGCTTCCTGAAAGGCGCTGGCGCTGCGGCCGGTCTGGCCGCCATAAATTCGGTCGGCAATCTCGGCGGTTTCGTTGCCCAGAATGTCGTGCCATTGATCCGTGACCAAACGGGCAGCACGATTGCTCCGATGTTCTTTCTGGCAGCCTGCCTCGCCATTGCTGGCGTGCTGGTCATTATCATTGGTAGGGTGATGGGACATAAGCCGATACGGGCGACCTGACGCAGCATTCCGGTGTCGCCATTCGGAGCGCGTTTGGCGACGCCAATTTGCTATAGGCACATTTTAAGAGCTTATAGGGAAGGGTTTAACGCAGTCGGTTTTGCAGCCCAAACCACGCAGCCGGACACGGAAAACAGCGATCTCCCTTTCGGGAAATCATATTCTTGAATTCATCTTTGGAAAATTGGAGCGGGCGAAGGGATTCGAACCCTCGACCCCAACCTTGGCAAGGTTGTGCTCTACCCCTGAGCTACGCCCGCTCATTATCCACCGGTCCGGGGTAGTACGCTGAACCGTGGGTCGCTGTGTTGCGGCGACGGGCGGTATATGGCCCAACTGCTTTTCGATTGCAACAGGGAAATGACGGCGGCTCCAAGATTTTTTCCAATCTCGGCCTAAGCTATTCTGCGGCAATGAAAATTTTGAACGTTTGATGAGAGGGCGCGATAAAGGTTTGTCGAGGGACATTTGGATATCCGAATGGCGCATAAAACAGTTGAAGGATATTGCCCGATATCGTTTAACACGCAGCGTCGCCGAGACTTTATTCTGAAGCAGGACCATGATGATAGAGATTGTGCCGAAATCGCCCGCAGACCTGTTTGCATGTCTCGATAGCCTGGGTATCGAGCACCGGACAGTGTCACATCCGCCAGTCTTTACCGTGGCAGAATCGGTCTCCCTACGCGATGAGATCCCTGGCGGTCATACCAAGAACCTGTTCGTCAAGGACAAGAAGGATCAGTTCTTCCTGCTGGTGGTCGAGGAAAACGCCATTGTCGATTTGAAGACCGTCCATACGCTGATCGGTGCAGCCAGCAAGGTTTCCTTTGGCAAACCGGAAAAGCTGATGGAGTATCTGGGGGTTGTCCCGGGATCGGTGACGGCGTTCGGCGCAATAAACGACACGGGCAACAAGGTGACATTCGTTCTTGATGCAGACCTGATGCAGCATGAGATCATCAATTGCCATCCGCTGTCGAATGACGCTACAACCTCGATCGGTCTTGATGATCTGTTGCGCTTTCTGATGGCGACAGGACATGAAGCACTCGTCTTGAAAGTCACGGCTTGAGGCACGATTTAAACGCTTGCAGGGTTTATTGAAATCCAAGGAACCCTGTAAAGATCATGTGGCCGGGACAAGGGCTGCGATATCTGTTGCGGTATGAAACGGAACTTGCGGACGGTGGAAATAAGGCGGCACCTGGAATGCGTTTGCAAAACGCCCGGGCTGTCATGAACAGGCGGGAGATGGTGATGAGCAATTCTGGTAATCCATATGGCGGCTCCTATGGCGGGCAGATGACGGCGAATGCGCAATTTGGCGCAGCACCTGCTGCGGCAGCGCCAGCGTCTGCAGGAGCAGCGCCCGCTGGTGGTCTGATCAAGGATACGACGACCCAGGGCTTTGCCAAGGATGTGCTGGAAGAATCCCGCCGCCAGCCGGTCCTGGTGGATTTCTGGGCACCCTGGTGTGGCCCCTGCCGCCAGTTGACGCCGATCATCGAAAAGGCGGTCAATGAGGCCAAGGGCAAGGTCAAGCTGGTCAAGATGAATATCGACGACCATCCGGCCATCGCCGGTCAGCTTGGTATCCAGTCCATTCCTGCCGTCGTCGCTTTTGTCGATGGCCGTCCTGCCGATGGCTTCATGGGCGCGCTGCCGGAAAGTCAGGTCAAGCAGTTCATCGACAAGCTCGGTGGCCCGGACGGCGGTGCCGATCAGGCAGCGGAAATCGAGGCTGTGCTGGCAGAAGCCAAGGGTCTTTACGACGACGGCGATTTCGACGGCGCTGCCCAGCTCTATGCGGCGGTCATGCAGGCCGATCCGGAAAATGCCAGGGCGGTTGCCGGTATTGCCGAATGCATGCTGGCCCTCAACCAGCATGAACGGGTGCGCCAGATTGTCGATGGCTTGCCTGAAGAGTTGGCCAAGGCCGCCGAAATCCAGGCCGTGGCCAAAAAGCTGGAGCAAATCGAAGAGGCCCGCAAGCTGGGTGATCCGGTGGCGCTGGAGCAGCAACTGTCGCTTAACCCTGACGATCACGAGGCGCGGCTGAAGCTCGCCAAAATCCGCAATGTAGAGGGCAAGCGTGAAGACGCAGCCGATCATTTGCTGTTGATCATGAAAAAAGACCGGACCTACGACGATGATGGTGCGCGTCGCCAACTGGTTGAATTTTTCGAGGTCTGGGGTCCGAAGGACCCCGCCACCATTCAGGCTCGGCGCAAGCTGTCTTCGATCCTGTTTTCGTAACGGGCTTGCAGGCAGAGAATGGGACGAGCCCTGTTCAAGGACTGAACCCTATACGTTCGGACGGGCGGAAGTTGTGTTCTGTGGCAGGCGCATCTTGAGATTTGCCGGGCGCATGCCACATTATAAGGAATCAAAGAGCGACAGGGCATTGGCTCGGTGCTCTTTCAGGAGGTTGTAATGCAGGTCGGCAATGCGCGATATCTGACGGCGGCTGATTTTCCGGAGACATTGCCGGTTTTTCCGCTGGCAGGAGCTCTTCTGCTGCCCGGTGGGCAATTGCCACTGAATATATTCGAGCCGCGCTATCTGGAAATGTTCGATGCCGCGCTGCGCAGCAATCGGCTGATCGGCATGATTCAACCGGCATTGACCGAGCCCTATGAGATTGCTACCGGCATTCCGGCCCTCTGCAGCATGGGATGTATCGGTCGGATCACCTCTTTCGCCGAGACAGGCGATGGCCGCTATATTCTGTCGCTGGGTGGAATCTGCCGTTTCCGGCTGAGCGAAGAGCTGAAAACCACCCATCCATTCCGCACGGTGCGAATTTCGCCGTTCATGGCCGATCTGGCGGCTGAAGGCCAGGAAAACAGCGTGGATCGGGAACGGTTGCTCGCGGTGTTCCGAGCCTATCTCGATGCCAACAAGCTGGAAGCGGATTGGGAGAGCGTCCAGCGCGCCAGCAATCTGACCCTGGTCAATTCTTTGTCGATGATGTCGCCTTTTACGCCTGCTGAAAAACAGGCCTTACTGGAGGCCACCGATCTGCATAGCCGCACAGAAACGCTGATTGCCATTACCGAAATTTATCTGGCACGCGGTTTCGGCGATGTGGAGCCGGTTTTACAGTAACGGTGAATGGGCAGAAGATGAAGGAGCGCAGCCATGGACCAGCGGATGAACGGTGTCGATCCGAAAATGCTGGAATTGCTTGTCTGCCCGCTGACCAATGGCCGCTTGACCCTTAACCGGGAAAACAACGAGTTGGTCTCGGAAAAGGCACGGCTTGCTTACCCCATCCGCGATGGCATTCCGATCATGCTGGTCTCGGAAGCCCGCAAGATTGAAGACTGAAGGCGCTGTCGGGAGACCATTGACCCCGCCAGCGCCTGCCAGATCGTTTGTCAGATCGCCTGACCGGTCAGAAGTTTGGGGCCGCCCTTCACCGCTGTTCCTGCCGCCTCGGAAATGAAATAGCTTTTCAGTTTTGGCAGCCGTTCCACCAGGCCCAATCCGAAATCCCGAACGATTCTTACCGGCGTAATATCGTTGGAAAACAGCCGGTTCAGCACGTCGGTGGTAACGCCCATGCGGAATGTGTCGAAGCGGCGCCAGGTCTGGTAGCGTTCCAGAACGGTGATATCGCCGATATCGAGGCCGAGGCGATCGGCATCGACGATTGTTTCCGCCAGCGCCGCCACATCCTTGAAGCCAAGATTGAGACCCTGGCCGGAAATCGGATGAATACCATGGGCGGCATCCCCTGCCAGCGCCAGCCGTGGTCCGATGAAAGAGCGGGCCAGCGTCAGTCCCAGCGGAAAGGCCCGGCGGTCGCCGGTAGCGCGGATAGAGCCGAGTTTGTGGCCGAAACGGCGCTCCAGTTCGGTTTCGAACATCAGATCGTCCTCGGCCACCAGCCGGTCCGCATCCTCGCTGCGCTCGGTCCAGACCAGCGATGAGCGATTGCCGGTCAAGGGCAGGATGGCAAAGGGTCCGGCGGGCAGGAAATGTTCCTCTGCCACCCCTTCATGCGGACGCTCATGTTCGACCGTGGTGACAATCCCGGACTGGCCATAGGCCCAGGTGACGGTCTTGATCCCCGCCATGTCCCTGACGCGCGAGCGCACGCCGTCACAGGCAACAACCAGACGGCAGTCAAGGGTTGTGCCATCGGAAAGCGCGACTTCGGCCTTATGGCCTTTCACGGAGAAGCCTGCGGCTTTCACGCCATGGCGGATGGAAATTCCCGCCACACCGGCAGCATCGAGAAGCGCGCCGACCATGGCGACATTGGGCACCATATAGGCGAAGGGCTTGCCCTCCTCGACTTCGCCGTCAAAGGTCAGGTAGACGGGCCGGACCGGATCGCTGGTGCGCGAATCGGTAACGATCATCCGGTTGATTGGCTGGGACTGCGGCTCAATCGTGCTCCAGACGCCGAAAACCTCCAGCATTTTGGTGGCTGCCGCAATCACCGCCGAGGCCCGTGGGTCCTTGCGCCACTGGCCTTCGGGGGCTGCTTCGATTACCGTCACCTCCAGATGCGGCGCGGCGCGCTTGACGGCGAGCGCCGCCGAGAGACCGACATATCCGCCTCCGACTACAACCAGATCCGCCATCATCTACTCCCTTACAGCTTGTATCGTGCTTCGGGTCTTATATAGATCAGTTGGACCCGACTTCCTACCGCCGGAGCTTTTCCAAAATGCCGCAGACAGAAAATTCCGCCACACCGATGGAAAAACTGATCGAAACGCTGAACCTGGAGGCATTGGAAGTCAATTTGTTCCGAGGCACCAGCCCGCAGGTCGGATGGCAAAGGGTGTTCGGTGGCCAGGTCATCGCTCAGGCCTTGATGGCAGCCCAGCGCTGTGTCGATGATGAGCGGTATGTTCACTCCTTGCATGCCTATTTCTTGCGTCCCGGCGATCCGACGGTGCCAATCCTCTATCAGGTCGAGCGGACCCGTGACGGCGCCAGCTTTTCGACCCGTCGGGTCGTTGCCATCCAGCATGGCCAGATGATATTTTCGATGTCGGCCTCTTTCCAGCAAGAAGAAGAAGGCTTTTCCCACCAGCTCGTCATGCCGAATGTGACCCCACCGGAAGGGTTGATGGGCGAGCGGGAATTTCGCGAAATGTTTCTGTCGCAAGCGCCCGCCCATATCCGGGCCTATTGGGCAAGAGAGCGGCCGGTGGAATTTCGCCCCACCTCCTTCCTGCATTATCTGACAAAGGACAAGCTGGAACCAAAGGCCGATATCTGGGTGCGTATGACCGGTGTTGTGCCGGATGATCGCCGCTTGCAAGCCGCCGTGCTGGCCTATCTCTCGGACATGACGCTGCTGGATGTCGCGCTCTATGCCCACGGAGTGTCCGTCTTCGACCAGCGGATCCAGGCCGCCAGCCTTGACCATGCGATGTGGTTTCACCAGCCCACCAAGCTGGATGACTGGCTGCTCTATTCCCAAGACAGCCCCAGCGCGTCGGGTGGCCGGGGAATGACCAGAGGCTCAATTTATACGCGGACAGGCCAGCTGGTTGTTTCCGTTGCCCAGGAGGGCTTGATTCGGAAAAAGGCAAATGATTAAATTTTGTGCGATTTTTTGAATTTGCACAAAAAAAACCATGTTTTCGCCCATTCCTGTGCCTTTTTTTTTGGTGTTCTCCATTATAGTCTTTTTATTTCAATAGCTTACCGGTCTCCTGAAACTTGGCACACGGTTTGAATGTAGGATGACAGTCGCTGCCCCCTGTCGTAGGTCGGCGTCGAGGAGAGACGGCGTTATTCGCCGAGGATAAACCAGAGGATGGGAAACCAGATGAAGATTGTGATGGCCATTATCAAGCCGTTCAAGCTGGACGAAGTGCGCGAAGCACTGACGGCTGTCGGTATCCAAGGCCTGACCGTCACGGAGGTCAAGGGATATGGGCGGCAGAAGGGGCACACGGAAATTTATCGCGGCACGGAATATGCCGTGAGCTTCCTGCCCAAGCTGAAGATCGAGGTCGCAGTGGCGACGGATGTTGCCGACAAGGCGGTGGAAGCGATCGCCTCGGCTGCCAAGACCGGTCAGATCGGCGATGGAAAGATTTTCGTCTACGGAATCGATCAGGCGGTGCGTATCCGTACCGGTGAAACCAATACCGAAGCCTTGTAAGACCGGCCGTCAAGGGGAGTTCATATACATGTCGTTTTCCACATTCAAATCTCAAGCCTTGCGCCTCGGGGCTGCATCGGCGGCCTTGATGGCGCCAGCGATCGCCTTTGCGCAGGATGCAGCGCCAGCCGTTGCGGCGGCAGCTGCTCCGGTTCCCGACAAGGGCGATACCGCCTTCATGTTCCTGTCCACCATCCTCGTTCTGTTCATGGCCGTTCCCGGCCTTGGCCTGTTCTACGGCGGCCTGGTGCGCGCCAAGAACATGCTGTCCGTGCTGATGCAGTGCACCGTCATTGCCGCCATGGTGATGATCGTCTGGGTCATTTATGGTTATTCCTTCGCCTTCGGCGGCGGAGAAAGCCCGTTCTTCGGCGGCTTTGCCAAGATGTTCCTGGCTGGCGTCGACACCACGACAACGGCTGCTACCTTTAGCAAGGGCGTCGTCATTCCTGAATATATCTTCATGCTGTTCCAGATGACCTTTGCGGCCATTACGCCTGCCCTGATCATCGGCGCCTTCGCGGAACGCATCAAGTTCTCGGCTGCGATCCTGTTCTGCCTGCTTTGGGTCACCTTCGTCTATTTCCCGGTCGCCCATATGGTCTGGGATGCCAAGGGCTATCTCTTCGGCCTCGGCGCCCTTGATTTTGCCGGCGGCACAGTCGTTCACATCAATGCCGGTGTTGCCGGTCTGGTCGGTGCGATCCTGGTCGGCAAGCGTACAGGCTATGGCAAGGACATGATGGCCCCGCATTCCATGACGCTCACCTATGTGGGTGCCGCCATGCTCTGGGTCGGCTGGTTCGGCTTCAATGCTGGCTCCAACCTCGAAGCCTCCGGTGGTGCGATGCTGGCCACCGTCAACACCTTTATTGCCACGGCTGCGGCTATCCTGTCCTGGTGCGTGGTTGAATCCTTCACCCGCGGCAAGGCCTCGATGCTGGGCGCTGCCTCCGGTATGATTGCTGGCCTCGTTGCCATCACGCCTGCCGCCGGTATCGTCGGCCCGATGGGCGCAATCGTCATGGGTGTGATCGTTTCGCCGCTCTGCTACTTCTTCGTCTCTGTCGTGAAGAACAAGTTCGGCTATGACGATACGGCTGACGTGTTCGGCGTCCACGGCATTGGCGGCATGTTCGGCGCTATTTCCACCGGCATTTTCGCCAGCGCTTCGCTGGGTGGCGTCGGCTATGTCGGCGAACAGACGATGGGCGGCCAGGTCATGGTACAGCTTCAGGCCGTGGTCATCACGGTCCTGTGGACCGGTATCGGCTCTGCGATCCTCTACAAGATCGTTGATGTGATCGTTGGTCTGCGTGTGCCGGTTGAAGCCGAGCGCGAAGGTCTCGACCTCGCCTCTCACGGTGAAGCTGCTTATCACTCCTGATCTCTGTCGCTCCCCATATGGGAGCCGATCAAGGTGTTTCGTTACCAGAAAACCGACCCGGGCCTCGTGCCCGGGTTTTTTGATTCTGGAAAATCGCGCTCTATATACGATTATAGCGAAAGACTGGTTGCGCCACGTTGTGAGGCTGGCTTTCGCCCGGATGGGTTATCCATGGTTAAAGGAGCGTTAACCCGTGTTCTGGTAATCTCACTTTTCGCAAGCCGGTTCGGGTCCTGCCCGGCGTATCCGGTTTCCAAGTTTTGTTGAAATTGCACTGGCAGGCGAACACCTATGAGCAGAAGCACGCTAGCGATATTGGAAGAGCGGTCGCCTCGGATGATCGTGATGGGTTTCATCATGCGGCAATGCCTGGCTCTGCTAGGCTTTGCCTTGTTCCTTGGGTTGGTGGCGGCCATTGCCGCGCTGGCCACCTGGAATGTTGCCGATCCCAGTTTTTCCTATGCGACAAGCCGCGCGCCCACCAATATTCTCGGTTATCCCGGTGCCGTCTTTGCCGATCTTGCCATGCAGTTTTTCGGACTGGCTTCGGTTGCAGCGCTTTTACCAATTCTAGCCTGGTGTCTTTCGCTGATTTCGGGCCGCAAGATCACCCGCCTGCCGCGCCGTCTGGCCGCCTGGGGCACTGGGGCGGTTGCGGGTGCTGCCGTGTTCGGCTGTTTTCCGCCGCCCGGCACCTGGCCTATTCCCAACGGGATCGGTGGGGTGATCGGCGACATGATCCTGCGCTTTCCCGCACTGTTTGTCGGAGCCTATCCGACCGGAACCTTTGCCATGGTGCTGGGCGTGATCTTCATCGCCCCGATGCTGTGGCTGATGCTGTTTGCTGCCGGTATCATCGGCAATGAAGAGGATGATTTCGAAGCGGAAATTCTGGCGGCCCGTGCAAGCTCGCAGGCGGGGTCGCGCAAGAGCAAGGCCGTGCCTATCGTTGATGAGGATGAAGACGATGATGACCGTACCGGGCCATTCGCGCTGGCTGCTGGTGCGCTTGCCCATGTCTGGTATACCGGTCATGCCCGGATGCGGCGTCTCGCCGGTTTGAAGCCGCAAAGGCGCGAGCGGTCTAATTTCGACCAGCCCTATGATTTCAACGATGATGTGGTTGTGCCGGTTCAAGCTGGACGACCCGACCACCGCGCCGATCCGTCCTTTGAGCCGGGTGAGCGGAGTGCGGGCCGTCGCCGTATCGCGCCGCCGCCGGTGTCGCCGGACGACGCGCATGACGAGCCACCCTTTGACCTGCGCACCCGTGGGCGGTCCGCTGATGACATCTTATTCGACGATGAAGACGAAGACCGGGCTGCAAAGCCTTCTTCCCGCCGCGCGGCGGCTCCTGCTGAGCGTCCTCGCCCTGCTCCGGTTGCTGGTCCAAGAGGTGCGCGCGGTTTTCAACTGCCCTCGGTTCAGCTTCTGGCCGAACCACGCGCCGTTGCCAAGGATGCCAGCCTGTCTGCTGACCAGCTTGAGCACAATGCCCGGACGCTGGAAGGCGTGCTGGAGGATTTCGGCGTCAAGGGTGACATTATCGAAGTGCGTCCCGGTCCGGTCGTTACACTTTATGAGCTTGAGCCGGCGCCAGGGATCAAATCATCCCGCGTTATCGGTCTTGCCGATGATATTGCCCGCTCGATGAGCGCCATTGCCGCCCGTGTTGCCGTTGTGCCTGGCCGCAACGCCATTGGCATTGAATTGCCGAACAGAACCCGCGAAACCGTCTATCTGCGGGAAATGATCGGTAGCCGCGACTTCAACGGTTCGACAGCCAAGCTACCGATGGCGCTGGGCAAGACCATTGGCGGTGAACCTGTGATCGCCGACCTCGCCAAGATGCCGCATCTGCTGGTGGCCGGTACGACCGGGTCGGGCAAGTCGGTGGCGATCAACACCATGATCCTGTCGCTGGTCTACCGGTTGCCGCCGGAAAAATGCCGGTTGATTATGATCGATCCGAAAATGCTGGAACTGTCGATCTATGACGGCATTCCGCATCTGCTCTCGCCTGTCGTTACCGATCCGAAAAAGGCTGTCGTCGCCTTAAAATGGACGGTGCGCGAGATGGAAGAGCGCTACAAGAAGATGTCGAAGATCGGCGTGCGCAATATCGACGGCTTCAACAGCCGCGTCGAGCAGACCATCGAAAAAGGCGAGGTTCTGACCCGTACCGTGCAGACCGGCTTTGACCGGCAGACCGGCGAGGCCATGTACGAGACCGAGACCTTCGATTTGCAGCCCATGCCCTATATCGTTGTTATCATCGACGAGATGGCCGACCTGATGATGGTGGCGGGCAAGGATATCGAAGGCGCGGTGCAGCGACTGGCGCAGATGGCGCGCGCGGCGGGCATCCACGTGATCATGGCGACGCAGCGGCCTTCTGTCGATGTGATCACCGGTACCATCAAGGCAAACTTCCCGACCCGGATTTCCTTCCAGGTTACGTCCAAGATCGACAGCCGTACTATTCTGGGCGAGCAGGGCGCTGAACAGCTGTTGGGCATGGGCGACATGCTCTATATGGCTGGCGGCGGGCGCATCCAGCGCGTTCACGGACCTTTCGTCTCGGATAATGAGGTGGAAGACATCGTTGCCTATCTGAAAACTCAGGGCGCGCCGGATTATCTTGATGCCGTGACTATTGACGAGGACGACGACGAAGGTGGCGGACCGGCAGGGACCGGCAATCTGGCCGAATCGGACGATCCTTACGACCAGGCCGTCGCCGTCGTGCTTCGGGATGGAAAAGCCTCGACCTCCTATGTTCAACGTCGGCTGGGCATCGGCTATAACCGCGCCGCATCGCTGATCGAACGTATGGAGCAGGAAGGCATTATCGGCCCGGCCAACCACGCGGGCAAACGCGAAATCCTCGTTCCGACGGAAGCTGACATCGAGCGGTGACGGCGACATGCTGGTGTGGAACGTCCAGGCGCTGAAAGGCGTTTCGGCGTTCACGATCCGGTGTTTGTCACCATGGCGCCCGGTTTGCGCTGTAGGAATCAGGGGCAAAAGGAGAAAAGAATGCAGAAGAAGACGTTTGCCCCGGCAGGCATGACAGGGATGATTGGCCGCCGGGGATTTATCGGCTTGGCGGCTGCGGGCATCGCTGTTGTGGCCACAGGCGCCACAGTGTCACCCGCATACGCTCAGGCCCAGGCCAGCGCCGCCCAGAGGATTGCCGATCATTTTGCCTCGGTGAAAACCATGATGGGTGAGTTCGTGCAGTTTGGCCCGCGCGGTGAACAGACAGCTGGAAAATTCTATATCGAACGACCCGGCAAGCTGCGTTTCAACTATGAGCAGCCCTCACCGATGCGGGTGATTTCCGATGGCCGCAACGTCGCGATCGGCAACCTGAAAATGAAGACCTGGGATGTCTATCCGCTGTCGAAAACGCCACTAAGCCTGCTTCTGTCCGACCGCATCGATCTCGGCCACCAGATGGTACGGCAGGTCAAGGAAGAGCAGGACCTGACCACGATCGTGCTGGGGGATAAGTCGATTTTCGGCGACCAGACGATCACGCTGATGTTCGACCCGAAGACGTTCGAGCTGCGGCAGTGGACGGTGACCGATGCGCAGGGCAAGGACACGTCGGTGATGATCTTTAACGTCCAGCAGGGCGTCAATTTCGATGAAAAAGTCTTCGAAGTTCCCTATGACGATATCCGCAATCGCGGCTGAGCGGCGGTTGATCGACCTTTACCGGCGCGAGGCTCGAAATCTGGAGATTTCGGGCCTTTTCACTGTCAAAATTCTACGAGTTTGCATAAAGGGATGAGCAATGCCGGATCTGTTCGGCGCTGAAGGATCTCGTCATGACTTTTTCCCTGACCACCTGGAATATCAATTCGGTGCGGCTGCGCATGCCGATCGTCGAGCATTTTCTCAAACTGCGCCAGCCGGATATTCTCTGCCTTCAGGAAATCAAATGCCAGAACCATGAGTTTCCGTTAGAGGCGTTTCAGGCGCTGGGCTATCCCTATGCCATTCTGCATGGCCAGAAGGGCTATCATGGCGTTGCCACCGTCTCGAAATTTCCTTTGACCGAAGATCACCGGCAGGATTACTGCGGCGTCGGTGACAGCCGCCATATTTCGGCGATTTTCGAGTGGAACGGGCGGCGTATTCGCCTGCATAATTTCTATGTGCCAGCGGGCGGTGATGAGCCCAACCGGGAGATCAATCCAAAATTCGGCCATAAGCTGGATTTTGTCGAGGAAATGAAGGCGCTGTCGGCCAGTGCCGAGCCGGAGACGTCCGCTATCCTGGTTGGCGACCTGAATATTGCACCGCTGGAGCATGATGTCTGGTCCCATAAAGCACTGCTGAAGATCGTCTCCCATACCCCGGTGGAAACCGCAGGCCTGCTTGACGTGATCGACCGGGGTGGCTGGGTGGACCTGATGCGCCAGCTGGTCGATCCATCGCAAAAACTCTATACGTGGTGGAGCTACCGCGCCAAGGACTGGGACAGCGCCGACAAGGGCCGCCGCCTCGACCATATCTGGTCATCACCAGATTTGTTGCCGTCGCTGAAAACCATCGAGATCTTGCGCGAAGCGCGCGGCTGGGAAAAGCCGTCCGACCACGTGCCGGTGACGGTGCAGTTCGCGCTTTGATGTCAATTTGAGTGCAACGGAGGGGTGGATGGATCAGGACCGGCTCAATCATCTGCCCGCCCGCAAGCAGCGCGAGCTGCAGCGGGTGGTCCGCATTCTCTTCGATGAATTTGAGGCCGCGCAAAAGGGCAGGCTTTCCGATAAAAACAAGGGCGGCCGTATCCTCAAGCTGATCCTGTTCGGCTCCTATGCGCGTGGCGATTGGGTCGAGGATCATGCCAGCGGCTATTATTCCGATTATGACCTGCTGGTGGTGGTCAATACCGAGGTTTTTGCCGACGAGGATGAGTTCTGGCGAGGTGCGGAAGAGCATCTGACACGGGAGGAAGTGGCGACCAAGCGCTTGAAAACTCCTGTTAGTTTCATCGTTCATTCCCTTGAGGATGTGAATGATCGTCTGTCGCGTGGCCAGCCCTTCTTCATCGATATCGTTCGTGACGGCATTCCGCTCTATGAAGCGCCGGGTTTTCCACTTACGACACCAAAACCTCTGGACCTTGAGGCGAGACGGGTTCAGGCGCAGGCTTATTTTGACGATTTTTTTCTGGATGCATCCCGCCAGTTTGAGCTGGCATCAGAAGCGATGCTCAGAGGTTATCACAAGCAGGCAGCTTTCCAGCTTCATCAGACAGTTGAGCGGCTTTATCACTGCTTGTCTTTGGTGTTAACGCTATACACTCCCAAGCTGCATGATCTTAAAGAATTACGATCAAGAGCTGAAGGCCTTGATGCACGATTGATTGAGGCTTGGCCGCGCAATAGCCGTTTTGCTCGCCGATGTTTCGAAAGGTTGCGTCGCGCTTATGTCGAAGCCCGTTACTCGTTAAAATATGAGATTGCGGATGAGGAATTGGCTTGGCTGGTAGAGCATATCACACAGTTGCAGTGTGCGGTCGAACTGGCCTGCAAGGAGCGGTTGGAGAACCACGATATATAGAAGTATCAGTAATTGCTGTGATTGATTGGCGACGGTACATGATATTGTCGCTTCGATATGCCGTTTACCCCCCTCTGCCTTGCCAGGCATCTCCCCCTCAAGGAGGGAGATCGACCCGGAGTTGGCCGCTCGCTTCAAGCCATCTGAACAAACCGTCGGAAATCGCCAATGTTTCCGAAGAATGAGCGGCTACGTCTATCCGATCTCCCTCCTTGAGGTGGGGTGAGGAAGGGTCGGCGTAGCCGAACAATCGATCCAGTGGATCGATTGTACTGACGAACGCCCGGAGCCATGCGAAGGGCCAAGCCTGGCAAGGCAGAGGGGGGTGAACCTCACGGTAAAACGATGATGCAGTCCTGCTGCCCCACCAGACAATGCGACATGGTGAGCCGTCGCGTGTTACCGAAAACGCTCTTCCATCCCCTTTGCACCGGTCGCCAGTGCCACGAGATTTTGCCGGATGCGCTCCTGCATGACCAGGCCGAGCTTTGGATATTCCTCCAGCAACCTGTGGAACAGCGGGCGGGGAATGCGCAGCACTTCGGAATCTTCCAGGGCGATGGCGGTATATTTGCGCTCCACCATGGTGGCCAGCGCCAGTTCCGACAGCATGGTGCCAGGACCGGCAACGGCGGCGACTTGCGGCTTGCCATCGCGGCCCGTGTTGGAAAGCTCGAACCGGCCGCGCACCACCACATAGGCGCATTCAGCTGGGGAGTGTTCCCGAAACAGCGGCTGGCCCTGGCCGATGGGCCTGTGTTCGGCACCAAAGGCAATCAGCCGCAGCTGGTCCGGCTCCAGGCCCTGAAACAGCGCCAGGGATGAAAGCAGTTGCATGTCATCGCTCAGCGCCATCGAGAATGCTCCGGTTCAGGGTCCGTTCAATGTCCGTTTAGGGAATAATCTTGTAACCGCCGTTTTCCGTGACCAGAATTTCGGCGTTGGACGGGTCCCGTTCTATCTTCTGGCGCAGGCGATAGACATGGGTTTCCAGCGTATGGGTGGTGACGCCGGAGTTGTATCCCCAGACTTCTTCCAGCAGCACGTCGCGGGTGACGACTTTCTGCCCGGCGCGGTAGAGATAGCGGATGATGGCCGCTTCCTTTTCGGTCAGCCGGATTTTCTTGCCGTCTTCGGTGGTCAGCAGCTTCTGGCTTGGCTTGAACAGATAGGGGCCGACGGTAAAAGTCGCATCCTCGCTCTGCTCGTGCTGGCGCAACTGCGCACGGATGCGCGCCAGCAGAACCGCAAAGCGGAATGGTTTGGTGACGTAGTCGTTGGCACCGGCTTCAAGCCCCAGAATGGTGTCGGAATCGGTGTCGTGGCCGGTCAGCATGATGACGGGGGCTTTGAAGCCGCCCTTGCGCAGCAGTTTCACGGCTTCGCGGCCATCCATGTCAGGCAGGCCGACATCCATGATCATCAGGTCCACCTGGCCGTTGCGGGCGGCCTGCACGCCCTTGGTGGCGTTGGATTCCTGCTGGATCGAAAACTCCTCATAAAGGGAAAGTTGTTCCACCAGCGTTTCGCGCAGGTCATCGTCGTCATCGACCAGAAGGATCGTCCGAGCAGCCATACCTGATATACTCCCAAGCAGCGAACAGGCCAGATTGCACTGTTCTTGAAATCATTGTCTTATCTAGCCAACTCACTCTACAAGAAAAGTGTTCGACAAAGCAAAACTCCGTGAGCGAAATGCCAAACCCAGTTTCCAGAGCCGGGGCTCAACCGCGCCAAGGTCTTCGCAGTATTGTGGTGCGCCGCAAGCCCGGTTGCAAGAGCCAGGCCATCGTTCAGGCCGGACCGCTGCGGTTTCCCGCCGCCATCGGACGGTCGGGCATCACGGCTTTCAAGCGCGAGGGCGATGGCGCAACCCCACGGGCATCGATGCGGTTGCTTTACGGCTACTTTCGGGCAGAGCCTCGTGGGGCCATAGGCTCGCGCCTGCCCTTGAGGGCGATTCGTGCCGATATGCTGTGGTGCGATGCGCCGGGCCATCCGGCCTATAACCGTCCGGTCAAGGCGCCTTTCACCCCCAGTCATGAGCGGTTGCGGCGACAGGACCGGCTTTACGATGTTTGTCTGGTGATGGATTGGAACATCACCTGCCGCAAACAAGGCGGTGGTTCGGCAATCTTTTTCCATATTGCCCGGCCTGATTATGCCCCGACGGAAGGGTGCGTGGCGATCAGCCCCGCCGACATGCGTCGCCTGCTGGCGCTTGTTTCGCCAGAGACTGTCGTCACGGTTCTGTGAAAAATCCCTTTCCGATCCAAACAGATGTCTGTCGGGGTGTGAAAGCGGCAACGCTTGCCTATCTATGGAACCGGAATCATTGAATGTGCATTCCAAAACGGGCCGTAGTCTCGGCTGCGCCTCTGTCTTTTTCCCGGGCCGTCATGGTCCTTGCCCGATCTTAAACCCCGATCTCGAATGGGAGACTCTTACGTGGCAGATCAATCCAATATTACTTTTTCCGACGGCAACAGCATCCCGCAGGTGGGGCTCGGCGTCTGGCAAACACCCAATAGCGAAGCGGCACCGGCGGTGCGTTCGGCGCTGTCATCGGGTTATCGCCATATCGATACGGCTGCCGTCTATGAAAACGAGGAGGGTGTTGGCGAAGGCATCCGCTCGTCCGGCATCGACCGCGGCGATATTTTCCTGACCACCAAGCTGTGGAACAATGAGCAGGGCTTCGACAACACCCTCAAGGCCTTCGATGCCAGCCTGAAACGGCTCGGCACTGACTATGTCGATCTCTACCTGATCCACTGGCCATCGCCGCATCGTGGCCTGTTTGTCGAGACCTGGAAGGCCTTTATCCAATTGAAGGAGGAGGGCCGGGCGCGCTCCATCGGCGTGTCGAATTTCTATCCGGAGCATCTGAAGAAGATCATCGATGAAACCGGCGTGGTGCCTGTCATCAACCAGATCGAACTGCATCCAGATTTCCAGCAGAAGCAAGCCCGCGAATTCCACCAGGCTCACGGTATCATCACCCAGTCCTGGAGCCCACTTGGTCAGGGCAAGCTGCTGGACAATCCGGTGATCGGCAAGATCGCCGCCAAGCATGGCCGCACGGCGGCCCAGATCATCATCCGCTGGCATATCGAAAGCGGGCTGGTGGTGATCCCGAAGTCCGTCACGCCGTCGCGCATCGAGGAGAATTTCAAGGTGTTCGATTTCAGCCTCGATGCTGAGGACATGACTGAGATTGCTGCCCTGGACAGCTCATCCACCCGCATTGGACCTGATCCGATGACGGCGAGCTTCTGATTTCACGTGAATCATTGAGTGAAAACAAGAAAGGCGGCTTGTGAGCCGCCTTTCTTATGGAGAATTTGCTATCTCACTTCCACTCGCGGATATCGACGAAATGGCCGGCGATGGCGGCAGCAGCGGCCATGGCGGGGGAAACGAGGTGGGTGCGGCCCTTATAACCCTGGCGGCCTTCGAAATTGCGGTTCGAGGTCGAGGCGCAGCGTTCCTCCGGCTTCAGGCGGTCGTCGTTCATGGCCAGGCACATGGAACAGCCCGGCTCACGCCATTCGCAACCGGCATCCAGGAAGATCTTGTCGAGACCTTCGGCTTCCGCCTGTTCCTTGACGAGGCCAGACCCCGGAACCACCATGGCAGAAACGGTCGAGGCCACCTTGCGATCCTTCAGCACGGCGGCTGCGGCGCGCAGGTCTTCGATGCGGCCATTGGTGCAGGAGCCGATAAACACCCGGTCGATAGCGATATCGGTGATCTTGGTGCCGGGCTTCAGGCCCATATAGTCGAGCGCGCGCCACTTCGACGTCCGCTTGTTTTCGTCAGCGATATCGTCGGGGTTCGGCACGACGCCCTGAACCGAAATCACATCTTCCGGCGAAGAGCCCCAGGAGACGATGGGCGGCAGGTTGGCGGCATCCAGCACGACGGTGCGGTCGAAATGCGCGCCTTCATCGGTATGCAGCGTCTTCCAGTATTGAAGCGCCATGTCCAGCTCTTCACCCTTCGGCGCGCGGGGCTTGCCCTTGATATATTCAAAGGTCTTTTCATCAGGCGCAATCAAGCCAGCGCGGGCGCCGCCTTCAATCGTCATATTGCAGACGGTCATGCGGCCTTCCATCGATAGGGCCTCGATAGCCTCACCGGCAAATTCGATGACGTGGCCGGTACCACCAGCCGTGCCGATTTCACCGATGATGGCAAGAATGATGTCCTTGGCGGTGACGCCCGCAGGCAGCTTGCCATCGACACGCACCAGCATGTTCTTGGCTTTCTTCTGGATCAAGGTCTGGGTGGCCAGAACATGTTCCACTTCCGACGTGCCGATACCATGCGCCAGGGCGCCGAAGGCTCCGTGGGTCGAGGTATGGCTGTCGCCGCAGACAATGGTCATGCCGGGCAGGGTAAAGCCCTGTTCAGGGCCGACGATATGCACGATGCCCTGGCGCTTGTCTTTTTCGGAATAATATTCGACGCCGAAGTCAGCGGCATTCTTGGCGAGCGCCTCGACCTGGATGCGGCTTTCCTCGTTCTTGATCCCTTCGGCCCGGTCCGGCGTGGTCGGTACGTTATGGTCAACGACGGCCAGCGTGCGGGTTGGTGCATGCACCTTGCGGCCAGCCATGCGCAGACCTTCAAAGGCCTGCGGGCTCGTTACCTCATGCACGAGGTGGCGGTCGATATAGAGAAGACAGGTGCCGTCATCCTGGCGATCCACCAGATGGTCGTCGAAAATCTTGTCGTAGAGGGTACGGGGTGCGCTCATGGCTGTTCATCCGTCGAAGGGTTGAAAAGGGATTGGGGTCATATGACCGTGTCAAAGAATGTTTGCAAGACTATCGCAGTTGCAGGCCGCACCGCGAGGAGCGACTTAAGTCAGCTGATTGCCAAGCGCTCCAGCAACGCGCGCAAAGAAACGTGCCGGAAGACGCTTGTGGTCTTGCAGCACGAATATGTCAGGCGCGAGACATCCGAATTTAGATCCCATGGCGGTCTGTTACCAGTTTTCAAGCGAAACGGCAATTCAAAGATTGAAGGCTTCGCCTTTGGTTTCAGGAAGGACGCCAGCAACGTTTAGAGGACTGGAACTGAAAAATCCTGCGGCTCAAGGCCCGTTGCGGCCCGCGCTGCCATGGTGTGATAGGCGGCTTCCAAGTGGCGGATAAAGCCTGTGATATCAAACAGAGGCGATCTTGGACCCTGTGCGCGAATAGTCTGTTTCAAGGCGTTGCGGGCGCTCTTATCGCGGGCCAGATCGATACACAGAGCCACATAGGCATCGGCGTCTCGGGCAATCAGCTTTTCTAGCCCACAAGCCTGCAATAGGCTTGCCGTGACACGACTGGCGAAATTTCCGCCCGGAAAAGTTGGCACGGGTAAACCGGCCTGCAAGGCGGCAAGCGTCGAAAATCCGTCGTTATAAGGGAAACAATCGAGGGCGATGTCGGCCAGGGTCATCCAGCCAACTTGCTCCATGGGCCTGGCGGGGTTGCGAAAAACCAATCGGTTTTCGGCTATGCCCTGACGGTTCATCCAGGTGCTGAAATTGTTTCGGGCGTAATTGCCGCAGGATATCCATAGCAGGCTATTTTCCGTCTGCCGCAGAATATCAACCCAGAGATCGGCAGTTTGCGGAGATATCTGTTCGGTGGGATGAAAGGCCGCGAAGATCACTCGGTCTTCGGGCAGCCCGAGTTGTCGGCGCGACAGCGAAGGCGGCTGTTGCATGGGAGAACTGACGAGAAAAGTCTCCGGCAGATGGCAGATCGCCTGGCCATGGAGGCGGAGGTCGTCCTTCGGCAGAACTGCGGTGTTTGCGAGCATATAGTCGCATATAAGCCCGGTCCTTACCCCCGGGTGACCGGCCATTGCCACATGCAGCGGCGCGATCCGGTGCCGCAGCAGATCAGGACGGCTGCCGTCGCCATGGCCAAGCGGATCGATCAGGATATCGATGCCAGCGGCGCGCAGGGCGGCCAAAGCCGCATCCTCACAGAGATCCTTGAGGCCGAGAGCCTTTATGTCTGCATTCAATTCGTCCGGTCCCGGCGGCTCGTTGCAAATCAGCAGAACGTCGAAATCGGTCGGGTCGTGTCGGGCGGCAAGCGACAAGGTAAGCCTGCGAAGCGGATCGTCGCTTGGCCCATCGGCGAGCAGATAGGCGAGTTTGAGTGTTTCGCCAGCCGGTTTTTTCCACTCTTGCGAAGCCGGGACAGGGGCTGGAAAACCATTGTTCCAGCGGCTGTTCAAGGTCTCGTCATCGCACCAGCTCAGATGCACGGTTTGGCTATCGACCGAATAATAGTTCTCCTCCTGCCGGTTCAACCGGTCCCGAACCGCCTGGTCGCTCATGCGTATTTCGTCGATATTGAGCGTGTGCCTCAAAGCCGTCCGATAGGTTTTCCAGGATTGGACATCAAACGGACCGGAGCGAATGGCCCGTCTGGATGTTTCGAGGGTCTGGATTTCCAGCGCACTTGCCTTTTCAATCCCGGACCGCTCCATTTTTTCTGCGAGTGTGATCAGGGTGAGAGCTTGATCAGGCAAGATTTTTGCGGCCTGCCGGTAAAAGACGGCGGCTTCGGTGAAATGGTCGAGCTTGGCGCAGCACTGGGCCATGACCAGCAGGGCTTTCGGACCCGGAGCGGAGTCTTTGGCCAGGGCGCTTTTCAAGGCGGCATAAGCGCCCGCCAGGTTTCCAGAGGCGTAAAGCGCCAATGCTGCGGCAAGATTGTCGGACATTGCGTCTGCTGTCACTCCTGTTGATCGCTCGGCGATATACCGTTGGTCTGGCGCAGGGCTTGTCTTTCGTTCAGGCTTGCAGCATCGGACTGCAAAGGGGCAGCTAGTTTTCTGCATGGTGCGGCGTACAAGCCATCCAGCCTGGGGAAACAATGCTTCTCTATGCAAATACAAAGTCTCGAAGATGCTAATGCATCCTCTCTTGTAAAATTCTGCTGCCCTGTTTTCGGAAAATCCTGCATGTCCCAGCTTTCAATTGTTGTTCCAAGTCGCCGGTCGCTGGAGAAGAGCCGATTTTCCCTGGAAAGTGCGTTGATCTATGCGGAAAAGCTGGATGCCGTGCTGATCGTGTCCGACAATTCCGGCGATCCGGCCAAGGCGGAATGGCTGCAAAGCCTGGGCGCGCGCGTCCGTTACCTGCATTCCACCGCAGAAGATGCCGTCGCCAATCTGGTCAACGCGCTCAACCACGTGGAAACACCGTTTCTCATGCCGTTTGCTGATGATGACACGATTTATGTTCTCGACGGCCTGCCGGTGGCGGATCTTTCCTCTCTGCCGCAGGATGTGATCGGTGTGCGACCGCAAACGATGATATGGCGCGACGATGCGGGTGTGGCCGATGTGGTCACGACCAATCTGGATGCGGAGACGCCATCGGGGCGGATACAGCAGTATGTCAATAAGACCGGTGGCAATAATGCGCTTTATTACAGCATTTTCCGCACTAGGCTATTTACAGGGGTCCTGAAGACTTTCAATGCGCATCATCCGACGCGGGGCGCCTATTGCGACTGGAGTTTCGTCGCTACGTTTCTGTGTTGTGGCAAGGTGTTGTATGATCCGGCTTTGATCTATTGCTATGATCTCGGGCAATGGAAGTCTGCCGCAGGTTTGGACACCTCGTTTGACACGCTGCTGTTGCAAGTCGGTCTGCCGGAAACGGCGCGCTATTATCATGAATTTCTGTTGTTTCTGGATATGCATAGCCTGTTTGGCTGGCGCGACCTGCCTTTGGCCGCCGCCGACCGTGCTGATGCGATCAGCGCCAATATCCGGTTCAATTTGCAGGTATTCTGCAATCGAGTCGCCCGCCAGCCGGATCTTTATCCGCAAGTGGTCAAGGATGCTGTGGCAGCACTTGGCACTATCGCCGATCCGGAAACGCTCTTTGCGACGATCCTGCCGGTGGCCGACAGTCTGAGACCTGGTCTTGCCGAGGAGTATCGCCGGTATCGGGCGGTGATTGGCGACATCTAGAGTTTGCCATAGGAAAAACGGAAACTCAGCACATCGTACGGTCGGGGCCTTGGGCAGCTCTCACGCAATACGTTCAAGAGTCGCAACTTTAAGGTTTTTTAAAGTGAGGCAATTGCAACCAATTGGTAAGTTTGAAGCATTAGCAATCGATCGCTTGCGCTTCCATAAAGGGCCAGAGAGTATTGGACTTACCGAAGATATTTATAGAATATTAGGAATTTTAAAAATGAACGATGCGCTTCAAACATTGAAATATTGGTTTGATGTTGAGGCGCTGACGGCACCGGATGCCGAAGAGGACGATGACAAAAGTGAAAACCACTTTGTCACCTATGTCAGGGACAATGTGTATCCTTGGGAGCCGCATTTTCCATCCCCAAAACAAGATCAACAGGAGCGGCAGTACAAGCACTTTGTGCGCTTTGGTATTCTTGCCAGAGCATCCTATGATCAGGAGCTTCTGGCGACATTACGAACAGAAGCGGCACCGGATTACGATTCAGGTGGCCGACAAAATACCAGTGCTTTCACCTTCTTGGGCGTGTTTGAAGTGAGCACAGGGGGTTATGTGCAAGCCAAAACACTGAAAATGGCGTCTTTCGCGCAAGCCTTCTCTGAGTTGAAGAACAATCAAGCGCTTGAATTTGCCGACTATAGCGCCACGCTAATAGAATATTTCGACAAAGAAGCAGGACGATTGGCAGAGGAGCAGTTTCCCGCATCAGGCCTCTTTATCCAGACATTGCAGGAAAAAGCCATTCAGTTGCTAAAGTGGGTGCCTGTTGGCATCGATCAAGGGCCGCAAGCGATTGTCGTTAGCAAGGCGACCGTTGGAAAAGACGAAAAACCTCTCACCCCGCGTATCCCGCCAATAAACAGCTTTTTTCTGGACGATATGGAAGCTGCGATCAACAGTGTGAAAAACAAGCAACCTGCGGGCCTTGTGCTTCCTTATCTGGTTGAGCCGAGCGAAAGCGGTCGGGTTGACTCGACAAGCATTGAGGCAATCGACAAGAAACTCTCGCTGGACCTGCTGCCAGATGGTCGTTGGCCATCACAATTTTCGCTCACCCTCATGCAACAGGTCGCAGTCAATGAGGGATTGCGCGCCCTGCATTCTGGCGGATTGTTCTCTCTTAATGGGCCGCCGGGAACAGGAAAAACAACATTGCTGATGGATGTGGTTGCCGCTATTCTTGTTGAACGGGCAAAAATTCTCACCACGTTCTCCACACCCAACAAAGCGTTCACCAGATACACAGATCATGAGGTGAAATACCCAAACCAGCCCCATTCAGCCAATATTTATAAGCTGGACGCGCGTTTGCATGGCTTTACCATGGTCGTCACCAGCGCCAACAATGGCGCGGTCGAGAATGTGACGCGAGAATTTCCAAACCAATCCAAAATTGATCCGCAATATCATAGCATTGCCGAGTATTTCTCTCCAACAGCCACGGCTTTATTGAAGAAAGGCAGTGATGATGAGGAGAGCGAAGACACCACTGGTGAGCACGACACTGCAAAAGCCTGGGGATTGATTTCCGCCGTGCTCGGCAACGCCAAGAACATGAATAGATTCAATTCCATATTGAAGGCAAAAACAAAAGACGATAAAGAAGATTTCAGCAATATATTTCGTCAGTTGAAAGACAAGAGCGAAGCGGTGGACTGGGCGACTGCCCGTCGGGATTTTGACGACGCGCTCGCAACGGTTTCTCGTCTTAAAGGCGAGATGAAACAGGTTGACGCTATTTCCCGCGAGGTTTATCGCCTCAAGAAGCTCGCGGACGTTTGTGAGCAAAAATACATCAAAGCGCAACAAACCGTCGAAGAGGCAAAAAAGAACATCCCTCAGGCAGCCATCACTCTGAAGGATGCTGAGGATGATCTTCGTTCGGCTGATAAGAACGCGGAGCTGCTCCAACCTGGAAAATGGACAGGCTTTTGGGCAATGTTGCCCGCATCCTGGGCGATTTGCCGTTCCGCACGAAGCCGGATTTCCTTGTTTGAGGCGGCTGTCAAACACCGGGCACAGTGCGATATTTTGAGAACCAGCGCCCGTACCAACCTTCGGGCATTGGAAGCGCTCGTTGCAACAAACACGAAGGTTATGGAAGAGGCGCAACAAGAGAGAGATCACGCGCGCCAGGCCCTGTCGATCAAAAGCGCCCAGCTCGAAACCTTGAGGTCCAAACGATCGGGTCTGGTGAGTTTCGAGGATGCGCTCGTGGCAACAGACGCGGACCGCCAGCAGATGTTGCCACGCATGTGCGATGCGCTGAATGACGCCCGCGCCATGCTGTTTATCAAGGCAATGGTCCTGCATCGCGCCTTTTTGCAAGGGGCCGGAAAGGTCTTCTCTCAAAATTTGAGCCGTGCGCTCGGAATGTTAACGAGAGATCCCTATTTAACGCCTGTCATCAAAGATGTCGGCATCGATCTTTGGGCAACCTTATCCCTGCTTGTTCCGGTGGTGTCGTCCACATTTGCCTCCTTTGCCCGCTGTTTCGAGCATATGCCAACTGGCGGCATCGGTTGGCTGTTCGTTGATGAAGCCGGTCAGGCCGCACCACAACAGGCCGTTGGGGCTTTGGCGCGGGCCAAAAGAGCCTTTATCGTCGGTGATCCGCTGCAAGTGGAGCCTGTGGTCACACTGGATAAAAACGTTGATGCGAAATTGCTTGAGCGCCACAAGGCCCCGATCAGACATCTCGCAACAGCAACCTCTTTGCAGGTCATTGCTGATCAGCACAATACATTCGGCTCCTATCTCATTTCGCACCAGAATGAGCCGGTGTGGGTGGGTTCACCTCTGAAAGTGCATCGGCGCTGCGTGGAGCCAATGTTCTCCATTTGCAACAAAATTGCCTATAATCAAACCATGGTGCTTGGGCGCGGCAAGGTCGAGCAGGAAAGCAAAATCACGACAGGAAGCGAAACCGCACCGCCGAGACCTTTGCTCGGTCCAAGTTGCTGGATCGATATGCCGGGAACGGAAGGATGTGAAAAACACCATATTCCGGCACAGGCCCATTTGGCGCTCGATCTGGTGAAGAGCTACATGCAAAATGGCTGGGTTAACCCACACACGGAATTGCCTGACCTTTACATCATTTCACCGTTCAAGACGGCGGCCGCAGGAATGCGAGAGCTGCTGAAGAAGACCCAGAGGGATTGGGCCGATCATATCACTGTGAAAAACCTCACAAAGTGGGTGAATCAGTCTGTTGGAACGGTTCACACGTTCCAGGGCAAAGAGGCAGAGAGCGTTATTTTCTTGTTGGGCGGCTCCACGTCCGGCGCAATAGAATGGGCCGCTTCGACGCCCAATATTCTCAATGTCGGTGTCAGCCGCGCCCAGCGACGTCTTTACATTATAGGTGATTGGAACGCGTGGAGAAAACATGATCTGGTGCGGAACACCATGGGTATAGAAGGCTGGCCGCTGTCTCGAGATGCGGCCCTTAAGCGGTTGAATGTCCGCTAGAGACGAAACCACTTCCATCAAATGCAGGGACTGAACATCTAGGTTCGCTGGCCATCGCGGGACCGCATCCGTTTTTCCAAGCGCCGCAGGATGAGCGACAGGCCGATGGTGAGGATCAGGTAAATATAGGCGACGATGGAATAGGTCTCGAAAAACCGGAAGGACCCGGAGGCATAGATCTTTCCTGCCTGGCTGATATCGGCGACGCCCAGCACCGAGACCAGCGATGAATCCTTGACCATGGCGACAAAGTCGTTGGAGAGCGGCGGGAAAATCACTCGGATGGCTTGAGGCAGAACCACCAGGCGAAATCGCTGCGCGCGGTTCAGTCCCAGTGATTTGGCCGCCTCGATCTGTCCCTTGTCGATGGATTCGATACCGGCCCTGAAGATTTCGGCGATAAAGGCCGAATAGCCGATGCAAAGCGCAAAAATCGCCCGCCACATCAGCGAGACATCGCGCACCTGAAGCGGGTCCAGCCAGCCTGCTGAGACGAGCGGGGCGGCGAGGCTGTTATAGAGCGCAACAAAGCCCGGCGCGCCGACAAAAGCCACGTAAAACAGCAGGACCAGAACCGGAATGCCCCTGACGATCTCGATATAAAACCGGGCGGCCTGGCGCAGCACGATGCTATCGGCCATGCCCGCCAGCGCGATCAAGAGGCCAAGCATGGAGGCGAGCGCAAAACCGGTCAGCGTGACGAAAACGGTGACGCCGATACCGCGTGAGACTGTTTCGAACACCTGGCTATAGAGGTCGTTGACGGCGATGGTGATTGCCAGCGCCAGCGCCAGAAGGCCAAGCGCCACCAGCCACCAGGGAAAATCCTGCTTGCTACCGTTCGGAAGGGTCTGAAAGGCCATGGAAAGACGCCTGGCCGTCAATCACCCAGCTTGTAATCGAGGAACCATTTCTTGTTCAAGGCGTCGAACGTGCCATCGGCCTTCAGGGAAGCGATGGCGGCATTGACCGGCTTGACCAGATCCGAACCCTTTGGAAAGATGAAGCCGAAATCTTCCGTACCCAGCGGTTCGCCGATGATTTTCAAGGCGCCAGCGGAGGCATCGACATAGCCTTTGCCAGCGGTGCTGTCGGTCAGAACCAGATCGACATCGCCGGTTTTTAGGGCCTGCACGGTCGCGCCGAAGGTTTCGAACAGTTTGATACGTGGGTTCTGTTCGTTGCCGTCAAGCACTTCATAGACGGCGGTGTAGAACGGGCTTGTCCCGGGTTGCGCGCCAATCAGGCCCTTTTCGAAGGCCTTGAAGCTCTTGGCATCGGTAAAACGGGCCTCATCGCTGCGCACCAGCATCAATTGTTGCGAGCGCATATAGGGATCGGAGAAATCGACCTTTTCCTTGCGATCTTCCTTGATGGTGATGCCGGTCATGCCGATATTATACTGGCCGTCGGACACCGCCTGGATCATAGCATCCCAGGAGGTATTCTGATACTCGACCTTGACATTCAGCCGCTTGGCGATCTCGTTCATGGCGTCATATTCCCAACCTATCGCCTTGCCGCTCTTCGGATCGACAAATTGCAGCGGTGGATAGGCATTTTCCGTGACGACGACAACGGTCTTGCCACCCAGATCCGGCAGGTCGGCGGCAATAGCGGCGAAGGGGGCAAGGAAAAGCGCGGAAAGACCGGCAAGGATGGCGCGGCGCAAAGACATGAAATATCTCCTGGATCGGGTTGGCAAGACACTGTCACAGGTGATCCATGCATTTCAAGGGATTACAGCATGACCTCTGTCCTGGGAGCGTTGCAATTGCGCCGTTATCCAGGCGGCATCGTTCCAAAGGCGGATACCAGTGCCACGGCGATCAGGCCAAGCGCGCATTCCGCCAGCGTGCCAATCTTGATGGCCCGTACGGCCTGAACCGGGCTTCGACGCAGGTGCGGCACGAAAACATAGCGATTGACGATAGCAATCGTCACCATGGCGGCGACGGCGGCGATTTTTAGGGCCAGCCCTTGTTGATAGGATGCCGCCATGTCGAGTGACAGACCAGTGATCAGCCAGACATTCAGCATCCCGCTGACCAGCGTCAGTGCCACGGCGACATGGCCGATGGTGGAAAATCGCATCAACGCAGTCAGGGCCGGTGTCCGGGTTCGAGGATCCTGCATGGCGTTTAATAGCAACAGAACGGGCGGTAAGGCACCAAGCCACAGGCTTGCGGATAGCAGATGCAGGCTATGATTGGCGCGGTGCAGCAGGCCGAGCAAGCCTCCTTGCGCCACCGCATGGCCGCTGAGGCTAAGGCTCATCAACAGAGGCGCACCCAGCAGCGTCATGACGGGGCCACGATGGCGGGGAAAGGCATAATAGCTCATGAGTAGAAGCAGGCCGAACCCAGCCTGAAGCCCAAACGCCCTGCCGCTTTGCGTGGCTTCCAGCAGATCAATCATCAAGGACGGTGTAATGCTCTGCCAGCCATCGCCGAGCATGGCACTCTGGGCGACGATCTTGCCGACTCCGGCTATTGCCAGCAACCAGAGGGCAGGCTGATAAAACCGGGCAAGGTGCTGGGCGATGCCTGCCGAAAGGTTTTTCGGCACGGCGAGCCACAGAAAACCATGCGCGCCCCAGAGGAGGAGCGCGCAGGCGTCGAACACCAGGCGGCAGAGGATGTTGACCTGTTCGGGTGTCACGGCTTGACGGTAAAGCTGGTCGTACCGTTCGACTTATGACCATCGACCGACAGAACATGCCATTCGACGCTGTAGGCGCCGGGGGCAAGCGGCTCACTGAGCGGAACGCTCAGACCCTTGCCGTCCTTGCTGACCACGGCTGCACCGGTCTTGATTTTCTGCTGTTGCGGGCCGGTGATATCGACGCCGGAAAATTTCGGCTCAAGCCCTTCGGTAAAGCTGAGGTCGATGGTTTTCGGGGCGCTGGCAATGGTCGCCTTGTCCGTCGGGGCGACGCTGGCCAGATGAGCGTGGGCCAAGGCCTGGCCGGTCAGGGCCAGGGAGGCGAAGAGGGCAAATGTGGCCAGTGTTCTGGATGTGACAGTCATGATCGTGTCCTTTGGTTTTGGGTGAGATGGATTGCTGGCGGCTTTCGATGCGCCGCCTTTGAGTGTCGGTTTAGCTCAATGCCCTTTTCAACGGCCTGATCCGGCGGATCAGCACCATATCGAGCAGGAGTACAGCCAGCAGCGCCGCGCCCGTCAGCGGAAACAGCAGGGAGGTGAGCAGCATGATGATCGCTCCGGTTTTCCAGAGGCGCATGTCGGATGGATAGGCGGGCGCCATCAGCCGTGACGCGCCTTTCGGACGGCGTATCCACCACATAACGATGCCGCTGACGCTGAGGAAAATCACCGCCAGACAGTAAACGGTGACCAGTGCCAGATTCCACAGGCCAATCGTACCCATGTGAAAGGAAACGCCCACGGCCATGGCCTTGCCAGCCAGACCATAGTTTTCATATTTGATATCGGCCAGCACCTTGCCGCTATAGCGGTCGATATGCACGGTGCGGTCCAACAGCGGGTTGGTGCTGTCATTGCTCATCGTATCGCGCGAAATACTCCAGACGCCGGTTTCGTCCTTGGGGAAATTCAGCTGGAAGCGGTGATCGAAGCCGATGGCGCGGGCAAAGGCGATGACATTGTCCAGCGTCACCGTCTGTCCACCCGGCAGGCCGGCATGACCGGCGGCGGAGCCGGACATCGGCATGGGGGCCTGTTCCAGCGTCCAGGGAACATCCTTGATACTGCCATGGTTCATGGTGGCATGGGTCGCATCGGACAGCGGCGCATCGCTCCATTTGCCAATCGGGAAGGTGCTCCAGGCCTGAGTGAATTTTTCGCCCCAGATGCCTGCCCAACTCAAACCCGAGACCAGAAAGACCAGAAGCAGGATCGAAGCATAAAAGCCGATGGTGCGGTGCAGGGATTTCAACAGCTGGCGACCCTTTTCGGCAAAGCTTGGAATGAGCAGGCGCAAATAGCTCTCGCCTTGACGCGGCCACCACATGTAAAGCCCGGTGATGATCAGCACCACGCCGAACCCGGCGGCGATTTCGATCAGCCGGTCGCCGAGCGTGCCAATCAGCAGGTCGCCGTGAATGCTTTCGGCTAGGTCGTAGAGCGCGGTGCGGCGGCTCCATTGGCCCAGCACTTGCGCGTCATAAGGATTGATGGCGACCATCATCGACTCTTGGCCCCGGTTAACCCGGAAGACCGCCACACTCTCTGGCGTGGCTGGCGCGATATATTGAGCGATAACCCCGCCTGGAACGGCGGACAGTGCGGCGTCTGCCTGTTGCGAGACAAGCGTCTGGGCAGCCATGGGGGTGACGGTGAAAGCCTTTTCTCCGTCGCGTCCGACCAGGGTGGCGCTCCACATCATGATCAGCCCGGTCACGGCCAGCACAATCAGGAAAGGAGCGACGTAGAGCCCGGCATAGAAATGCCAGCGCCAGGCGGCAAAATAAAATCCTTTGGTTGAGACTGCTACCGGCTTTTCGACCGGCAGGGATGTGATGGTGGACATGGTTGAAACCTTGGAAGGATGCCTGATGGCTTGGCTTGCTGGACATGCAACGGGCGGACCTGCAAACGCATGTGATCCGGCAAAGCCCGCAGGGCCATAGGCATGAAATCTGATGGAGCTGAGCGTCAGTCGAAGGAAAAACCCTGTTTGACCAAACCCTGCTGCCGGTGATGGCCATGCGTTCCTCGCCGTGCTGCAAGAGAGGCAGGGCGCAACAGAAGCATGGCCGGATCAGATGTTAGCCAAGGGGTGGGGCGCGGGGCGCGCTATTGGGGGGAAAGATCCGGGCGATAACCGGTGCTTGTACAGGCGGACTTGCCGTTTCAAGACTGGCTCGGGCCGTCACGCCAATCGTATCCGCAGGCATGGGCAACAGAATGGAGGCGCCGATACGGCAGGCTTCGCAGCCGCTTTGGGATAGATGCCCGTGGGCTTTGCCGTGATCTTCAGGCGCAAAGGAGGTTTGGCTGGAGATGCACAGGACCGGTAGCGAACCATCCGGCAGGGTATAGGCGGCAAATTCCGTTGGGATTTGCGGTGTTGCAAAAGCCTGAGGGGCTTTATGGGCAAAGCCAATGGCGACAACAGCGATCATGCACCAGACGTGCACCGCCATTTGCCATGTCATTCGCCTTGCGCGCATCCGCTTTCCCTTGATCGTGCCGGTTCTTGCCGAACCGCCACAGCCTGATCAGCAGTAAGGGGGAGACCGCAATGTTTCAAGATCAATGTCTGGCAACGGCCCTGCGTCGCGTGGCCGCAGGGTTATTCCTCTGCTGCCCCTGTGTTGCCAATGTGTTGAATGAGCGGATGGCAACAAAAAAGGCGGCCCGAAGACCGCCTTTTTTAAGAATAATGATGCCAGACTTATTCAGCCGAACCTTCGGCAGCCTTTGCTGCTTCGGCTTCAGCGGCGGCAGCCTTTTCAGCGGCTTCTGCTGCGGCCTTTTCAGCGGCGAGAGCCTGTGCTGCTGCAACCTTTTCGGCTTCCAGGCGTGCCTTTTCCTCGGCAAGTGCTGCACGCTCGGAGTCGTTCAGCTTGCGGGCGCGGGTGCCGGTGTTTTCAACGATACGAGCGGATTTGCCGCGACGGTCGCGCAGGTAATAAAGCTTGGCGCGACGGACCTTACCGCGACGGACCACTTCGACGCTTTCGACCAGCGGCGAATAGACCGGGAAAACGCGCTCGACGCCTTCGCCGTAGGAAATCTTGCGAACGGTGAAGCTTTCGTTGATGCTGCCGCCGGAGCGGGCAATGCAAACGCCTTCATAGGCCTGTACGCGGGTACGGTTGCCTTCCGTGACGCGGACGTTGACGCGCAGCGTATCGCCAGGAGAAAATTCCGGCAGGGTGCGCTTGGCTTCGATCTTGGCGGCCTGTTCGGCTTCCAGCTGCTGAATGATGTTCATCGGTTTAACCTTTTCAAGTTCTTCTGAAACAGCCAGAGCGCTCATCATTCGTCCTTGGGTCCAAAGCCTCGGGATGACGCCTTGCGGCGGGAGCGGTTTCGCAGTTCTTTGTTTTCGGTCTTTTCAGTCTCGTCGACGGGATTACACCCGTTTCTGCGCCTGCCCTTATACCAATCGGTCCGGCTTGTCATCCCTTGCTCCCAAGAATTTTGCTCGGGTGATCGGCTTGCGCGGGCCGCAGCCTGTTGCAATAACGGCGCGGGGGGGAGCCATTCATGTCAATCGAAATTATCAGTCTGATGTTTGTCGCCGGGTTTTTCTCGGCGGTGGTCAATGCCATTGCCGGTGGCGGCACGTTTCTGACATTCGGGGTGCTGACTTTGGCGGGCCTGCCATCGGTCACGGCCAATGCAACCTCCTCCATCATCCAGTTTCCCGGCTATATCACCTCGACGCTCGCCTATCGGCGTGAAATCGCTGCCCATTGGAAAAGTGCTGCGCTGCTGTCGTTCATCTCAGCCATGGGTTCGCTGGTCGGCGCGCTGATCCTGATTTCCCTCTCCAATCCCACCTTTAGCCGCCTGGTGCCTTGGCTGTTGCTGATGGCAACGCTGGTGTTTGCGCTTGGTCCCCGGCTGAGGCGCAAGGCTGATCAGCAGCACCCGGCCAACCGGCTCGGATTGCTGTTGCAAGGCATTACGTCCGTCTATGGCGGATTTTTCGGGGCGGGCATGGGCATTATGATGCTGGCCTCGCTGCAATTTGCCAGCGGCGGTGATTACCACCACCTGAACGCGCTGAAGAACCTACTGGCTATTGTCATCGCCGCGATTGCCATCCTGGTGTTTGCAACGGCTGGCGCGGTGTCGTGGCTGCATGCGGGCATTATGCTGCCTGCGGCGGCATTGGGTGGCTATGCTGGCGTGCACATGGCCAAACGTGCGCCGCAGACATTGCTGCGCTGGCTGGTGATCGCCGCTGGCCTGTCGCTGGCGATCTATTACTTTTTTAAAGGCTGATTGGCCTGGGGTTGATTTGCTGAGGGCTGAGAAAGCAAATCGGGCCGCCGCTCACGGGTCAGATTTATAGATTGCTCCTGGCGCCAGGTCTCGATGGCACCGTGGTTGCCCGAGGTTAGCACCGCCGGGATCTCGCGGCCCTCGAAGACTTGCGGGCGGGTATAATGCGGATGTTCCAGCAATCCGCCCTCGAAGCTTTCATGCAGGCCGGACAGGTCATTGCCCATCACGCCTGGGATGATGCGCACCACGGCATCCAGAAGCGTCAGGGCCGCTGGCTCTCCGCCTGAGAGAATATAATCGCCGATGGAGACTTCCTCCAGATTGCGGGCCTCGATGACCCGCTGGTCGACACCCTCAAACCGTCCGCAGACGATCACCACGCCGCTACCGCCAGCGATTTCGCGGACCCGTTTCTGGGTGAGCGGCCTGCCCCGTGGGCTCATCAATAGACGGGGGCGCCTCTCACTGCCAAGGGTGTCATCTCCCAGGCTGTCGATGGCTCTGGCCAGCACATCCGGCTTCAGCACCATGCCTGCCCCACCACCGGCGGGTGTGTCATCAACGCTGCGGTGCTTGTCACTGGCAAAATCACGGATCTGCACCGCTTCCATGGCCCATTGGCCACGCTCCAGCGCCCGGCCCGCCAGCGATACGCCAAGATGCCCCGGAAACATCTCCGGGTAGAGCGTCAGCACCGTTGCCTGAAAGGTCATATCAGCGGCCGCCGCTCTTCGGCTTGCCATCGGCGCTGAACGGTTCCTCGCTCCCGTCGTCCTTCAGGCCCGCCGCCTCCGGGTCGATCAGCAGCTTGCCTTCTTCCAGATCGATTTGCAGCACGGCGGCCTCGGAAAATGGCACAAGAACGGGGCGCTTGCCCGGTCCTTTTACTTCCAGCAGATCGCCTGCGCCGAAATCGAATACCGCCGTCACGGTGCCGTAGCTATTGCCTTCAGCATCCACCACCGCCAGACCCTCCAGGTCGGCATAGTAGAATTCGTCATCATCAAGTTCTTCATCGGGCAGCGCACTGCGCTCGATAAACAGTTCCAGCCCGTTCAAGGCCTCGGCGGCATTGCGGTCATTGACGCCGCGAAAGCGCACCACGACAACGGTTTTCGCCTCACGAATATCCAGCACCTCAAAGACCCGGCCATCACCGGCATGCAGTTTGCCGTAATCGCCAAGCGCCATCGGATCGGCGGTGAAGGACTTCACCCGCACTTCGCCACGGAGGCCCTGGGCGGCACCGATAACGGCCATCAGCACGGGATTTTCAAGCTTGGTCATGGCGGATGAAGGTCCTTGGCGACAGTCGGGGGCTGTTTGAAAATGGGTAGACGCGGAGGAAGAATAAACGACAAACGGGCGACATGAAACCATGCCGCCCGTCGGTCAAATCATTTCAAACCGATTATTCAGCGGCTTCGGCAGTGGCAGCAGCCAGGGCATCAGCCTTCTGCTTCTTTTCAGCCAGACGCTCAACAGCGCGCTTGCCGGGCTTTGCCTTTTCAGGGTTGCTGCGTGCAGCGCGTTCAGCCAGGCCAGCTTCTGCGAGGAACTTCAGAACGCGGTCGGTCGGCTGTGCGCCCTTGGCA
Source organism: Agrobacterium vitis (assembly GCF_014926405.1). NCBI lineage: Bacteria > Pseudomonadati > Pseudomonadota > Alphaproteobacteria > Hyphomicrobiales > Rhizobiaceae > Gillisella > Gillisella vitis. The sequence goes on from NZ_JACXXJ020000005.1 coordinate 3,454,860, forward strand.
ATCCATTCCTTGATACGGTCGGCGTCCAGCTCAACGCGCTTTTCATTGTCCTTGCCGAGCATCGGGTTCCAGGAACCAACCTTTTCCAGGAAACGGCCATCGCGCGGGCTGCGGGCGTCGGCGATGACGATCTGGTAGTAAGGACGCTTCTTGGAACCGCCACGGGCGAGACGAATCTTGAGGGACATGGGTATACTCCTTGGTTTTTAACCGGCGCGGTCTGTGGCGTCCGGTCTGTTGTTGAGGCCGCCGTCAGGCGGTCTGTTCCGTTTGACTGCTATGTTCAGCCGCAATGGCTTCATGATGCCGGATAACTTCCTTGATGATGAAATTCAGGAAAGTCTCGGCAAAATCCGGGTCGAGTTGGGCGTCCTTGGCAAGCTGCCGCAAACGTTCGATCTGGTATTCCTCCCGCGCCGGATCGGCGGCCGGAAGGTCGTATTTGGCTTTCAACACGCCCACTGCCTGTGTGCAGCGGAAGCGTTCGGCCAGCATATGCACCAGTGCCGCGTCGATATTGTCAATCGACTGGCGGTAACCGGCAAGTTCCTGTCTGATGGTGGTATCAAACACGGGAAGGGACATCGGCAGCTATCCTCACTTCTTCTTTGGGAGACCGGGAAGGCCTGGGAAGCCTCCACCAAGACCAGGCAATTTTCCACCACCCAGGCCGGGAAGGCCGCCACCCATGCTACCACCCAGGCCCGGAGGCGGCTTGATACCGGCGGCTTCAGCCTGGCGCGCCAGCGCTTCCAGCTGCTTGGGGTCCATGGAGCTGAGATCCGGCATGCCACCCATCCCGCCCATTCCACCCATGCCCATTTTGCCGGCCAGACCGCCCATCAGCTGCTTCATCATGCCGCCGCCCTTCTTGCCGCCCATCATTTTCATCATGTCGGCCATCTGGCGATGCATTTTCAAAAGCTTGTTGATCTCGGACGCATCGGTGCCGGAGCCCTTGGCAATGCGCTTCTTGCGGGAATGCTTGAGAATGTCGGGATTGGTGCGCTCGGCCTTGGTCATCGACGAGATGATGGCGATCTGGCGACCGAACATCTTATCATCCATGCCTGAGGCGGCCATCTTGTCCTTCATTCCGGCCATGCCGGGCATCAGGCCCATAATGCCGCCCATGCCGCCCATTTTCTGCATCTGGCGCAGCTGGTCGGCGAGGTCGTCGAGATCGAACTTGCCCTTGGCCATCTTGGCGGCCATGGCGGCGGCCTTTTCGGCGTCGATATTTTCGGCGGCCTTTTCGACCAGCGAAACGATATCGCCCATGCCGAGAATACGGTCGGCGATCCGGCGTGGATGGAATTCATCCAGCTCCGTCATCTTCTCGCCGACGCCGATCAGCTTGATCGGCTTGCCGGTGACGGCACGCATGGACAGGGCGGCACCGCCACGGCCATCGCCGTCCATGCGGGTCAGAACCAGGCCGGTAATGCCGACGCGCTCATCGAAATTGCGGGCGAGATTGACGGCATCCTGGCCGGTCAGCGCATCGGCGACCAGCAGGATTTCGTGTGGCTTCGCATTTTTCTTGATGTCGGCCATTTCGACCATCAAGGGCTCGTCGATATGCGTACGGCCTGCGGTATCGAGGATGACGACGTCATGGCCGCCGAGCTTGGCCGCCTGCACGGCGCGGCTGGCAATATCGGTCGGCGACTGGCCAACAATGATCGGCAGCGTATCGACGCCGGTCTGCACGCCCAATTGCCGCAATTGTTCCTGGGCGGCTGGACGGCGGGTGTCCAGCGAGGCCATCAGGACCTTCTTGCGATCGCGGTCGGTCAACCGTTTGGCGATCTTGCCGGTCGTCGTGGTCTTGCCCGAGCCCTGGAGACCGACCATCATGATGACAACCGGGGCCGGTGCGTGCAGATCGATGGACACGCCCTCAGCGCCCAGCATGTCCACCAGCTCGTCATGGACGATCTTGACGACCATCTGGCCGGGCTTGATGGCTTTCAGAACGGCGGCACCAACCGCCTTTTCCCGCACCTTGTCGGTAAAGCTGCGCACCACTTCCAAGGCGACGTCGGCTTCCAGCAGGGCGCGGCGAACCTCCCGCAGGGCGGCGGAAACATCGGCTTCCGACAACGCGCCACGGCCGGTCAGTCCATTCAAGATGGAGCCAAGGCGGTCCTGCAGGTTCTCAAACATCGCATCATCCTCATGGGTTGGGTTGCCCCAAACCTCGGGTTTTCCTGTGCCGAAAACAAGACGCAAAGCCAAAAATCACCCGAGGGCGCATCGCGCTGTCGGGTGTTGACCTCCGGGAACTCTTTATACCTTTACGGGTCCCGGTCGGCGGCTCGGAGTCATGTCTCGTCGCAGATTTGGGAGCGGTAAACAGCAAAATGCCGCAGGAGTCAAGAATGCTTTGCCTTGAACAGTGCGGATGAGGGTTTCGCGAGGGTATGCCTCACGGTTTTGCATAACCCTTGCTGTATTGTTCTTCATAGAAGGCCAGCCTGTCGTGCCACTGCATGATCGACTGGCCATCTCCACCGGCTTTTGCCTGGGTTGCGAGCTTTTGAACCCATTGTCCGGCTTCCTGCGAGAATTCGTAGACGGTAAGGCCGTGTTCCTCGAGAACCTTCTGTGGGTCGATGCCGAATTTGACAGCCGCTTGCAGGTGGCCTTGAACTCTCGCATAGTCTTCAAAGGTCGCCAGCTTGCCTTTCTGTGCCACCTGCATCGGGGCCTTGGCAAATCGACCGCTGTTGGGATTGGCAAATGCCTCGCCATAGAGACGGGAGAATTCGCGTTGCGGGTCGGGCGATTCTTTCCATGCCTTGGTAAAGCCAGCATCGACCTCGTGAAATTGCGTTTCGGTCACGCCCAGTATGTTCTCAACCTCGCTTTTGTCCATATTGTTGGCGATACGGGCGTTGGCGGCTGCCCATTCTTCAAAGGTCACGCCGTGAATGGGGGCGGGGATATTTTGCGCCCGTGTCGGCGGGGCAAAAACAAAAGCCCAGGACGTAATCAGTACCGCTATTTTTATCAAATACATCCATATGTCCTATTTGCCAAAAAACGGTTGTAATCCATATCTAGGTGATCGTGACTTTCTGGGAAGTCATCGATTTTAACAATTGAAGATGTCATGACAAAAAATCCCTATTATCGCGGTCCCGTTTCCGACCATTTCGATGGAACCCGTTTTTTCAATCCTGGCGGTATCGCGCCCTTCGGCTTTAACTCCGTGATGCGCTGGAAGCTCAATGGGCAGCGTGCTCGCTGGCCCAAGCAGGTCGAGCTGCCGGAAGGGCAGGCTCGGCCACTGCCGCGTGTCGAGGGCAAAGATCTGCGGGTGACGATGATCGGCCATGCCTCGATGCTGATCCAAGTTGGCGGGCTTAATATTCTGACCGATCCCGTCTGGTCCGACCGGGCCAGCCCGGTGGCATTTGCCGGACCGAAACGAGCGATTGCTCCTGGCGTCCGGCTGAACGACCTGCCGCCCATCGATGTGGTGCTGATCACCCATAATCATTACGACCATCTCGACGGAAAGACGCTGGCGCGCCTGCATCATGCATTCGCGCCGCATTTCGTCACGCCGTTGGGCAATGACGTCACCATTCGCCGTGCCGTGCCTCTGGCCCATGTCAGCGTGCTGGATTGGGGTCAGCATCTGGCGGTCAGCGCCGATACCCGTGTCACCGCAGAACCCTGCCATCACTGGTCGGCGCGCGGGGCAAGGGACCGGCGCATGGCGCTGTGGGCTGCTTTTGTGCTCGAAACGCCTGCCGGCAAGATCTACCATATCGGCGATACCGGCTTTCACGATGGCATCAATTACCGGGCTGCGGCCCGGAAATATGGAGGGTTCCGGCTGGCTAACCTGCCAATTGGCGCCTATGAGCCGCGCTGGTTCATGCGCGGCCAGCATCAGAATCCGCAGGAAGCGGTGGAGGGGTTTACGCTCTGCAATGCCTCTTTTGCCGTTGGCCATCATTTCGGAACGTTCCAACTGACCGACGAGCCGATCACGGAGCCGGTGGACCATCTGGCCGCCGCGTTGGAAGCGGCGGGCATTGCGCCCGAACGGTTCCGGCCTTTGCGGGCTGGCCAGGTGTTTGATGTGCCTGCCGGTTGACCCCCGCTGCCACTGGTAATTCCAGTGAAATTGCGCCATATAGCGCTCAACAACCGCAGGACAGGAAGGCTATGGGCAATCGGGTCGAATTCGCGAAGATGAACGGACTTGGCAACAAGATCCTTGTCGTCGACATGCGTGGTCGCACCGACCGGGTCACGCCGCAGGCGGCCATTGCGCTGGCGGGTGATACTGAAACCCATTTCGACCAGATCATGGCGATCCATGATCCCAAGCTGACGGGTACTTTTGCCTATATCGACATTATCAATTGCGATGGCACGCTGGCGCAGGCCTGCGGCAATGGTACGCGCTGCGTGGTGCAGGCCCTGTCGGCGGAAACCGGTCTGAAGGCTTTCACCTTCCAGACGCTGGCTGGCATTCTCAATGCTGTCGAGCATGAAGACGGCTCGGTGTCTGTGGATATGGGGGTTCCGATGTTCGACTGGAACCGCATCCCGCTGTCGGAAGAGTTTCACGATACCAGCCGGATCGAATTGCAGATCGGGCCGATTGATGCGCCGGTGCTGCATTCGCCTGCCGTGATGTCGATGGGCAATCCACATGCGGTGTTCTGGGTGGACCGCGACCCGATGTCCTATGATCTGGAACGGTTCGGGCCGCTGCTGGAAAACCATCCGCTGTTTCCCGAAAAGGCCAATATTACCCTGGCGCAAGTGACCTCCAGGACTGCGATGACGACCCGCACCTGGGAGCGCGGTGCCGGGCTGACGCTGGCTTGCGGTTCCGCCGGCTGCGCCGCCGGGGTTTCCGCTGCGCGCACCGGGCGCACCGAGCGCAAGGTGACGATCACCGTCGCCTCCAGCCCCAACCGCCAGGCCCTCGACATCGAATGGCGCGAGCGGGACGGGCATGTGATCATGACGGGTGCGGCAGAATGGGAATGGGCAGGACAGCTCGATCCGCAGACCGGCGCCTGGCAGCGTGAACACCAGGCGGGCCACGAGGCCTCGGTCTCGTGAGTGACATAAACGTCATCACCTTCGGCTGCCGCCTCAATACCTACGAATCCGAAGTGATGAAAGCGGAGGCCGAAAAGGCGGGCCTTGACCAGGCCATTTTGGTCAATACCTGTGCGGTGACGGGCGAGGCGGTGCGTCAGGCCCGCCAGGCCATTCGCCGGGCTCGGCGTGAAAACCCGCAGGCGCGGATTATCGTTACCGGCTGTGCCGCCCAGACCGACGCCGCAGGCTTTGCTGCCATGCCGGAAGTGGATCTGGTGCTGGGCAATGAGGAAAAGCTGAAGGCTGAACATTACCGGGCATTGCCCGACTTCGGCGTGGCTGCGGCGGAAAAGCTGCGGGTCAACGACATCATGAGCGTGACGGAGACCGCGCCGCAGATGGTCAGTCATATCGATGGCCATGTGCGTGGTTTCCTTCAGGTGCAGAACGGCTGCGACCATCGCTGCACCTTCTGCATCATCCCCTATGGACGGGGCAATTCACGCTCCGTGCCGATGGGGGCCGTGGTGGAGCAGGCCCGCAAGCTGGTGGAAAACGGCTACCGCGAAGTGGTGCTGACCGGCGTGGACGCCACCAGCTACGGCGCCGATCTGCCCGGCCACCCCAGCCTTGGCCTGCTGGCCAAGACGCTGTTGAAACAGGTGCCGGAGATTTTGCGCCTGCGGCTGTCCTCCATCGATAGTATCGAGGTTGACCGCCACCTGATCGACCTGATCGCCGAAGAGCCGCGTTTCATGCCGCATCTGCATCTGTCGTTGCAGCATGGTGACGACATGATCCTGAAACGGATGAAGCGCCGCCATTCACGGGCGGATGCCCTAGGGTTTGCGACACAGGTGCGCGCCCTGCGGCCCGATTTCAGCTTCGGTGCCGACATGATTGCCGGTTTTCCAACCGAAACCGAGGAGATGGCGGAAAATTCCGCTCGTCTGGCGCAAGAGATCGGTATCGCCCATCTGCATGTCTTTCCTTATAGCCCACGGCCCGGCACACCGGCCGCCCGGATGCCGCAACTGGACCGCGCTTTGGTGAAAGCGCGTGCCGCCAGCCTTCGTGCGGTTGCCGAACAGCTGCATCATGCCCATCTCGAACAGATGGTCGGCTCACAGCAAAAGCTGCTGGTGGAGCGCAACGAAATGGCGCATACGCAGGACTTCACCCTCGTGGCCGCTCCGGGTCATCTGCCGGGTGCCCTTGTGGATGCGGTGATCGGCGGTCACAATGGGCGTCACCTGATTATTGAACAGTCAGCCGCCGCTGCGGCCTGAACGTCGAAAAGCAAAGAACATCATGGCGCTTGGATTCATCAAAAAAGTCTTCACCTTTGGCAAGGACAAGCCAAGCGAAACAGGTGTAGATGCCGGGCTTTCCGCCGAGGAAAAAGCAGCTATTGCCGCCGAGAGCGAGCCACATGACCGTGTGGAGCAATTGCCGCTGGCTGAAGATCCTGTTTTGGCCGAGGAGGTCGATACGGCAGGCGGGCCTTCTGATGATCTGGCTGAGGATAAAGCTGGTGAAGATGATGTGACGGCGGATGATCTGAGCCTCCTGCCGCTCTCGCTGCTGGAAGCCGAAGACGCTGCTGAGGAGCACGCATCTGACGCGACGCCTTCCTTCGACGAGTTGCTCGACGAGGCGGAAGGTGCTGCGCCCGGCACCGAAATTGCGCTGCCCAAGGGGTTTTCGACTGTGGTCGAGCCTGAGCCTGAGCCGGAAACGCCTGAGGTGAAGCAGAGTTGGTTCCAACGCCTGAAAGCCGGGTTGTTTCGCACCTCCTCGCAGCTCACCGGCCAGATCTCAGCACTTTTCACCAAGCGCAAGCTGGACGAGGAGACACTGGAAGAGCTGGAAGATCTGCTGATCCAGGCCGATCTCGGCGTCGAGACTGCTATGCGTGTCACCGCCACCCTGTCGTCCGAGCGCTACGGCAAGGATGTGACCGGCGAGGACGTGACGCGTATCATGGCTGCCGAAATCGTCAAGGTGCTGAAGCCAGTGGCCAAGCCGCTGGCGCTGGACCTCAATCACAAGCCGCATGTCATTCTCGTCGTCGGCGTCAACGGTACGGGCAAGACCACGACCATCGGCAAGCTGGCCGCCAAACTGTCCGGCTCCGGGCTGAAAGTCATGCTGGCGGCGGGCGATACCTTTCGTGCGGCGGCTATCGAGCAGTTGAAAATCTGGGCGGATCGCACCGGCTCGACCTTTATCGGCACCAAACTCGGCGCCGATGCAGCGGGGCTGGCCTATGACGCTTTCGAGAAGGCCAAGGCTGAGAAATCCGACGTGCTGATTATCGATACCGCCGGCAGATTGCAGAACAAGACAGAGTTGATGGACGAGTTGGAAAAGATCGTCCGGGTTCTCTCCAAGCTCGACCCGGATGCGCCGCATACCGTGTTGCAGACACTGGATGCGACCACCGGCCAGAACGCCATGAACCAGGTGGAGATTTTCCGCAATGTCGCCGGTGTCAACGGCCTGATCATGACCAAGCTGGATGGCACGGCGCGCGGCGGTATTCTGGTCGCTATCGCCGCCAAGCATAAATTACCGGTCTATTTCATTGGCGTTGGCGAAGGCGTCGATGATCTCGAACCCTTCGAGGCCGAGGATTTTGCCCGCGCCATTGCCGGTTTTGGCCCCTCAAGCTAAAGCACTCACCTTTAAATTCGACGCAATTTCACGTCAATCACCGTATTGAGCCCAAAGAGCAAAGCAGGATACCATGACAGCAGGAAACGCAGACCAGCAACCGAGTGCGGCGGAACAGCATCACCCCTTGCTGAAGCTGGCCTTGGAGCTTGGGCCGCTGCTGGTGTTCTTTTTCGGCAATCTGCGCGGCGAATGGCTGGCGGCGCATTTTCCGGCTCTGACCGCCATCGGCGGGCCGCTGCTGATTGCGACGGCGCTGTTCATGGTCGCCACCGTGGTGGCGCTTGTCGTGTCCAAGATCGTCTTCAAGCACTTGCCGGTCATGCCTTTTGTATCCGGCGTGGTGGTGCTGGTGTTCGGATCGCTGTCGATTTGGCTCCAGGACGACACATTTATCAAGATGAAGCCGACCATCGTTAACGCGCTGTTCGGCGCGGTGCTGCTTGGCGGATTATTGTTCGGCAAATCCTTGCTTGGCTATGTTTTCAATGCGGCTTTCCAGCTCGATGACGAGGGCTGGCGTAAACTGACGCTGCGCTGGGGTATTTTCTTCCTGTTTCTATCGGTGTTGAACGAGGTGGTCTGGCGCAATTTCACCAATGATGTCTGGGTGAATTTCAAGGTCTGGGGAACGATGCCGATCACCATCCTGTTCACGCTGGCGCAGATGCCGCTGATCATGCGCCATTCGCTGGAAAAGGCGGAAGAGGGCGGCAAGTGACGGCTGTAGCGGGATCGCCGAAAACCCATCATGCCGCCTCGTTCTGGCTGGTCGTTCCCGTCATCATTCTGGCCGTACAGATCTTGGCGGAGCATTTCATGGGCCGGATCTGGATCTGCTCCTGCGGCTATGTGAAGCTGTTCGAGGCGGGGGTGAATACACCGGGCAATTCCCAACACTTGGCCGATTGGTACACGCCCTCGCATATCATCCACGGATTCCTGTTTTATGGTCTCGGCTGGCTGGTGCTGCGGCGCGGGTCGTTCGGTCAGCGGTTGACGCTGGCCACTCTGATCGAGGCGGGCTGGGAACTGCTGGAAAACTCACCTATCATCATCAACCGTTACCGTGCCGCCACCATGGCGGTCGGCTATGAAGGCGACAGCATCCTGAATTCGGCGATGGATACCGTGTTTATGGCGCTTGGCTTCCTGTTTGCCGCCCGTGTGCCGGTGTGGCTGACGATTATCGTTGCCGTGTTTTTCGAGTTGCTGACGGGTTATCTGATCCGGGACAATCTGACCCTGAATGTCATCATGCTGGTCTGGCTGGTGGATGCGATCAAGGCCTGGCAGGCGGCTCTGTAATGGCTTTGACGGCAAGTGCCCTGTCGATAGCCGGATAAAGACCTTTTTCTATCGACTGCGCATCAAAAGGCCCGACCCGCTTATAAACGATTGTGCCATCCGGGGCGAGGAGATAGCTTTCCGGAATGCCGTAGACGCCCCAATCAATCGCTGCCTTGCCGTTCGGGTCGATGCCGATGGCCTTATAGGGATTGCCAAGCTCGCCCAAAAACCTCAGCGCGTTGTCGCTCTTGTCCTTGTAGTTGATGGCGACGATCTGGATGCGGGGGTCATTGCTCAACTGTTTCAGCAGTGGATGCTCATCCCGGCAGGGGACACACCAGGAGGCAAACACATTGACCAGCGTCAGCTTGCCCGTGATGGCGGAAGAGGTCAGCGCCGGCAGGTTGGAGCCCTCCAGCGGTGGCAGGTTCAGGGTGGGCGCTTTGGTGCCGATCAGGGCGGAGGGAATGTCGCTGACATTCTTGCCGTTGAAATCCTGATCATAGAGCATCTTGCCCGCTGTTCCCGCGATCAGCGCAAAAACCGCAAGCGGAATGGCCGCCAGCAGGTAACGCGAGAGCCCGCGCTTCTCAGCGGTTTCCAGCCTATCCTCAGCCATCAGAGCGCCTTTTCTGTCGATGTGTCGGAGCGGCGGCGAATACCTGCCGCTTCCAGCGCCTTCAACTCTTTCTGGCGCGCGCGGCCCTCCAGCCAGATCCACACGACCATAAACAGGATGGCGGCGGCGGTGAGGCCATAGGCGGTGCCGATATAGAAGGCATATTTCATGATGCGCTCTCCTGCGAGGCGACCCGGGCGGCAAGACGGCGCTGGGCCATGATTCGCCGCCGCCAGATCTCGTTACGCATCGCCATCAAATGCAGAGTGAAGAACAGCAGCGTGAAGGCCAGCGCCATGACCAGCAATGGCCGCAGAAACTCCGGATCGACGCTTGGGCCGCCAAGCTTCATGATGCTGGCAGGCTGGTGCAGCGTATTCCACCATTCCACGGAAAATTTGATGATCGGAATATTGACGAAGCCGACCAGGATCAGCACCGAACTGATCCGTGCCGATTTTGACGGATCGTCCATGGCCCGGTTGAGGGCGATCAGGCCCAGATACATCAGGAACAGAATGAACACTGAGGTCAGGCGGGCATCGCCCCAGGCCCACCATGTTCCCCACATCGGTCGCCCCCAGAGCGAGCCTGTGACCAGCGCGATGAAGGTGAAGGCTGCCCCCAGCGGTGCCGCGGCCCTATGGCTGACATCGGCCAGCGGATGACGCCAGACCAGCGTGCCGATGGCGGAAATCGCCATGACCGAATAGCACATCATTGCCAGCCAGGCGGCGGGCACATGAATATACATGATCCGCACCGTATCGCCCTGCTGGTAGTCGCCCTCTGTGGTGAAGGCCAGCGTCAGGCCGACGGCCAGCAGAACAACGGTTATTCCCGCCATCCATGGCAGGACACGCGCCACCAGTGCCAGAAACCGGGTCGGATTGGCCAGCGCGTTTAATCGGGCAGTAAGCTTGGTCGAAGCAAGGCTATTGTCGGTCATGCTGCTTTCTACCCTGAGGATGGTGTTGCTGCAATTGATCGCAATCAATTGCAGGGGATCAAGAACGATCAATCCGATGTGTTTCTAAGCGCCAATGCGGCTGCCGATGGCCCGATGACTGCGAAGAATAAAGTAAGTGCCGATAAAAACAGAAAGGGCGGCAGGAAAGGAGCCGGGTCTTCTACAGCCGCATAGGAGGCGCTGACACCGAAAATCAGCACCGGAATGGCCAGTGGCAGAACCAGGATCGATACCAGCAGCCCGCCGCGCGGCAGGGCCACGGCAACGGCCGCTCCGGCAGCGCCGATGAAGGTTAGCGCAGGAGAGCCAACCAGCAGCGTCAACATCACCGCCCCGATGGCCATTTCGCTCATATTCATGAACAGACCCAGCAGCGGCGAAGCGATCACCAGCGGCAGGCTGGTCGCCGTCCAATGGGCCAGGCATTTGACGAAGACGGTCAGCACCAGCGGTGTCTCCTGCATCAGGAGCAGATCCAGCGAACCGTCATCACGGTCGGCCTGAAATAGCCGATCGAGGCCAAGCAGCGCCGACAGCAGCGCGCCGATCCAGACAATGGCAGGACCGATGCGGGCCAGCAGATTCATATCCGGTCCGACGCCAAAGGGAATGACGGCCACCACGGTCAGGAAGAACAGCACGCCGATCAGCGCGCCGCCGCCCGCCCTGACCGACAGCTTCAGGTCGCGCAGAAAAAGAGCGATCACGCAGCATCCTCCAGATCGCCGTAGTCGAAGCCCTTCATTTCCAACTGTTTCGGGCTTTCCAGGCCCAGTGGCTGGTGGGTGGCGGCCAGCACCATGCCGCCTTGGGCCAGATGGGCGCGGATCAGGCTTGAAAACATCTCATCGGCCTTCACGTCCAGTGCCGCTGTCGGCTCATCGAGAATCCAGATCGGCCGGTAGGAGACCAGCAGCCGGGCCATGGCAAAGCGCCGCTGCTGCCCGGCAGAAAGATAGCCATAGGGCAGGTGGGTGATGCCGCCCAGGCCGACCTGATCGGCGGCCTCTTCGATGGAGACACCCGAACCGCCTTGGGCCTGTCCGAGAAAGGTCTTCCAGAATTCCAGATTTTCAGTCACCGTCAGTTCCGCCTTCATGCCGTTGCGATGGCCGAGATAGTGACTGACCTCGCGGGGTGGTCGTGGCTCGGTGCCGGGTGATTCGAACAGGACGGAGCCGCGCTCTGGCCGGATGAAGCCGGCAATGACCCGCAGCAAGGTGGATTTTCCCGATCCGTTGCGACCGGTCAGGACAAGCGCTTCGCCAGATGACAGCGTGAATGAGACGTTGCGAAACAGCAGATCTTCCCCGCGTTTTGCGGCCAGTTCCAGGGCATTTAGCCGGGTGATTTCCCCTTTGTTTAGCAAAGCTTATCGCCTTTAAAAAATTGTGCCATTTGGCCTTCTACACTCTGGAACAGTTCTTGGAAATTCTCTATAAGACCTGCAACCACGCCAGCGACCGGCGTGTCCATCATCCTAGCGCCGAACTTGAATGTTGCGTAAAGCGATTTTCACGGGCGGACAGCGGAAATGGTCGCACCCGCATCCTGATGTGCATGTAGTGCATAGGCGTCCGCACGTATGTGTTGGCTATCAGTATCAGCGGGGTTCTATCCGTGTCCAAATCGCTTGACAGTTTCAATTGCCGGTCGACGCTTTCCGTCGATGGCAAGGATTATGTCTATTACAGTATCCCCAAGGCCGAGGCCAATGGCCTGACCGGCGTCTCCAAGCTGCCTTATTCCATGAAGGTGCTGCTGGAAAACCTGCTGCGCAACGAAGACGGCCGCTCCGTCACCAAGGCCGACATTGAAAACGTCGCCGCCTGGCTCGTTGACAAGGGCACGGCTGAAAACGAAATCGCCTATCGTCCGGCCCGCGTGCTGATGCAGGACTTCACCGGCGTTCCCGCCGTGGTCGATCTGGCCGCCATGCGCGATGCCATGGTGTCGCTGGGTGGTGATCCGGAAAAGATCAACCCGCTGGTTCCCGTTGACCTCGTGATCGACCACTCGGTTATCGTCGATGAATTCGGCACGCCAACCGCTTTTGCCCGCAACGTTGAGCTGGAATATGAGCGCAACGGCGAGCGTTACCGCTTCCTCAAGTGGGGCCAGCAGGCGTTCAAGAATTTCCGCGTTGTTCCTCCTGGCACCGGCATCTGTCACCAGGTTAACCTTGAATATCTCGGCCAGACGGTCTGGACCAAGGACGAAGACGGCGAAACCACCGCTTATCCCGACACCTGCGTTGGCACCGACAGCCACACGACCATGATCAACGGTCTGGGCGTTCTGGGCTGGGGCGTGGGTGGTATCGAAGCCGAAGCGGCCATGCTCGGCCAGCCGGTTTCCATGCTTCTGCCTGAAGTCATCGGCTTCAAGCTGACCGGCAAGGTCAAGGAAGGCGTCACCGCCACCGACCTCGTGCTGACCGTTGTGCAGATGCTGCGCAAGAAGGGCGTTGTCTCCAAGTTCGTTGAATTCTTCGGCCCCGGCCTGGATTCGATGTCGCTGGCCGACCGTGCAACCATTGGCAACATGGGCCCGGAATATGGCGCGACCTGCGGCTTCTTCCCGGTTGACGGCGAAACCATCAACTACCTCACCATGTCTGGCCGCACCAAGGACCGGATTGCACTGGTCGAAGCCTATTCCAAGGCGCAGGGCATGTGGCGCGATGGCGACGGCTCGGATCTGGTCTTCACCGACACGCTCGAACTCGAACTCAGCGATGTTGTGCCGTCCATGGCCGGTCCAAAGCGTCCGGAAGGCCGTCTGGCCTTGGAAACGATTGCGCCAAACTTCGCAACGGCGCTGGAAGGCGACTATAAGAAGCCTGGCCAGCTGACCAATCGCTACGCTGTTGAAGGCACTGACTTCGACCTCGGTCATGGCGATGTGGCGATTGCCGCTATCACCTCCTGCACCAACACCTCCAACCCGAGCGTGTTGATTGCCGCTGGCCTTCTGGCCCGCAATGCTGTTGCCAAGGGTCTGAAGTCCAAGCCTTGGGTCAAGACCTCGCTGGCACCTGGAAGCCAGGTTGTTGGTGAATACCTGTCCAAGTCTGGTCTGCAAGTGTCTCTGGATGCACTCGGCTTCAACCTCGTTGGTTTCGGCTGCACCACCTGCATCGGCAACTCTGGCCCGCTGCCAGCGCCGATCTCCAAGACCATCAACGACAAGGGCCTGATCACCGCTGGCGTGTTGTCGGGCAACCGTAACTTTGAAGGCCGTATCTCGCCGGACGTTCAGGCCAACTATCTGGCCTCTCCGCCACTGGTTGTTGCTTACGCGCTGGCCGGTTCGGTCCAGAAGGATCTGACCACCGAGCCTCTGGGCGAAGATCAGAACGGCAATCCAGTGTTCCTTAGGGATATCTGGCCAACCTCGAAGGAAATCCAGGAATTCATCCTGAAATACGTCACCCGCGAGCTGTATGAAAGCAAATATGCCGACGTGTTCAAGGGCGATGAAAACTGGCAGGCCGTTCAGATTCCGGCTGGCCAGACCTATGCCTGGGACGACAACTCCACCTATGTTCAGAACCCGCCTTACTTCGTGGGCATGGGCAAGAGCGGCTCCGGTCTCAAGAACATCACCAATGCTCGCGTATTGGGTCTGTTCGGCGACAAGATCACCACCGACCATATCTCGCCGGCTGGCTCCATCAAGGCGGCGTCGCCTGCTGGTGCTTATCTGCTGGACCATGGCGTTGGCGTGGCGGACTTCAACCAGTACGGCACCCGTCGCGGCAATCACGAAGTGATGATGCGCGGTACCTTCGCCAATATCCGTATCCGCAACCACATGCTCGGCCCGAACGGCAAGGAAGGTGGCTACACCATCCATTATCCGTCCAAGGAAGAGATGTCGATTTACGATGCGGCCATGCAGTACAAGGCCGAGGGCGTTCCGCTGGTGATCTTTGCAGGCGTCGAATACGGCAACGGTTCCTCGCGTGACTGGGCTGCCAAGGGCACCAACCTGCTCGGCGTACGCGCCGTGATCGCCCAGTCGTTCGAGCGTATTCACCGCTCCAACCTGGTCGGCATGGGCATCGTACCTTTCTGCTTCGAGGACGGCACCACCTGGGCCAGCCTCAACCTGAAGGGCGACGAAACCGTGACGATCGAAGGCCTCGAAGGCGAGATCAAGCCACGCGAGAAGAAGATCGCCAAGATCACCTATGCCGATGGTACGGTAAAGGATCTGCCGCTGATCTGCCGCATCGATACGCTTGACGAAGTGACCTATGTGAATAACGGTGGCATCTTGCAGACCGTTCTGCGCGATCTGGCCGCTTAATCCGGTCAATTCCTATTGAAAATAACAGCCGCTGGCGCAAATGCCGGCGGCTTTTTTTGTTTTCTCTTCGCTTCAAGGTTGCTCTCACCCCAACGTGACTTGGTGTTGAAGCGGGTCCTGTTTATCCTCTCGACCATGAGCAGACAGATCGGTGATGTGGCGGGGCTTAAGACCAGGTTCATGTGACCGGTTTAAATTGCTTTGACATGTTTATGCAGTATGGACAGCGTAAGCCGGGCTGGCTGCAAGGACCGGCTGCAAAGGGGGGCGGGTCCGAGTAACATCGGATTGGCGGCTCGAGACGCTTAGACTGCGATCATCGGCGCGATGCCGTGCTATTGTGGCCGGGCTTTAAGGGTTGAATAAAGGGGAGGGTTGAAGAATGGGGCAGTATCGATGGTTTCCGATGAAGGTTACGGCAATCCCTGTAAAAGGCCTCCTTATGGGCCTGATGATGTGCTTGGCAGGTGCCTCAGTCGTCAAGGCTGAGGACGTGCGTTCGCCGAAGGGGGTTGTCGAGCTTTTTACCTCGCAGGGCTGTGTGTCTTGCCCACCCGCCGACCGTGCCTTTGAAGCGCTCGCCAAACAACCTGATGTGATCGCATTGGCCTACCATGTCGATTACTGGAACTACCGTGGTTGGACCGATACGCTCGGCTCCCCTGGCAATACCGCCCGCCAATATGCCTATGCACGAAGCTTCGGTAGGAGCGGGGTCTATACGCCCCAGGCTGTGGTCAATGGAACGATGCAGATGAAGGGTACCGATGCGGCGACGCTTTCGGGAAAACTGGATGGGCTGCGGGCCAGCGGCAATGGATTGTCAGTCAAGGTTGACGCGGCCATTCAAGGCGACGCACTGTCTGTGTCAATCGGCAATGGCCAAGGCCGCGCTGATGTGATCGTCGTCTATTTCAAGCGTCGAAAAGATGTCGAGGTCCTGAAGGGTGAAAACAAGGGTCAGCGCATGACCTATTGGAACAGCGTCAGCGACATTCAATCTGTCGGCATGTGGCATGGCGATAGTTTGAAACTGACCCTGCCATCCAAGGTTCTGCGCAGCAATGATTGTGATGGATTTGCAGTCTTGCTTCAGTCTTCGACGCAAAATGGAGAGCCCGGCCGTATCGTCGGCGCAGCGATGGTGATGGCTCAATCCGCAGGAAATGAGAACGCTAAGCAGCTCAATCCCTGATTGGCAAACAGTCTGCGCATGGCGTACCGACAGGTCTCACATACAATATTATGTCTTCAGCGGGTCCGGCCGGGAACATTGGGGGGCTGGGGGTAAGGGGTCAATGCGCCAGACCGGACCCTTGACGCTGACGCGTCAACTGAAGACGGTGCAATCTCGTCTGCAATTGGGGCGCTGTTTTGACCGAAATACGGCGAAGGAAAAAAACCTTCCGAAATTGTACAGGTTGAGCTTTTTGGCGCAAACCGCTTACGCAGTTACGCTCTTGCAATTTGATGCCTGTCAGGCAAACTGTCACCGGCTTGTCATGAAAAGCACGAAGGAGCCCCAATGACCGATCAGCCGGATTTACCTCGTGAAGTCCCGCCCGTCACTCCTGAAACTGGCCAGCGCCCGGGCAACAGACCTGCTCCCGTGGTGGATCTTAGGGATTACAAGCAGAATCTTGATCCGCTACCGGTCACTTTTCATCGTACGGAATTGGATGCGATCCTATGGGTCTATGGCCGAATGGTTGGGGAAGGGGAGTGGCGCGATTACGCGCTCGACCACCTGAAAGACAAGGCGGTGTTTTCCGTTTTCAAGCGCTCCGGTGAGATGCCTTTGTATCGGATCGAGAAAAATCCGAAGCTTGCGGCAAAGCAGGGGGCCTTTTCGGTGGTCAATACCCATGGCATGATTTTGAAGCGTGGCCATGATTTGCGGCAGGTGCTGAAAGTGTTCGACAAGGTTTTAAAATTGGTCGAATAGAGCGTCCTCACCCTTTGAACAGGCTGCCGGGATAGGATTTTTCGTCGGGCAGTGTTTGGTTGCCCTCGCCGAGCGCGCGTTGCATGAAAACGGTGTCGAGCCAGGTTCCGTGCTTGAAGCCGGAGCCATTGATACCACCGGCATGGGTAAAGTCCAGGCTGCGATGGACGCCGATTGATGCGGGATTAGCGCCGCCGATTACCGCGATCATCTGCCGGAAACCCAGTGCCGTGCATTGCGCGACCAGATCGGCCAATAGCGCCTTGCCAATCCCCTTGCCTTGGGCGGCCTCTGCCAGATAAATCGAATCCTCCACCAGCCAGCGATAGGCGGGCCGAGTGCGAAAGGCCGAGGCATAGGCATAGCCGAGCAGACCGCCGTCACCATCCTCCGCGACGATATAAGGATAGGATTGAGAGGCAATCATTTCCATCCGCTGTGCCATCTCGGCCTCGTCGGGTGGCGTGATTTCATAGCTGGCCTTTCCTGTCAGAATGGCATGCCGGTAAATCTCAGTGATGCTGGGGATGTCGGCTGGAATGGCTGCGCGGATTTGCACGGGTATGGACTTTCTACGCTGAGAAACAGTGTAGATTCGGTCTTGCATAGCCAGGCGCTTACGGCAAGATGGCGCATGAGAAAGGGCGGCCCGAAGGCCGCCCTGATGTGATCCTGTTGCTGGTATCCGCCGCGTTAGCGACGGTCGCCCATGAAGCGAAGCATGAACAGGAACAGGTTGATGAAGTCGAGGTAAAGGGTCAGCGCACCCAGGATAGCCTTGCGGCCAGCCGTATCGGCACCATCCTGCTCGAAATACATTTCCTTGATCTTCTGCGTGTCGTAGGCGGTCAGGCCTGCGAAGATCACAACACCGATAGCCGAAACAGCAAAGGCCAGCGCTGAAGACTGAAGGAAGATGTTGACCAGCGAGGCGATGATCAGACCGAACAGACCCATGATCAGGAACGAACCCATCGCGCTCAGGCTACGCTTGGTGGTGTAGCCATAGAGCGACAGCGCGCCGAACGAGGCAGCCGTAACGAAGAAGGTCTGCACCACGCTCTGGCCGGTATAGATCAGCAGGATCGACGACAGCGACAGGCCCACCAGACCGGCATAGACCAGAAAGGTGGTGCGGGCCGCCGATACGCTCATCGACTGGATCTTAAAGCTCAGGAAAAATACCAGGCCGATAGGAGCCAGCATGATCACCCACTTCAGCGGGCTGCCATAAATGGCAGCGCCAAGGCTGGTCAGCATGATGCCGTTGCCGAACTGTCCGACAGCCTGGGATGGGTCGGTCGTGGTGGCAAGCATGGCGATCACGTAAGCCGCAACGCCGGTAATCGCCAGTCCAAGACCCATCAGGTTATAGACCTTCAGCATGTAGCTGCGCAGGCCCTGGTCGATCATCTCGGCCGAACCTACCCCAGTACGCGCCTGATAATTGCGAAAATCAGACATGGTTTCCTCTCATTAAGCCCCGGATTGTTCACGGTGCGGGACAGTGTCCCAAGCGCCGCTGCGGGGCTCCAGCATGCGTAGCGTCAATATGGGAGCAATAACGCTATAGAACAAGGGCTTTTGCGTTAAACCTCGGTAATGTGGCCTCTGGTCATTCAGTTCGGTTAACGGCCAAGGCCGCATCCCTGTCAGAGTTCCCGCAGAACCGGCGCGGCCTTCTGGCCCAGAACCCGCCATGTTCCGGCAAGGCCGATGCCGATCGTCGTGACCAGCGCCAGCGCGACGGTGGAAACGGCGACCCCGGGCAGGAAGCTGGCGGGCAGTTTCATGATCTGGCTGACCACATACCAACCCGCAACGCTTCCGGCCAGCAGCGCAAAAATCGCCGTGGCAAGGCCAAGCAGCAGATATTCATAGGTGAAGGCGCGGATCAGCATCGGGCGGGTCGCTCCAAGCGTTTTCAGCACCACCGCATCATGGGTGCGACCCCGATTGCCTGCCGCAAGCGCGCCTGACAGCACCAGAACGGAGGAAATCAGGGCGATGGCGGCGGCGGCCCGGATGGCGACGGCCAACTGGCCAACCAGCGAATTGACCATGTCCAGCGCATCCTTCACCCGGACGCTGGTAATGGTGGGATAGGCCTTGGTGACGGCGCGCAGGATGCTTGCCTCCTGCTGCGGGCTAGCCGATGGCTCGGTCAGGGTGGCGATCCAGGCATGGGGTGCACCGGCAAAGGTATTGGGCGAAAACACCATGACAAAATTGATCGACAGGGATTGCCAGTCCACCTTGCGGAAATTGGCGATTTTCGCGGTGATGGTGCGGCCCAGCACATTGACCGTTACTGTATCGCCGAGCTTCAGGCCCAGTTCGCCTGCTTCCTGGGCTGAGAAAGACACCAGCGGTTCACCCTTGTAATCCGGTGTCCACCATTGCCCCTCGGTCACTGTGGCGTTTTTCGGCAGGTCGGTGGCATAGGTAATGCCCCGGTCGCCGCGCAGGACCCATCGGCCCTGCGGTGGCACGTTCATCTTGGCCACGTCCTGACCATTGAAGGCGGTGATTCGTCCGCGCAACATCGGCACTTCGACGACTTGCCCCTGGGGTGCCTCACGGGCAATGATCTGACGGAAACTGTCGAGCTGGTCGCGCTGGATATCGACAAAGAAGAAATTAGGGGCTTTTTCAGAGAGCGCACCCGTGAGATTGCGCCGCAGATTGCCGTCGATCATCGACAGTGTCACCAGAAGTGCTAAGCCAAGGCCAAGCGACAGAATGACCGAGGGCGTCAGCGCCCCGGGCCGATGGATATTGCCGACCGCCAGCCGCAGCGCAGGCGAGGGAAGCCGAGGGCTTTTCCGGGCGAGTGCGGCAACGCCATAAGCGACCAGCCGCAGCACCACGAAGCTGGCGGCCATGGCAATCAGGAAGAATATCGCCAGACGCCGGTCATAGGCGGTAAAAATGGCCAGTGCGGCAAGGGCGAGGATCGCCAGCCCCGCCACCAGCACGTAAGGCCAGGAGGGCAGGCGGCGGGTCTCAAAACCCTGCTCGCGAAACAGCGCTGTAGCCGGGACTTGCCGCGCGTGGCCGAGCGGCATGACGGCAAAAGCCAGCGTTGTCAGCCCGCCAAACAGCAGAGCCAGCAGCAGGGAGCGCGGGTAAATGGCAAAATCCGCCTGGATCGGCAGGAATTGCGCGAGATAATAGCTGGCAATCCAGGGGGCGATGGCACCAATGGCAAGGCCCAGCGCAATGCCGATGCTGGCGACCATCAGGATCTGGAACAGATAGACCATGACGACGACGGAAGCCGGTGCGCCCAGGCATTTCAGCGTGGCAATGACGCTGCGCTTGCTGTCGAGAAAGGCGCGCACCGCATTGGCGACGCCGACGCCGCCAACGATCAACGCCGTCAGCCCGACAAGTGTCAGGAATTGCGAAAACCGGGTGATGTTTTCGGTCAGATTGGGGGCTGCCCGGTCGCTGGTACGGATCGACCAGCCTGCATCGGGAAATTGCTGCTTTGCCTGATCCTGAATGGCCGCGAGCGACGGACCGCCAGGGTTCAGCTTGATTTTGTAGACCTGTTCGACAAGGCTGCCGGTCTGGATCAAGCCGGAGGCGGCAAGCGCTTCGCGGCTGGTGATGATGCGCGGCGCAAAGCCGAAGCCTTCCGAAATGGCATCGGGCTCGGTGGTGATGGTGCCGGTAATCACCAGCCGGGCGGAGCCGACCAGCAGGCTATCGCCGATCTTTATCCCTAGCCGATCGAGCAGCAAAGGGGCTGCGACTGCACCATAAGCGTCACCGGTTTTTGTCAGGAGGTCAGCCAAGGGCTGGTCCGGCGTGGCGACGAAAGTGCCATAGAGTGGATAGGCGCCATCCACGGCCTTGATTTCGGCCAGAGACTGATCGGACCCATCCGGCAACCGCGCCATGGAGCGCAGGCCAGTGGAGGCTGAGACGGTGCCGAGCCCCTGTAGGAAGGCACTCTCCGCCGCATTGGCCTCCCGGTTGTTCAGCTCAAACCGGATGTCGCCGCCCAGCAGCGACTGCCCTTGGCTGGCGATGGACCGGGTAATCGATGTGGAGACGGAATTGACGGCGGCAATCGCTGCCGTGCCGAGGGCAATGCAGGCCAGGAAAATATAAAATCCGCCAAACCCGCCGCGCATTTCGCGGGCGCTGAGACGCAAGGCGGTTCTGAGACGTTGCAAAAATCCGCTCATGCCGAAACGGTCTCGTCGGCAAGTGTTTTGCCCGCTTCATCGCCCGGCTCGATCTGGCCTGAGCGGACGCGGACCTGTCTTGAGCAGCGACCTGCCAGCGCGGTATCGTGGGTGACAAGAACCAATGTGGTCTTGCGCTCGGCCTGTTTGGCAAACAGCAGGTCGGCAATCTGGCGTCCGGTCGCACCATCCAGGTTGCCGGTTGGCTCATCGGCAATCACCACGGCGGGCGAGGGGGCAAGGGCGCGGGCAATAGCGACCCGTTGCTGTTCGCCACCGGACAATTGGCCGGGATAATGGCTGAGCCGCTCGCCAAGGCCGACGGCGCGCAGTTCGCGGGCGGCAATGTCGAAAGGATTTTTGACATTGGCCAGTTCCAGCGGCACGGCGACATTTTCCAGCGCCGTCATATTGGCGATCAGGTGGAAGGACTGAAAGACAATGCCGATATTGCGACCGCGAAAATCGGCGAGTGCATCTTCGCTCAAGCCATGCAGCGCGGTGCCGTTGATGTGGATTTCGCCGCTGTCCAGCCGTTCCAGCCCGGCCAGCACCATCAGCAGCGTTGATTTTCCCGAACCGGACGGGCCGACGATGCCGATTGATTCGCCTTCTGAAATATCCAGGTCCATACCCTTGAGGACGTGGACCGAGGCGGCGGCATTGCCAAGGGTGAGATCGGCTTTTCTGAGCTGAATGATGGTTTGTCTCACGCGGTTTTCGTCCTATATGAGGTTCAAGGGCTTTAACGCCTTGGCGATGTCCGGTCGGGCATCATGATCGTCTACGCGAATTTAGGAAAGCCATCATGGGTTTTAAACCTGTCCCCCTTCAATTCGCCGTCATAGTGGTGGCTAGCCTGCTTGCAGGCGGTAGTTTTGCCCTGCCGAGCGTCGCTCAGGAACAGGCTCCGCAAGGCCAGCCAGCGGAACCGTCCATGCCTGACCAGCCTCTCGCTGACCAGTCCATGCCAGAGGACGCGACGGGAGAGACGCCGGTGGCGGAAGCGCAAGTGCAATTGATCGGGCTTGGTGACAGTCTGATGGCCGGCTATCAGCTTCAGGGCGACGAGGCCTTGACGAGCCAGCTGGAAAAAGCCCTGCATGACAAGGGCATGAATGTCAGTATCGGCAATGCAGGCGTGTCCGGCGATACCACGGAAGGCGGGCTGGCGCGCGTTGACTGGTCGGTGCCTGACGGTACGCAGGGCGTTATCCTGGAACTTGGCGCCAATGATGCGCTGCGCGGTATTGCGCCGGAAGAGAGTGAAAAAAACCTGGCGGCGATCATCGAAAAATTGCAGGCCCGCAAGATTGGCGTGCTGCTGGTGGGCATGATCGCGCCACCCAATATGGGCGCAGATTACGCCAAAAGGTTCAATCCGATCTATCAGCGCCTGGCTGAAAAATATAAAATTCCGCTCTATCCCTTTATCCTTGAGGGCGTCGTGACTGATGCCACGTTGAAACTGGGCGATGGCATGCATCCCAACGCCAAGGGCGTGGGGGTGATGGTCGAGCACATGCTGCCCGCCGTTCAGAGTTTCGCGAAAGGTTTGGAGGATAAGGTGAATTAACGACTTGCTTACCCTTTGCAAGCATGATTCGTTGTTAGCATCTGCAAAAGATTCGGGGAGCTCTCCATGCCGAGATTGTTCACTGCCCTCGAAATTCCGCGCAACGTGGCCTTGAGCCTGTCTTTGCTGCGCGGCGGGCTTCCGGGAGCCCGATGGATCGATGTGGAAAATTACCACATCACCCTTCGGTTCATAGGCGATATCGACGGGCGCACCGCCGATGAGATCGTCGATAGGTTGGATCGCATCGACCGGCCGGAATTCCAGCTCAGTCTGAACGGCATCGGGTCCTTCGGGTCGAAGAAACCGCATTCCATCTGGGCAGGTGTTACGCCACATCCGCAGATGACGGCGCTTCAGGGCGAAATAGAGCGGATCTGCCAACGCGTGGGCCTGCCCCCCGACCCCCGAAAGTTCATGCCGCATGTGACACTGGCGCGGCTGAAGTCATCGAGACTGGATGACGTTGTTCATTATTTATCAGGGCGCGGTAATTTCCAGACCGCGCCCTTTTTCGTTCCAAGATTCGTGCTGATGTCCTCCAAGGAATCGGTGGGGGGTGGCCCTTATCTGAAGGAGGAAATCTTCCCCCTCTATGAAGAGCGCTCAGAGGTCAGTTTTTCAGAACATGCCGAGCATTCGCTGAACGGATAAGCCAAATCTGAAAACGGACGTCAAAGGAACTTTTTGCGCTCTAATGGCTTGTCTCAAGAGCGCTCCTCGCCATGTGGGCGAGTGATATGCTGCGGCGGTCAGATTGGAATTGATCATGCGATATGAACGACTTGCGCCGGAGGCGATTCCAGGCGCTCTGCGCGACCTGGATGGGTGGAGCCTGTCTGAACAGGGCGACGCGATCACCAAGGAATTTTCCTTCGACGATTTTGCCCAAGCCTTCGGCTTCATGACGGAATGCGCCATCATTGCCGAAAAAATGGGCCATCATCCGGAATGGTTCAATGTTTACAGGCGTGTCGATGTGCGGTTGACCACCCATGATGTCGGTGGATTGACCGGGCATGATCTGAAGCTGGCAGCTGCCATGGACCAGGTCGCAAAGCGGCGCGTTTGACAGAAACACTCGCCATTCCCATATCAGTGCCAATATCCGGGTTCACACCCCACGTTGGAGAGTGAGAAAGAGGCAGGTCATGGTCGAGGCGAAACTGGACGACGTGAAGATTGGTGAAATTCTTCTGCCGGGCGATGAAGCCGAACAGCAAAAGCAGGAGCAAAAGCTGAGCCGTACCTTCTGGCCGAAGATGCGCAAAGCCATTCGCCACATCCCGTTTTCCCGGGATGTGATTGCCGCCTTCTACTGCGCAACGGACCGGCAGACGCCGCTTCGGGTGCGGGGCATCCTGCTGGCGGCGCTTGGCTATTTCGTCCTGCCGTTTGATGCCATTCCCGACATGCTGGCCTTTGTCGGCTTTACCGACGACATTGCCGTGCTGACGACTGCGCTGGCGATGATCAATGGCCATATCAAGGAACGTCATTACGATGCAGCCGATGCCGTCTTGGCCGATGACGGCGATCCGGTGCAAGGTGGGGGAAAAAGCGCACCACATGGGCAGGCTGAGCGGGGCTGATTGCGACATTTTCAACTATGGCGCCAGTCTCTTGCGCCATAGTCCAATTCCTGCCTGATTCCTTGTGTTCTACCAGAGGGCCGGTTGATCTGCCGGTGCCTTCAATCTGTACTATTTTCGGAAAAGGACTGACTGGAAGCATGGATTTGTCGGCTATAAGCTGTGCATTTCGTGTCTCGTTGACGGTTTGGTAACCAAAATTAAGTCAAATTGAATGAGGTTTCGAGGCTGGACACGAGACTGTTTGTCTTGACGTCCGACGAAAAAGCGGCAGGAAGAAAATGTTTGTAAAAAGAATCGCAACCGCAGTCGCAATCATGCTGGCATTCGCCGATGTGGCCGCAGCGCAATCGCCAAGCCCGACGCGGATCGAGCAGTTCAAGGCTTGGGGTGCTTATTCCTACAAGTCCGGCAATAGCACGGTCTGCTATGTGCTGTCGGTGCCGACCACGAAGGAACCGCCCTCTGTCAATCACGGCGATATTTTCTTCATCGTCTCGCAGCGTCCCGGCCAGAACATTTCCTACGAGCCGCAGGCGATGATGGGCTACACCCTGAAGACCGGTTCCAAGGTGACGGTGAAGATCGACGCCAAGAGCTTTACGATGTTTACCAAAGACAGTGCTGCCTGGGTGGAAAACGCCGCCGAAGAGCCGGCTTTGGTCGCCGCGATGAAGGTCGGCAAGACCATGAGCGTCCAGGCCGTTTCCGGTCGTGGCACGCCAACCAATTACGCCTATTCGCTTCAGGGTATTTCCGATGCCTTGAAACGCATTGAAAAGTGCAAATAATATTTGCTTCATGATGCGACGAAGGCCGGGTCTCCCGGCCTTTTTGCGTTTTGGGATGACGTCGCGGCATTTTGATGATAAAGGCCCCGCAAATGCGGTCTTGAAGGCTGCCGCGCCGTTGTCTGCTGATGATGGGGCGTTATCGATTTCTTGCACACAGCAAAGTTGAAAAATGGAGTGCGAAGGCCCGCGTCATTCTATGGCTGCTAGGCTGTCGATCACTTGGTTTTGATGAGGTTAAGCGATGGCTGCCACGGAAATTATCATTGAGCGGACGCCCCAGGCGCGGCCCGCCGCCATGACAGGCGCCACCAAGCCGACCCTGATCGGCCAGACCCGTGAGGAAATGGGCGACATGCTGCGCGAGATCGGCGTGGCCGACAAGCAGGTGCGGATGCGCGTCGCTCAGTTGTGGAACTGGATCTATGTGCGCGGCGTCTCCGATTTCGACCAGATGACCAATGTCGCCAAGGACATGCGCGAGAAGCTCAAGGCGCATTTCACCATCGCCCGGCCTGAAATCGTCGAGGAACAGGTCTCCAATGATGGCACCCGCAAGTGGTTGCTGCGCTATCCGCCGCGCGGTGCCGGGCGTCCGGTGGAGGTGGAATGCGTCTATATTCCAGAAGAGGGCCGGGGGACGCTCTGCGTTTCCAGCCAAGTGGGCTGCACGCTGACCTGCACCTTCTGTCACACCGGCACGCAAAAGCTGGTGCGCAACCTGACAGCGGAAGAAGTGTTATCGCAATTGTTGCTGGCCCGCGACCGGCTGGGTGATTTTCCCGACCGCGATGCGCCCGTTGGCGCGATGGTGCCGAATGAGGGCCGCAAGATCACCAATATGGTGATGATGGGCATGGGCGAGCCGCTTTATAATTTCGAGGAAGTGAAAAAGGCCCTGCTGATTGCCTCGGATGGTGATGGGTTGTCGCTATCAAAGCGCCGCATCACGCTTTCCACCTCCGGCGTCGTGCCGGAAATCTACCGCACCGGCGATGAAATCGGCGTGATGCTGGCGATTTCGCTGCATGCGGTGCGCGACGAGTTGCGCGACCTGCTGGTGCCGATCAACAAGAAATATCCGCTGAAGGACCTGATCGAAGCCTGTCGCAATTATCCGGGCCTGTCCAATGCCCGGCGGATTACCTTCGAATATGTGATGCTGAAGGATGTGAACGACAGTCTTGAGGATGCCAAGGGTCTGATTCAGCTGTTGAAGGGCATTCCGTCCAAGATCAACCTCATTCCCTTCAATCCCTGGCCGGGCACCAACTACCAGTGTTCCGATTGGGACCAGATCATGAAATTTGCCGATTTCATCAATTCGGCAGGCTATGCCTCACCGATCCGCACCCCGCGTGGCCGCGATATTCTGGCGGCCTGCGGACAGTTGAAGTCGGACTCGGAACGGATGCGCAAGACCGAGCGTCTGGCCTATGAGGCGATGATGATCGTTGGCCATGGCGAGGATGATTAAGGCGAGGACGATTGATGGAAATTGCCGTTCGCAATGAACGAACCAAGCTAACGGCAACCTATATCAATGGCGTTGCCATCGCGATTTTTGCCGTTGGAGGTTTTGCGCCTGTCATCTCGACAGTCAATAGCGGCCATGGTCCGAACGGAAATCTTGCTCTTGTCTGTTCCATTTGCATTTTAGCGTCTGTGGCATTACATTTGTTAGCGCGGAAGATATTGAAAGGTCTGAAGCCATGAGCACAGAGCAATTTCTGACAATGTTGATCATGCCCGTCGGTGGCCTGATGATCGGCTTTTTCATGCTCTTCATCACCCGCAAGGATCGTATTGACGCTGAAAAATCGCGCAAACACGTTCATTGATCTGCGTTATCTGGCTTGTTTCATCGTGGCCCCTATCATCGCGCCTGGGTCATGAGGATCTTGGCGGCGAAGACTGAAAACACGCCTGCAAAGGTGTAATCCATTCCCCTAAGCACTTTCGGATTTTGTTGCAGCCAGCCAGCCAGTTTGTCGGCGGCCAGCACGATGGCGACCGTGACGGGTAGCGATACCAGCATGAACCAAAAACCGAGGAACAGCAGCTTGCCCGTGACATCAGGATCATGGGCGGTGACGAATTGCGGCAGGAAGGTCATGAAGAAAATGATGACCTTTGGGTTGAGCAGATTGACCCAGATCCCGTTGAGAAACGCGGCTTTCGCGTTGCCCTTTGCGCCCGCTTCAGGCGTGGCGACGAATTTTGAGCCATGGCGGATTGCCTGAAAGGCGAGCCAGGCCAGATAAGCAGCCCCACCGCTTTTCAAGATAAGAAAGGCCGTCGGCGAAGCGACGATCAGGGCGGATACCCCGAAAGCCACCAGCATCGTATGGACCGCAATTCCGAGATTGGTGCCGAACAGCACGGCAAGCCCAGCCGCCTTGCCATCGCGCAATGCCCGGCTGATGGAGAGGGTCATGTCCGGCCCCGGCGTTGCCGCCAGCAACAGGCATGCGGCGGTAAAGGCTAGAAGGGTCGGCAGGCCCGGAATGAAGGTCATGACTATCTCGCATGGCATATGAAGAGGGTTCGCGGGCCATGTTACGATCCGCGATCCCTTTTCAGCAAGCGGATGCGAGGCTTATTTTTGCTCTCTGGTGGGTTCCAGCTGTGATGGATGAACCAGTTTCACCCGTTTTTCGGGGTTAATGCCGAAGACTTTTTCAAAATCGGTTGCTCCGAGAAGGTCCGCGGCCTGGTCCAGCATGTGCTGGTTGCGGGCGTTGATCAGCTCAATCGAAGGCGCTGCTGTGCCTGGCAGTTCCATTGCCATGTAAGATGCGACCGTGTCTCGCAAGTCCAGCAGTTTTTGCAGCTTTTCGGGCTGGTCGCCGAGTGTCTGGCGAGCATGGTCGAGAAAATCATCTGGTAGGTCGCTCATCGCATCCTCTTCCCGGATCGCTCCGCTGGTCTCACCCGCTGTGCAGGTGGCGATCTTCTTTGCCCATGCGGCCTTGCGGGTGCCGTAGGTACCATAGAGAAAGGTACTCAAGGCATATCCGGCTGCGCCCTTGACGGTCAAAGGCGCTGTGGTTGCCGTTTTTGTCGCATACAGCACCTGGTTGGCAATCTGATGGCAAACGCCATTCACACCATAGACCAGAATGGTTCCGTTCGGCGGTGAATTGGAAAGCGACCCCTCGACATTGGGTTCGACAAGGCAGCTGGCGACGGCGGTGTTGCCGTCCTGCTGGGCAAGCAGGCCGTTTGGATAATCATCGGTGGAGCCGGTGGCGTGAAAATCGCCCCAGCAATACCAATAGGTTTGTCCGGCCTGTGTCACTGCATCGATTGTCGCATAGGGGGTAACCCTGTTGTCATAGGTCGTGACCCAGGTGTGATCGAGAGGATTGCCTTCGAAAAATGCGGGATTAACCCAGGCGTAAAAAATTGTCATGAAACACCTCCATAAGAATGGAGATGTTTATACACGCATAACGAGAAATTTAAATAGAATTCTCGTAAAT
Organism: Agrobacterium vitis; assembly: GCF_014926405.1. Lineage (NCBI taxonomy): Bacteria > Pseudomonadati > Pseudomonadota > Alphaproteobacteria > Hyphomicrobiales > Rhizobiaceae > Gillisella > Gillisella vitis. Next base: position 3,483,396 of record NZ_JACXXJ020000005.1, read on the forward strand.
TTAGCCAGGCCGTGGCAGATGTCGAGAGCCACCTGTCACGGCCTGACGCTTAACATATAAAGGCCATTCAGCCTTTCAGATGTGTCTTGAAGGCCTCTTCATAATCCGGGTGCCAGCGTGACAGCGGTGGACGGTTTTCGATGATGTCACCGGCAGCCCAGGCAATACGCTTTTCATCCACGGCCCGCTGCACGTCGTTGTCGGGGCAGAGAATATAGAAATCGCCGCGTTTGAGGCTGTCCAGCATGAAATCCACCGTCTGTTCCGGCGTCCAGGCCGCATCGGGCTTTGTCGTCCGCTCGCCAGCCGTGAGACCGGTGAAGACGAAGCCGGGGATCAGCAGGTGGGCGCTGACATTACAGTCCGGCGTGTTGCGCAGTTCATGCTGCAAGGCCTCGGTGAACGCTTTGACCCCGGCCTTGGCAACATTATAGGCGGGATCGCCCGGCGGGGTGGTGATGCCCTGCTTGGAGCCGGTATTGATGATGATGGCCGGGTCCTTGTGGGCGATCATATCAGGCCCGAACACCCTGGTGCCATGGATGACGCCCATCAGATTGACGGCAAACACATTGTCCCAGTTGACCATCGGTCCGAACAGGCTGCTGCCTGGCTGGATGCCGGCATTGTTCATCAACAGGTGGACACGCCCGAAGCGTTGAAGCACGGCGCGCTCCAATGCTTCCAACTCATCCAGCTTGCTGACATCTGTCTCGATGGCGACGATATCGCTCTCCGGATTTTCCGAGAAAGTGGCGACTTCGCTGCGTGCATTGGCAAGCGCGTCTCCGCCGAGATCGGCGAGCACGACGCACATGCCCTGGCTGGCGAAAGCCTTGGCGGCGGCAAGGCCGATGCCTGAGGCTGCCCCGGTGACGACCGCGACCTTGCCCTTGGCAATTACCGATTGAATGTCGGTCATGTCTTGCTCCTTTGATCGTTTGAAAGCGGTCCTTGATCGAGGATGGCGAACCGCTCCAGTTCTAACGTTTCTATGCAATTCCTGGCTGAAATGCTTGATATTACCCGTGGAATTGTCGCAATGCTGACCATCGGCATATGGGCCTTGCTGCGCCCAAGTCAAATATCAACTCACATCCGGGCCGGTGTTTTCAGACCGGCTTTCCCTTTGCTGGCTCGCCTTGTGCCATTGTCCGAGGGCTTCACCCTTGCATGACGCGCCAATCCGGCTAAAAGTGCCTCCAACCCGAGGGGGCCCGGTTCAGTGGCCTCGCCCAGACACACGGACTTCGCACTCATGGTACTTCCGAAAGACGTCAAAAAGGTCGTTCTCGCCTATTCCGGCGGTCTCGATACCTCGATCATCCTGAAATGGCTCCAGACCGAACTCGGCGCTGAAGTCGTGACCTTCACCGCCGACCTCGGCCAGGGTGAAGAACTGGAACCGGCCCGCAAGAAAGCGGAAATGCTGGGCATCAAGGAAATCTTCATCGAGGATGTCCGCGAGGAATTCGTCCGCGATTTCGTCTTCCCGATGTTCCGCGCCAATGCCGTCTATGAAGGCGTCTACCTGCTCGGCACTTCGATTGCCCGGCCGCTGATTTCCAAGCATCTGATCGAGATTGCCAAGAAGACCGGCGCTGACGCCATTGCCCATGGCGCGACCGGCAAGGGCAATGACCAGGTCCGCTTCGAGCTTTCGGCCTATGCGCTGAACCCTGATATCAAGATCATCGCGCCTTGGCGTGACTGGGCTTTCAAGAGCCGTACCGATCTGCTGGCCTTTGCTGAAGCAAACCAGATCCCGGTCGCCAAGGACAAGAAGGGCGAAGCGCCGTTCTCCGTTGATGCCAACCTGTTGCATTCTTCTTCCGAGGGCAAGGTTCTGGAAGATCCGTCTCAGGAAGCGCCGGAATATGTGCATATGCGCACCATTTCGCCGGAAGCTGCTCCCGATAAGGCGACCGTCATCAAGGTCGGTTTTGAAAAGGGCGATGCCGTGTCGATCAACGGCGTGCGCATGAGCCCGGCGACGCTGCTGGCCGAACTCAACACCTATGGCCGTGACAACGGCATTGGTCGTCTGGACCTGGTTGAAAACCGTTTCGTCGGCATGAAAAGCCGTGGCGTTTACGAAACCCCCGGCGGCACCATCCTGTTGACCGCCCACCGCGCGATCGAATCGATCACGCTGGATCGTGGCGCCGCTCATCTCAAGGATGAGCTGATGCCGCGCTATGCCGAGCTGATCTACTACGGCTTCTGGTTCTCGCCGGAGCGTGAAATGTTGCAGGCGATGATCGACAAGAGCCAGGAACATGTCGAAGGCGAAGTGACGCTGAAACTTTACAAGGGCAATGTCATGGTCATCGGCCGCGAATCGCCAAAGTCGCTCTATTCCGACCAGCTCGTCACCTTTGAAGACGATCAGGGCGCCTATGATCAGAAGGATGCAGCGGGCTTCATTAAGCTCAATGCGCTCCGTCTGCGCACGCTGGCCAAGCGCAATCTCGGCAAGTCATCATAGGATTTGAAAGATTTGAAACCGTCGCCGGGAGACTGGCGGCGGTTTTTTATTGGACCTGTTTCCAGGCACGAAGGAAGCCGACATAGGCGACAATCGCCATCCATTCCATCAGGGGAATGATGGTGCCGAAGGCTGTCAGCGGATCGCCGAGCCAGGAAGCGGCAAGACCGCCCAGGAAACCGCAGCTCATCTGCACGAACCCCATCAGGGCCGCCGCCGACCCCGCCAGTTTTGGATGTGGCAACAGACCTGCGGTGGAGATGTCGGGAATGACGAAGGCCATGCCGAAAGAGCAGACGGCGACCGGTCCCATGATGGAGAGATAAGTCGGGGTCAGCAGATGGGTGGACAAAAAGATCAGCAATCCGCCGCAACCAGCCAGCGTCAGCCCGAAGCGCAGCGCCTGACCGGGCCGCAAACGGCTCGATACCAGCCGCAGCGCCACTGAACCGGCGAAATAGGAGCCGGTCTGCATCAACATGCCAAGACCGAATTGCGCTGGCGACAGCCCCACCTTGTTGATCAAAACGAAAGGCAGCATGGTCGATTGCGCATAGAGTGCGCCGACACAGCCGCCCAGAACCAAGGCCGAGCATAGTACCCGCCGGTCGGCAATCAGGGTTGCGTAAGAGGCGATGAGCCGTGCCGGGCGGATCATTTGCCGGTCCGGCACTGCCGTTTCCGCCATAAGAATGGCGACCGTGACGATACTGATCGCCCCGAACCCGACCATCAGCAGAAACACCGATTGCCATCCGAAGGCGACAAGCGCCAATCCGCCGACGGTCGGCCCCATGGCCGGTCCGATGGCTAGCGTGATGCCGATCATATTGATGATCCGAGAGGCCTGCTCCCCGACGAATTGGTCGCGGACCATGGCGCGCGATACCGTGACCCCGACGGATGCACCGATACCCTGAATGATGCGCCCGGCCAGCAGGAGCTCGACAGAGGGCGCAAAGGCGGCGGCCAGGCTACCGAGCAGGTAGATGCCCAGAAAGCCCAGCGTTGCATTGCGTCGTCCGAACGCATCCGAACACGGGCCGGACAGCAATTGCGCGCAGGCAAAGCCCGCGAAATAGAGTGACAGGCTGAGCTTGATGGCCGCATCCGTGGTGGAAAAGGCATGGACCAATTGCGGCATGGCGGGGGTGTAGATCGCCATGGACAGCGGACCGATCATGGTCAGCAGCGCACCAAGCAGGGAGGTGCGGTTCTCGCTCATCCGGGACGGCGGCGTGGCGGATTTCGTCATGGGGCGGAGGCATATTCAACGTGCATGGATCACTGGTAAGCCAGCCGGGGTGCAATTGAAATGGAAAATCCTTCGGGCGGTCGCCGGTCATTGCCATCGGAGATCCCACGGATGCCCCCGCCCGCGCAACAGAGGGGGGACGCAGGGGTGACAATGACGGGCGTGATCGCCTATATCTTTGTCATTGATGAGAAGGATTGCTTCGTGATGACATCTCCAGACCGTAATCTTGGCCCCAACGGTGCCTTTGCCACCGTCACCGAATGGAATGGGCCGCATGGCCTGCCGAATTTCACTGCCATTGGCGATGAGGATTTTGCCCCGGCTTTCGACATGGCGCTGGCTGAACACGATGCTGATATCGACACCATCGCCAATTATCCGTCGGAGCCGACATTCGACAACACCATCGTTGCGCTGGAGATCGCCGGGGATGGCCTATCGCGGGTCTCGGCGCTGTTCTGGAACAAGGCCGGTGCCGATACCAATAAGGTCATCCAGGCGCTGGAGCGCGAGATTGCTCCGAAAATGTCGCGCCACTATTCAAAAATCAGCATGAATGCGGCGCTGTTTGCCCGCGTCGATGCCTTGTGGGAAAAGCGCGACAGCCTGGGCCTGACGCTGGAGCAGACCCGGGTGCTGGAGCGGCACTGGAAAGGCTTCGTCAAGGCTGGTGCCAAGCTCGCCAAGCCCGAACAGGAGCGGTTGGCGGCGATCAATGAGCGGCTGGCCAGCCTCGGTGCCAATTTCGGCCAGAATGTGCTGGGCGATGAGACCGATTGGGCATTGCCGCTGACCAGCGATGACGAGCTGGCGGGCATCCCCGATTTTCTGAAGGATGCGATGGCCTCTGCCGCGCAAGCCCGTGGCAAAGGGGAAGCCTATGCCGTGACGCTGTCGCGCTCGGTCATCGTCCCCTTCCTGACCTTTTCCGAGCGGCGCGACCTGCGCGAAATAGCCTTCAAGGCCTGGGTGGCGCGTGGTGAAAACGGTGGTGAACGTGACAACCGCGCCATCGTCACCGAAACCCTGACGCTTCGGGCGGAAAAAGCCAAGCAGTTGGGCTATAAGAATTTTGCCGCCCTGAAGCTCGACAATACCATGGCCAAGACCCCGGAAGCAGTGAACGGCCTGCTGATGCAGGTCTGGGAACGCGCTGTCGCCCAGGCGGCCATCGAAGAGCAGGAATTGGCGGAGCTGATTGCCAAGGATGGCAAGAACCACGCGGTTGCGCCATGGGATTGGCGTTTCTATGCCGAGAAGCTGCGCTCCGAACGGTTCAATTTTTCGGAAGCCGAACTGAAGCCTTATCTGCAACTGGAAAAAATCATCGAAGCCTGCTTTGCCGTGGCAAAAAAGCTGTTCGGCATCACTGCCGTGCCGTTGAACGATGTGAAGGGCTATCACCCCGATGTACGGGTGTTTGAAATCCGCGAGGCGGATGGGACAGTGAAGGCGCTGTTTCTTGGCGATTATTTCGCCCGGTCCTCGAAGCGCTCCGGTGCCTGGATGAGTTCCTTCCAATCGCAGCACAAGCTGCCGCTGAAGAACGGTGCGCAGGGTGAGTTGCCGATCATCTACAATGTCTGCAATTTCGCCAAGCCTGCCGAAGGCAAGCCAGCTCTGCTGTCGCTGGACGATGCCCGCACGCTGTTTCATGAATTCGGCCATGCCCTGCATGGGATGCTGTCTGACGTCACTTACCCGTCCGTGTCGGGTACCGCCGTATCGCGTGACTTTGTGGAACTGCCCTCGCAGCTCTATGAACATTGGTTGACGGTGCCGGATATCCTGAAAACCTATGCCGTGCATTACCAGACCGGTGAGGCCATGCCACAGGCCTTGCTCGACAAGGTTCTGGCAGCGCAAACCTTCAATGCCGGGTTCGATATGGTCGAATTCACCTCTTCGGCGCTGGTCGATATGGCGTTTCACACCCGGGAAGATCGAGTGGCCGATCCGATGGCGGTGCAAGCCGAGATTCTGCAAAACATCGGCATGCCGTCTTCCATCGTCATGCGTCATGCCACGCCGCATTTCCAGCATGTGTTTTCCGGCGATGGCTATTCGGCTGGCTACTATTCCTACATGTGGTCGGAAGTGCTGGACGCCGATGCCTTCGAAGCTTTCGAGGAAACCGGCAATGCCTTCAATGCTGATATGGCCGAGCGCCTGAAGGACAATATCTACGCCATCGGCGGTGCAGTGGACCCGGAAGAAACCTACAAGGCCTTCCGTGGTCGGTTGCCGAGCCCGGAAGCGATGTTGAAGAAGCGCGGGCTTGCGGCATAAGCCCTTCGGCTGCTGTTGCAGGAAATTTAATGAAACTGTCACGGCGCGGTTAAGCGCCTGACACGTCTCTCTGTTTGGCTCCGACGTCGGTTCGATGCAACCGGCGTCGTTTTCCAAGGAGAGGTTTGATGTCCACATCCTTCAAGGCGCTGAGCCGCCGTTCGTTTCTGCTCGGCACCAGTGCTGCCGGGCTTGCTGCCGGGTCCGGTCTGGCGCTGCCGTTTTATGCCCGGGCGGCGGACCGCCCTGTTTTCACCCACGGCGTCCAATCCGGTGATGTCGATTTGAATTCCGGGATGATCTGGACGCGGGTAGACCGCCCTTCGCGGATCATGATGGAATATTCCACCACCGAAAGCTTTGCCAATCCGGTGCGTCTCACCGCCCTCAATGCCCTGCCGGACAGCGATTATGCCGTGAAGCGGCTTTTGGCGGACCTGCCTGCCGACCAGGAGATTTTCTATCGGTTCACGGCGGCTGATCTTTCCCATATCAACAGTGTTTCCGAGCCAATCACCGGCCGGTTCCGCACCGCACCCGCCTCCAGGCGCGATGTCCGCTTTGTCTGGTCGGGTGACACGGTGGGCCAGGGCTGGGGCATCGATGAAACCGGCATGAAGACCTATGCCACGATGGCCAAGCATCAGCCGGATTTCTTCCTGCATTCCGGTGACACCATTTATGCGGATGGTCCCCTCAAGGAAGAGGTCGATCTGAAGGACGGCACCAAATGGAAAAATGTCGTCGTCACCGATGAAAAGCGCAAGGTGGCCGAAACGCTGGACGAATATCGCGGCCAGTGGAAATACAATATGATGGACAAGAACGTGCTGGAACTGTCGGCAATCTGTCCAACCCATTACCAGTGGGACGACCATGAAGTTCTGAACAACTGGTCGTCGGGCAAGGATTTGACCGCCGACAATCGCTATAGCGAAAAATCCATTGCTCTGCTGTCGGCGCGTGCCGCCCGCGCCTTCCATGAAATGACGCCGATCCGCTATACGCCTGCCGAGCCTGGCCGGGTTTACCGCAAGATTTCTCATGGTCCGCTGGTCGATGTGTTTTTCCTCGACATGCGCAGCTATCGAGGTTCCAATCACGATGGCATGGAAACGGTCCAGACGCCGGAATCGCGCATCCTGGGGGCCGAGCAGGTGGCCTGGCTGAAGCGGGAACTGACCAATTCCAAGGCGACCTGGAAGATCATCGCCGCCGATATGCCGTTGGGCTTGGTCGTCTGGGACGACTTTCTCAACAAGAAAGGCACGGAAGCCGTGGCGCAAGGCCATAATGGCGAGCCGCGTGGCCGCGAGCTGGAGATTGCCGAACTGCTGCGGCATATGAAGACGACAGGCATCCGCAATACAGTCTGGCTGACGGCGGATGTGCATTACACCGCCGCCCATTATTACAATCCCGACAAGGCGGCTTTTCAGGATTTTGACCCGTTCTGGGAGTTCGTCTCCGGTCCCTTGCATGCAGGGACTTTCGGACCGAGCGATCTCGACATGACCTTCGGGCCAGAGTTGAAGTTCGTCAAGGCGCCGACCGCCGAGCAGGGCCAGAACCTGCCGCCGTCTGCGGGTCTTCAGTTCTTCGGCATCGTCGATGTCGATGGCCAGAGCGAACAGCTCTCCGTGCGCCTGATGGACCGGGATGACAACGAGCTCTATAAGGTCGTGCTTGATCCGGTGCGCAGCGCCTGATTCTGCGGTGAAAATGCGGCAGAGCGTCATCAAGACGCTTTGCCTCTTTCGCAAATGCAAAAAACAGGCTATGAGCGCCCCAAAGTAACAGGCGCGGTCTTTGGTTTCATCAACGGCACCGGCATGGACTTCGCGCCAGAGCCATCAGAGATCCTAATCATGAAGATTCGCAATATCGCGATCATCGCGCACGTTGACCATGGGAAAACTACCCTCGTTGACGAACTTCTGAAACAGTCCGGTTCGTTCCGCGAAAACCAGCGCGTTGCAGAGCGCGTCATGGACAGCAACGACCTCGAAAAAGAGCGCGGCATCACCATTCTCGCCAAGGCAACCTCGGTTGAATGGAAGGGCGTTCGCGTCAACATCGTAGACACCCCCGGCCACGCCGACTTCGGCGGCGAAGTCGAGCGTATCCTGTCGATGGTGGACGGCGCTATCGTTCTGGTTGACTCCTCGGAAGGCCCGATGCCGCAGACCAAATTCGTGGTCGGCAAGGCGCTTAAGGTTGGTCTTCGCCCAATCGTTGCGATCAACAAGATTGACCGTCCCGATGGCCGTCATGAAGAAGTCATCAACGAAGTCTTCGACCTGTTCGCCAGCCTCGACGCCACCGACGAGCAGCTCGACTTTCCGATCCTCTACGGTTCCGGTCGTGATGGCTGGATGAATATCGCCCCTGAAGGCCCGAAGGATCAGGGCCTCGCCCCGTTGCTGGACCTGGTTTTGCAGCACGTTCCTGAGCCAAGCGTTGGCGACGAAGACGGTGCGTTCCGCATGATCGGTACGCTGCTGGAAGCCAACCCCTTCCTCGGCCGTGTTATCACTGGCCGTATCCATTCCGGCTCGATCAAGCCGAACCAGTCGGTCAAGGTTCTGAGCCAGGACGGCAAGATCATCGAAACCGGTCGTATTTCCAAGATTCTCGCGTTCCGCGGCATCGAGCGCACCGCGATTGATGAAGCCCATGCTGGCGACATCGTGGCGATTGCCGGTCTGTCCAAGGGTACGGTTGCCGATACCTTCTGCGATCCGTCCGTGACCGAAGCGCTGGAAGCCCAGCCGATCGATCCGCCGACCGTCACCATGTCCTTCCTCGTCAATGACAGCCCGCTGGCTGGCACTGAAGGTGACAAGGTCACGAGCCGCGTGATCCGCGACCGCCTGTTCAAGGAAGCCGAAGGCAATGTTGCCCTGAAGATTGAAGAATCGGAAGGCAAGGATTCGTTCTTCGTGTCTGGCCGTGGCGAATTGCAGCTGGCCGTTCTGATCGAAACCATGCGCCGCGAAGGCTTCGAGCTGGCTGTGTCGCGTCCGCGCGTCGTGATGCACAAGGACGAGAACGGCACTCTGATGGAGCCGATCGAAGAAGTCGTCATCGACGTTGATGAAGAGCATTCCGGCGTCGTCGTGCAGAAAATGTCCGAGCGCAAGGCTGAAATGACCGAGCTGCGGCCTTCCGGCGGCAATCGCGTTCGTCTGGTGTTCTATGCGCCCACTCGTGGCCTGATCGGCTACCAGTCGGAACTGCTGACGGATACCCGTGGTACGGCGATCATGAACCGTCTGTTCCATAACTACCAGCCGTTCAAGGGTGAAATCAGCGGTCGTAACAACGGCGTTCTGTTGTCCAACCAGTCCGGTGAAGCCGTGGCCTATGCCATGTTCAACCTGGAAGATCGCGGCCCGATGATTATCGAGCCGGGTGAAAAGGTCTATGCGGGCATGATCGTAGGCATTCACTCGCGCGACAACGATCTGGAAGTCAACGTTCTCAAGGGCAAGCAGCTGACCAACATCCGCTCTGCCGGTAAGGACGAAGCCGTGAAGCTGACCCCGCCGATCCGCATGACGCTGGACCGTGCGCTCTCCTGGATCCAGGACGATGAGCTGATGGAAGTGACGCCGAAGTCGATCCGTCTGCGCAAGTTCTACCTGGACGCCAACGACCGTAAGCGCTTCGGCAAGGCCCGCGTCGCCCAGGCTTGATTGCCGTTTTCTACCCTTTAGCTTCTGCAGGATCATCAACCCCGGCCCATTGGCCGGGGTTTTTTGTGCATAGACCTTCAAGATGATTTTGATCATTGGAATTTTGCAAGGACCACTCTTGCTTGATTGTTTAAGAAAGCGTTAATCTGAGCCGTGGTTGTGGGGCAAGCACGAGGAGGGGGCGGACTTGCCAGCGGGAATGATCCCGCACTGATTGTCATCACCCCAGTCGGATGAGAGTGACGTTATGAAGACGTTATCGATTGATGTACGTCCGGCTGCGCCGGATGATGGGAGAGCGCTTTCCGAGGCGCATCGGGAAGCCTGGCAGTCCACCTATAGCGGTCTTATCCCGCATCAGGCTTTGATCCGGATGATGGAACGCCGTGGCGAGACATGGTGGCGCAAGGCCACCAATGGTCCGGCGACAGTGCTGGTGGTCGATATCGGCGGGGTGATTGCCGGATATGCGACGCTCGGCCTCAACCGGGCCAGGGGCCTTCCCTATGATGGCGAGATCTACGAGATCTATATGCGGCCGGCATACCAGGGCGTTGGCCTGGGTTTCACGCTGTTTACCGAATGCCGCCGCCTGCTCAAATCGCTTGGTTGCCGGGGACTGGTGGTCTGGTGCCTGGAGGACTGTGCGGGCGCCGTCAATTTCTTCCGCTCGAATGGCGGCACGGACAGCGTGGAGGGCATGGAGGATTTCGACGCTGTCAGTTTGAAAAAGCTAGGCTTTGTCTGGGCCTGATCGGCTCTGGTGCGCAGGCCCGCAATGTTTACCTTGATTGCGTCCTTTATTGGGGCCGCTTGTCGCAAATGGTTGCTTTGGTTTAAGAAACCCTTTACGACACCCGGGATTTCAACCATCCCATGGGGTTAGACATGCGTATTGATGCGATTGCGATCGGCAAGAATCCGCCGGAAGATATCAACGTCATCGTTGAGGTGCCGGTCGGTGGCCAGCCGATCAAGTATGAGATGGACAAGGAAGCCGGTACGCTGATCGTCGACCGCTTTCTCTATACGCCGATGCATTATCCCGGCAATTACGGTTTCGTGCCGCATACGCTGTGCCTGGATGGCGACCCGCTGGACGTGTTGATCTGCAATACCCGTCCGCTGGTGCCCGGCTGCGTCATCAATGTCCGCCCAATCGGCGTGATGATGATGGAAGATGATGGCGGCATGGACGAAAAGATCCTGGCGGTGCCGGTTCCCAAGCTGACCCGTCGCTATGATAAGGTGCAGAATTACACTGACCTGCCGGAAATCACGCTGGCTCAGATCAAGCATTTCTTCGAGCATTACAAGGATCTGGAACCCGGCAAATGGGTGAAGATCGGCGATTGGGGCGATGTCAATGTTGCCAAGAAGCTGATTGTCGAATCGATTGAGCGCGCCAAGAAAGAAGCGTGATTTGCCTCATGCGGCAGTGATCGTTTCCAGCCTACCAATCAAATCCTCCGGGTCGCCATCGATCCGGAGGATTTTTTGTCTTGATGTATCTCCTGATATCAGGCTGACGGCGGATTTGGCCACGCCGAGGCGCTTGGCCAGAAGGGCGATCAATGCCTTGTTGGCACGGCCCTTTTCCGGCACGTCGCTGACCCGCACTTTCAGGTGGGCTTCGCCATTCGCATTGACGTCGAGACCATCAATCCCGTCGCGCCCGCCATTCGGCGTCAGCCGGACGGCAAGGCGTATGTGATCATCGAAACGCCGATAGCAATGGCTCACAGCAGCATGGGGGCAATCGTGTTCCACATCAGCGAGCGGATGAAGAAGATGATCAGCAGCAGGATGATCGGCGAAATGTCGATGCCGCCAAGATTGGGCATGATACGGCGGATGGGGCGTAGCGCCGGTTCAGTGACGTTGAACAGAAACAGGCCGATCTGGTTGACGAAGCGGTTGCTGGAATTGATCACGTTAAAGGCATAGAGCCACGAGAAGATCGCGCTGGCGATCAGGATCCAGGTATAAAGATTGAGGGCGAGATCAATCGTCTGCAACAGGGCAAGCATGTCTGTCTCCATTTGTCAGTTGACAGACATGTAGACATTGAGGCCGAAACGGGCAAGTGTCGCCTTGCCAGCTATCGCCATTCATGTTTAACGCAAGTTGCGCAGAGAATGCCGGACCCATCCGGCCAGGAAAATAGCTGATGTCCATTTCCCAGTCCGAAGATCGTTTCGCCGCCTTTCGCCATTCCGCCTATACGAAATTCTTCTTCGCACGCTTCCTGGCCGCTTTTGCCATGCAGATCGTCAGCGTGGCGGTGGGTTGGCAGATGTATGAGGTCACTGGCAATGCGCTCTATCTCGGCCTGATCGGGCTGGTGCAGTTCTTGCCGGCGCTGTTGCTGGTGCTTGTGACGGGGACGGTCGCGGACCATTTCAATCGACGGATGATCGTCGCAATTTGTTTGGGTGTGAGCGCGGCCTGTGTCGCCCTGTTGTTGGTTATGACGATCAACAGCGCTTTTGCGCCCCTTCCCGTTTTGATCATCATGACGATTTTTGGCATTGAACGGGCTTTTATGGGCCCCGCAGTGCAATCCCTGGCGGCCAATATGGTGCCTGAAAAGGACCTCGCCAATTCCTTTGCCTGGAATGCATCTTCCTGGCAGATCGCGTCCATCCTGGGGCCGGTCGCAGGCGGCTTGCTTTATGGTTTTGGGGCAAATGTTGCTTATGGCGTGTCACTTGCGTTCATGGCTGCCGGTCTGCTGTTTATTATATTGGTGCCAAAGTCTGCGAAAAAAACATCCAATGAACCAAAGACCCTGACGTATCTGCTGGCTGGATTTAAGTTCATCCGCCATGAGAAAGTGGTTTTGGGGGCAATTTCACTGGATCTTTTCGCAGTCCTGTTGGGTGGCGCGCTGGCGCTGATGCCGATCTATGCATCTGACATCCTGACCATGGGACCTCTCGGGCTTGGAATTTTGCGCTCTGCTCCCGGCATCGGTGGGATCTTGATGGCAACTTTCCTTGCAACCTTTCCTATTCGCCACAAGGCTGGACTGCTAATGTTTGTCGGTGTTGCGATTTTCGGCATTGCAACGATCGTTTTTGGTGTTTCCAAAGTCTGGTGGATTTCAGCCATCGCCCTTGCTGTGCTTGGCGCGGGTGACATGATCTCGGTCTATGTGCGCGAAACGCTGCTGGCGCTCTGGACGCCGGATCAGGTGCGTGGCCGTGTCAATGCCGTCAATTCGGTGTTCATCGGTGCTTCCAACGAACTGGGGGAGTTCCGGGCCGGTACCATGGCGCATCTGATCGGACCGGTCGGAGCGGTGGTTGTCGGTGGCGTCGGAACGCTGGCGGTCTCGATCATCTGGGCGCTGACCTTTCCGAAACTGCGCACCATCGACACGCTGGAAGCCCCGGACAAGACCTGATTGCGATCAGGCTGGCTGTTTATCGGTGTTTTGACGCAGGTTGGCAGGCTGGTGTTCCTCGGCAAACACCAGATCGAGAAAATCCGATAGCCAGGCTTTGAGCGGCGCATCGAACAGCATGCGTCCTTCCAGATGGTCGCGGCCAGCCTGTGCATTGGGCATGGAAAAGCGTGAGGCGCCATGCACCACCCAGCGCTGCATCATCGCGCGCGTCAGTTCTGCATGAAATTGGATACCGAAGGCTTTTTCGCCGTAGCGGATCGCCTGGTTGGGATAGATATCGCCGGTGGCCAGCAGCGTCGCGCCATGCGGCAGGTCGAACCCTTCGCGGTGAAAATGATAGACCATTTTCGGCCATTTCATCAGCAGCCGGCCATGATTGGTCGGCTGGATCGGATACCAGCCGATCTCGACCAATTCCCGGTCATGGCCCCTGACCTTGGCACCCAGATGCCGGGCCAGCATTTGCGCACCGAGACAAATGCCGAGATAGGGCCGGTTCTCCTTCAGAGGCACGGACAGCCAGTCGATCTCATCATGCACGAAACGCTCAGGGTCGTTGGCGCTCATCGGCCCGCCGAATACCACGGCACCGCTGTGACCGCTCAGTGTGCTGGGCAGTGGATCACCGAGCACCGGGCGGCGGATGTCGAGGGGGAAGCCTTTTTCCACCAGCAATTGGCCGACACGACCGGCGCTGGATCGCTCCTGATGCAGGATAACCAGGACCGGACGGCGCGCGGGATCATCAAGCATCCGCATCTCCGGCGACTGCTTCGTCTCCGGCCTGGCCATCCGCTTGTTGTCCGGCCCGCTCCGCCGCCTTTTGCCGAGCGAGAATCCGATCCCGGTCCGAGACGCCAAGCAGGTCTGCGACCCGCCAAAGGATATGATCTTCCATTTCGTTGCGCATGCCATCGGCATAGACGATGTCCCAGAGCACGCTGACCAGTTCCAGCCGCTGGTTTTCATCGAGACGGCGCTTCAATTCCGAGGTGAAGCGGTAATAGTCAACCGCCTCGCTTTCAGCCTGCTGGCCGGCCTCCAGCAAGGCGTCGATCTTGCTGCGGTCCAGATCGTAATGAGCCTTGATGCTTTTCTTCAAGCTTTTCCGTTCGGCGGCACTGATGGTTCCGTCGGCTTCCATCACCTGGAAACACAGGGCGACAATCAGCACCCTTGTGTCGTTGCCGTCGAATTCATTGTCCTGTTCGCCAGCGATAAAGCTTTGGAAAAAGGTATTGAGGCGCTCCAGCATGAATGGTCCTTAAAACAGGTTGAGCCGGGTTTTCTCGTCCGAACTGCGGCTGGCATCGCGCACGCCCGGATCATCCGGCGCGCCGCCGAAGAATGGCTCCGGCTCGTGGCTTTTCGGCGCAGGCTTTGGTGATGCAGGCGGCTGACTGGACGAGGGAGCTACAGCTGCGGCCTCGGTGTTTTCCGGCAGCGTGTCGATCTTGCGTGCCGGAATGGAGGATGCGTTTTTCTCTCCCTGTCCAAGCGGCGGCAATTCGGCCAAGGCGGCAGCACCGCTGATCACTGTGCCGTCTTCGACCGGCCCGGAGAGCTGGGCATAGGGGATCTTCCATTCGAAGGCGTCGAGCCTGCCGCTGACGGGCGAATAGGGCAGCCATTTTTCCGAGACCTGCCCATCGGCCACCCAGGAGGGATCGCGGGGGGCTTTGAGAGCCTGCGCCATCCAGTAGCGGATGCGGGCCTGGTCGCCGGTTTCGGCATCCTCGATATCGGCCAGCAGCAGGAAAACCCGTTCGCTGGCCTGCATCCGGGCTGCCGCTTCAGCCTTGGCGCGTGCCTTGGTGAAGTCCCGCGCCTCGAGCGCCATTTCCGCAACCACCAGCAGCGAATAGACATTGTTGGGCTTGACCTGTTCCAGCCGCTCGGCCCGCTTCAGGCGATCAACCGCGCCGTCACCACCCCGCGCCCGCACATAGAGGCTGGCGATGTCGGGATGGGGGGCAAGCTTCCAGGCGGTTTCCAGCACGGAGCCGGCCTTGCGCAGATTATCCTCGCGCAGCAGGGCGCGGGCGGCGGTCACGGAGGCTGGCACGAGATCCTTGGCCAGTTTCAGCGCATTCATGGCATTGTCGCGGGCCGCTGCCGGATCGCCGTCCAGCTGGTCCATGGCTTTTGCGGTCAGCAGCACGGCTTTCAGCCGGTCGGCTTCCGCCCGGGCCAGGACGCCTGCGACGCGCTGCTGGTCGAGAAGATGAATGGCCTCATTCCAGGCGCTGGTCTGGCAGCGATATTCCAAAGCGGCCTTTGCGGCCCAGGGCAGATAAGGCGCATCCTCTGCAGCCCTTTCGGCATATTGCCGCGCAGCCTCATGCGCCCCTAGCCGCGTTGCCTCCACATAAAGGCCGCGCAGGCCAAGCTCACGGGTTTCGGGATCGGCGACCATCTGCTCGTAGATCCGCCGCGCATCGTCATGCTTGCCCTCAATCAGGGCGGCCTGCGCCTCCAGCACCATGATCAGTGGTTCCTGATCGGCACGCACCAGGCCACGGGCGCGGGCGCTCATCCGCCGGGCCAGCGCGGCATTGCCAGCGCCTGCGGCGATCAGGCCGGTCGAGATCGCCTGATAGCCTCGGTCACGCTTGCGGGCGCGGAAATAGCGGCGCATCGAATGCGGCGAGGTCCAGAGCGTGCGCACCAGCCACCAGCCGATCATTACCACCGCAACGATGGCAACGATCATGGTCGCCGCCGCTGTCAGGCTCATTTCAATCAGCTGGCCCTGCCAGACAATCTGCAACTCACCCGGACGATCGGCAAGCCAGGAAAAACCGAAGCCAAGCGCCAGGACGATCAGGATATAGACGATGATACGGATCATGATGCTTATCCTTGCCGTCCGGCGACGGCACGGGCCAGCGCGTCGGAAACCTGGTTTTCAACGGTAATACGGGCGTCGAGCGCCTTCTTGAACTCGGCAGAGACGTTGCGTCCTGCCTCCGGCAGGCTGTCCCATTCGGCTGCCGCACCCTTCAGGTCGCCATTGCGGATCTTGTCTTCAATGCGCGCAACGATGGCCGAGGCGCTGTCACCTTCGACATTGCCCACTGGCCGTACCTTGACCACGGACATGGCGCTGGCCCAGAGACGCTCGCCGATATTGGCGCTTTCCGCAGGCGCATTGATGGTCGAGAGGATCTTGTCTGCAACTGGTCCGAATTGCCGTTGCAGCTCGATACGGGACGTGACACCCGTGGTCGCATAGGGCTCCAGAGCGGCAATGGCGGTGTCTTCCGGTGCGATGCTGCCCAGCGTGCGCAACTCGGCCAGGAACGGCCCGCCGCGGTCTGCGGCGGTCTTCAAAGCCGAGGCGGCAATGGCGCGGGCGACTTCGATGTCGTCACGCGGCTTGTTGATCTTGGTTTCAATGGCGCTCACCTTGCCGGAGACTTCCGTCTGGTTTTCGGTGAGCTTTTCCACCCGCCCGGCAATATCCGATTTCAGCTGGTCGATTGCCTGGTTGGCGCTGGCAAGCTTTGCCTGCAAGTCGCTGACGGCGGCGGGGTCCACGGCGGTTTGCTGCTGGCCTGCTTCCAGCTGTGACAGCCGATTTTCGAGACCGGAAAGATCTGCCGGGACTGCACCATTCGCGCTCCCTGCCTTGAGGCTCTCGACCTCGGCGGCAAGGGTTGCGACCTGTTTGCTGACCGCACTGTCGTCCTTTGCTGAACCGGTGGAGGGGATCACGCCAGCATATTGCAGGGCGCCCGCGCCGACCAGCGCGATCAGCCCGCCAACAATGCCTGCGGCCACGAAACCTGACATGGTGGGAGAGGAGGCGCGTGGGGGTGGCGCGGATGCCTCGCCCTCAGCGGATGCTTCCATCAGCGGTGGTTCCGGCTCGTCCGGCGGGGGGGGCGAAAAGGCCGAGGTCTCACCGCCAAAATGGGCGTCCTCAGGTTTGCCCGGCCAGACCTTTGCTCCGTCGGCGTTGATATCCTCCCGCCTCAGGTCCTCGGCCTGCGAGATCGGCGCGCTTTCCGGCTCTGCCACGGGATCGACAGGATTTTCCTTGGGTTGGTCTACCTTGTCCAGCGATTGCTCGTGATCGGGCGATTGCGTGTGATCCGAGCTGACGGCCTGTTCCTCCGATTTGTCACCCGGCACCAGCGGTTTGCCGGTCTCAGGCGCTTGAACGGGCGTTGCCGTCAGGTCGATGGTCACCGGCTCTTCGGTCGTTTTTGAGCGGCGTGGGGGTTTTCCGGAAACCATGGCAACCTCGTTTTCAATGGGTGTGGAATGAAATTAGTCAGGGATCGTCTGGAAGGAAAGGGGCTTGCCCGCATTTGCCGCATGCCTTGTGGTTTTACAGGAGAGAAAGCAGATCGTCCTCACGAGGCTGAGGGGCAATGGATACCCTGTTCCTGAACGGTTTTGCCACGTTTTCGGCAATATCGGCGCTTAGGCAGAAAATGTGTGCGGATGCGAAAAGAGTGGCGGCTTTACCGGAAAGAGGCAGGGCAAAAAACCGTCTGGCGGTCTCGGCGGAATACAATAGCACAGCGTCCACCGCCTTTTGCTCGAGCCGGGCACAGATGTCGTCCTCATGATAAGTTAGCCCCCGCATAGTATAGGCGTCCACAACGCGAAAGGGAATGGAGGACTGGCGCAACCCGTGTTCCAGGCTCTGCTTGCGAGGCTGCCCGGCCAGATAAAGCAGGGGATTTGCCCAGGCGATTGGGGCGGCGGCAATCTGTTCAGCCAAGGCGGCGCCATCGCCTCGGGCGCTCAGAACCTTGCGAAAACCAAGCGCTCGTGCGGTGCTGGCGCTCGCCTTACCCACGGCAAACAGCGGGGTTTCGAAATGGCCCCGAAGCGCCTCGCGATGAGATGCGAGGCTTCTGATCGCCTCGCTGCTGGTGACTGCCAGGGCTGCATGCGGTTGGGAAAGGGCAGAAAGTGTATCATCGACGTGGTGTATGGCGTGGGCCAGCGGCAGAACCACGGGTTCGTGACCCAGGGCGCGGAGACGGTCTGCCGTTTTGCGGCTTGCGGTCTCGGTCCGGGTCAGCAGAACGCGCATGGTGTCAGGTCCATCCCTCGAAAAAGCCGGGTCCGGCCTTGTCTCTTACCTTTTCGCCCGCCGACCAGCCGAGCGCAAGGCCATCGGCGCAGCGGCCCTCAGCCTCGACCGAATGCGAGACCTGACCATCCGGTGTCAGGATCGTCCCGGTCAGGCGGATCATTTCGCCATCCGATATCGCATAGCCGGCAATCGGCGTGCGGCAGGAACCGTCGAGCGCCGCCAGAAAGGCACGCTCACAGGAAACCGCGTCAAAAGTCGGGCGATGATTGATCGGAGCCAGAAGATCCTGGATGCGCCGGTCATCGACCCGTGCCTCAATGCAGATCGCCCCTTGGGCCGGCGCAGGCGGAAAGCTTTCGAGGTCGAGATATTGGGTAATCACGGTTTCCTTGTCGAGCCGCTTCAGGCCGGCCACGGCCAGCAGCGTGGCATCGACCTCGCCTGCGGCCAGCTTGCGAAGCCGGGTCTCCACGGCGCCGCGATAGGTGATGACCTGAAGGTCAGGCCGAAGCCTGCGAATCAGCGCTTGACGCCGGAGCGAGGCCGAGCCGATGACCGCGGCCTCGGCAAGCTCCAGCAGTTTCGGTGCCGTGCGGCCAATAAAGGCATCGCGCATGTCTTCCCGTGGCAGATAGGCGGAAATCTCCAACCCGTCGGGAAGGGCCGTTGGCATGTCCTTGGAGGAATGCACGGCAAAATCCAGCCCGCCGGACAGCAATTGCTGTTCCAGCTCCAGGGTGAACAGGCCCTTGCCGCCGATTTCAGCCAAAGACCGGTCGGTAATGCGGTCGCCGGTGGTCGAGAGGACGACGATCTCGAACATATCAGGCGAAAGGCCGTGGGCCTCGGCCAGACGCTCGCGGGTTTCATGGGCCTGGGCCAGTGCTAAAGGGCTGCCGCGTGTGCCGATGCGGAAAGGTTTCGTTTGCATCCGAAGTCATCCATTGTTACCGGAGGTTCTCGTAACCATGTTTGCTCCTCCTCGCAATCAATCAAATCGACGCAACTCAGCCCCCATGACAGGTCCTTTGAAGATTCTCGGCATCGAAACCAGCTGCGATGAAACCGCAGCCGCTATCGTTCTGCGCCATGACGACGGACGCGGCGAAATCGTATCTGATGTGGTCTTGAGCCAATTGGACGAGCACAGCGTTTATGGCGGCGTCGTGCCGGAAATCGCCGCCCGCGCCCATGTCGAGGCACTCGATACGCTGGTGGAAGAGGCGCTAGCCAAGGCTGATATGCGGCTGGGCGATATCGATGCGGTCGCCGCCACCGCCGGTCCCGGCCTGATCGGCGGGCTGATCGTCGGGTTGATGACCGGCAAGGCGATTGCCCGGGCGACGGGAAAGCCGCTTTTCGCCATCAACCATCTGGAAGGCCATGCGCTGACGGCGCGGCTGACGGATAATGTCGCCTTTCCCTACCTGATGCTGCTGGTTTCCGGTGGCCATACCCAGTTGGTTCTGGTGCGCGGTGTTGGTGATTACCAGCGCTGGGGCACGACCATCGACGATGCGCTTGGTGAGGCGTTTGACAAGACCGCCAAGCTGCTTGGCCTGCCCTATCCGGGTGGCCCGGCGGTGGAGCGCGCCGCCCTTCATGGCAATGAAAAACGCTTCAATTTTCCACGACCGCTGGTGGGTGAGGCGCGGCTGGATTTTTCCTTTTCCGGGCTGAAGACCTCGGTGCGGCAGGCGGCACAGGCGGCAGCGCCGGTCAGCCAGTCCGATATCGCCGATATCTGCGCCTCTTTCCAGCGCGCCATCGCCCGCACCATGGACGATCGGATCGGCCGGGGGCTGGAGCGGTTCAATACGGAATATCCGGGCCTTGAGACCAAGCCCGCTTTGGTGGTGGCTGGTGGTGTGGCCGCCAATCAGGCGCTGCGTGGTGCCTTGCAGACTTTATGTGAACGACACGGGTTTCGCTTCATCGCCCCTCCGCACCATCTCTGCACCGACAATGCGGCAATGATCGCCTGGGCCGGGCTGGAACGGCTGGCCCATGGTTTTCCGGCGGATGATCTTTCGGTCTCGCCGCGCGCGCGCTGGCCGCTGGACGCCAATGCGGCGACGCTGCTTGGGTCGGGTAAACGGGGCGCTAAAGCATGAGTGGACATCATCACATTGCGGTGATCGGTGCCGGCGCCTTTGGCACGGCGCTGGCGGCTGTCATGGCGCTGGAAGGGCGGTCCAATGTCACTTTGCTGGGCCGCGATCCTTCTTTGATGGCCGATCTCAGGGCCGATGGCATG
Source organism: Agrobacterium vitis (assembly GCF_014926405.1). Lineage (NCBI taxonomy): Bacteria > Pseudomonadati > Pseudomonadota > Alphaproteobacteria > Hyphomicrobiales > Rhizobiaceae > Gillisella > Gillisella vitis. Next base: position 3,503,854 of record NZ_JACXXJ020000005.1, read on the forward strand.
CATGACGCAGCTCTGCCGGGGGTTGCCTTGCCTTTCGGGCTGGAATTCGCCTTTGAGCCGGATGCGCTAGCCGATGCCGATATTGTGCTGTTTGCCATGCCCTCGCAGGCGCAGGCAGATGCCGCATCGACCTATGGTCCCTATCTTTCCGCCGAGGCCATGGTGGTCACCTGTGCCAAGGGCATCGACCGGGCAAGCTCCCGGCTGCTGACCGAGCTTTTGGAAGAAAAATTGCCGCATCATCCCGTCGCGGTTCTGTCAGGACCAGGCTTTGCCATGGACATCGCCCGTGGCCTGCCGACCGCGATGGCGCTGGCGGCTGACAATCTTGAGATGGCGGAGGAACTCGCCCGCACGCTGTCCACCCGGACATTCCGGCTTTATGCCGCCGATGACCGGATTGGCGTGCAACTGGGCGGAGCGTTGAAGAATGTGCTGGCGATTGCTTGCGGCATTGTCGAGGGCCGGGGATTGGGCGAATCAGCCCGTGCGGCGTTGATTTCGCGTGGCCTTGCGGAAATGTCACGGCTGGTCGTTGCCATGGGCGGCAAGGCGGATACGGTGCGCGGCCTGTCGGGCCTTGGCGATCTGGTCCTGACGGCCACCAGCCATCAATCCCGCAACCTGCGCTATGGTATTGCGCTTGCCAAGGGTGAGCAAAGCCAGCCTGGCAGCAGCGGTTTGGTCGAGGGTGCCTTTGCCGCTGCCGTCGCGGCCCGCCTTGCCGAACACCACGGCATCGCCATGCCGATTACCCAGGCCATTGCCGCCATCATCGATGGTGTGCTGGATATCGACCGGGCGGTTGATGCGCTGATGACCCGCCCCATTACCACGGAATAATTTTTGAGGAGACGAGCCATGCTGTTTGCCGTGATCTGCGCCGATAAGCCCAACCATCTTGACCTTCGAATGGCGACCCGCCCGCCGCATGTGGAGTGGCTGAACGGTTTGAATGCCGACGGGGTGTTGAAAATCGGGGGGCCTTTCCTGGATGGCGATGGCAAGCCCTGCGGTTCGATGCTGCTGATCAAGGCCGACAATCTTACTGCGGCCAAGGAAATCGCGGCGCAAGACCCCTATGCCAAGGCGGGCCTGTTCGAAAGCGTCGACATCAAACCCTATAACTGGGTCTTCAACAATCCCG